>JAEZXC010000031.1 GCA_023442845.1 Actinomycetes bacterium | reverse complement strand
GTCGGCCATGGGCGTGATCAACGCGACCAATCCGTGCAGGTGTCTCCGACATGACCCGTGCGATGTCGCGCCAGGAGAGGAGCCCACTGTCAACCATGACGTGCTGAACAATGCCAAGGGCGGTTTCCAGGCCAAGCATCCCGAAGGATGCTGACGCCCACTCGCAGTCCTTGTCCTCTTCCGCGTGAGGAGCATGGTCCGTCGCGACGATGTCAATCGTGCCGTCGGCCAAGGCTGCTCTTAGTGCCTCGACATCTTCTTGAGTGCGAAGTGGCGGATTCACCTTGAAGACAGGGTCGTAGCTGCGGGCTTCTTCATGGGTGAGGAGCAAGTGGTGTGGGGTGACTTCGGCGGTCACGGCAATTCCGCGAGCCTTTGCCCACCGCACGATTTCCACAGAGCCCGCGGTCGATAAGTGCTGGACGTGGACTCGCGAGCCCACATGCTCGGCGAGGAGAACGTCGCGTGCCACGATCGACTCTTCGGCGACGGCGGGCCAGCCAGCCAGACCGAGCTCTGCTGACACCTCCCCTTCGTGCATTTGAGCGCCTTCCGTGAGGCGCGGGTCCTGCGCATGCTGAATGACGGCGCCGTCAAAGGCCTTCACGTATTCGAGAGCTCGCCGCATGATGACCGGGTCGCTCACGCAGTGGCCGTCGTCGCTGAAGAGGCGGACGCGAGCCCGAGAGTGCGCCATGGCGCCCATCTCGGCTAAGTACTCTCCCTTAATTCCAACTGTCACAGCACCAACAGGGAACACGTCAACGAGGCCGACCTCCTGGCCGCGGCTCCACACCTGCTCAACAACACCGGCGGTGTCTGCCACAGGGTTGGTATTCGCCATCGCGTGAACAGCGGTCCAGCCACCACGCGCTGCCGCTCTTGAGCCGGTCTCAATCGTCTCGGCGTCCTCACGCCCGGGTTCGCGCAAGTGGGTGTGGAGATCCACCAACCCAGGCAATGCGATGAGTCCACTGGCATCGATCTCGGTCGCACCGACGGGTGGCGAATCGACGATCACCCCATCGACAATCGCGATATCTGCCGACGTGTCGCCATACAGCGACACACCCTTCACCACATAGGCCCTGCTCACGCGCGTACCTCTCCCGCCAGCAGCAGATATAGCGCAGCCATGCGCACCGCCACACCATTCGCTACCTGTTCAACGATGACGGAGCGCGCGCTGTCTGCCGCCTCCGCTGAGATCTCAAGACCGCGGTTCATAGGCCCTGGGTGCATGACAATCGCGTGCTCGGGAAGCCGCGCCAGCCGCGCACCATCAAGGCCGAACAGCCTCGTGTACTCCTCCGGGCTTGGAAAGTACGCCGCTCCCCCGCCGGTCATGCGCTCGCGCTGGACACGAAGCATCATGACGGCATCAAGTTCGTTCGCATCGATCGCCGCATCAAGACTGTGGAAGACATCGACAGGCCATGGCCCAATGCCAACCGGCACGAGCGTCGGCGGGGCTACCAGGGTGACCTTTGCGCCCAACGTCGTGAGGAGGTAGACGTTCGAGCGGGCGACGCGCGAATGAAGCACATCGCCCACGATGGCGATGCGGAGCCCGTCGAGGCCCGCTCCCGTCGGAGAGGTGACGAGGTGGCGTCGGGCCGTGTAAGCGTCGAGAAGTGCTTGCGTGGGGTGTTGGTGCGTCCCATCTCCCGCGTTGAGGACGCACCCGTGGAGCCATTCTCCGCGTGCGAGCTGATACGCAGCTCCCGACGCCCAATGGCGGATGACAACGGCATCGGCGCCCATGGCCTGCAGCGTGAGCGCGGTGTCTTTGAGACTCTCGCCTTTGGAAAGACTCGAACCCTTTGCCGAAAAGTTGATGACGTCGGCGCTGAGGCGCTTTGCTGCTGCTTCGAAACTCATCCGAGTGCGGGTTGAGTCCTCAAAGAAGAGGTTGACAACGGTCTTGCCACGGAGCGTCGGGAGCTTGCGAATTTCGCGCTCTTGAGTCGCTGCCATTTGCTCGGCGGTGTCGAGGATGAGAATCGCTTCTTCCCGGGTCAGCGTCTCTGTGCCGAGGAGGTGTTTCACCGGTCGCCCCCCGTCAGCACCACGGCGTCGTCGCCATCGATCTCCTCAAGCCGTACTGCCACACGCTCGCTGCGGGACGTCGGGATGTTCTTTCCGACGAAGTCGGCGCGAATCGGCAATTCGCGGTGTCCGCGATCGACGAGCACGGCGAGTTGCACTGCGCGCGGACGCCCAAGGTCCTTGATCGCGTCGAGAGCGGCGCGAATGGTGCGCCCGGTATGGAAGACATCGTCGACGAGCACGACGATCGCGTCGTCAATACCGTGGCTTGGCAGTGATGTGGGGCCGATGGGCCGGGTGGGCTGACGGTGCAGGTCGTCCCGGTACATCGTGATGTCGAGAGATCCGCAGCGGCTGTCGGGATCAAAGCTCGGTTCTGCCCGCGCAATTCGCTCTGCGAGCCGGCGTGCAAGAGGAAGGCCACGAGTAGGGATGCCGAGCAAGACGATGTCGTCGGGGCCACCGTTGCGTTCGAGAATTTCGTGCGCAATGCGGGTGAGAGCGCGAGCCATATCGGGCGCGCCAAGAATGGTGCCAGTCACTGGCGACCTCCTTCTCCGCCTCACAGGACGGCACTTAAAGGGGTTTCCGCGG
>JAEZXC010000084.1 GCA_023442845.1 Actinomycetes bacterium | reverse complement strand
GCGACAAGGGACCCGACGGAGAGGTCGATGTGCCCGGCGATGATGACCATCACCATGCCGATGGCCAAGATCACCACGTAGGCGTTCTGGCTGATCAAGAAGTTGGGGTTACCGCCGGAAAGCAGCTTGCCGTCGGTGAACCAGAACTGGAAGAGCGCCACGATGACGAGCAGCGCACCAAGCAGTCCATAGTCACGCGCGTTGATGTTGAGCTTGCGCTTCTCAGTAGCAAGCTCAGTAGTCGTTGCTTCGGACATCGTTAGTTATCTCCCACAGTCATCAGTTGCATGAGTCGTTCCTGCGTGGCGTCCTTACGGGGAACGTCACCGGTGATGTGTCCTTCTGCGATCGTGTAGATGCGGTCGGACACACCCAGGAGCTCGGGGAGCTCCGACGAAATCACCACGATCGCCTTGCCCTGCGCGGCGAGGTCGTTGATGATGCCGTAAATCTCGTACTTTGCGCCCACATCGACACCGCGTGTGGGCTCATCGAGGATGAGAATCTCAGGGCTCGTGTTGAGCCACTTTGACAGCACAACCTTCTGCTGGTTTCCGCCAGACAAAGTGCCGACCTCGCGCAACACCGATTCCGTCTTGATGTTGAGCGCGGCGCGGAACTTTTCCGCCACCTCAATCTCATCGTGAAGGTCGATGATGCCGTGCCGAGAAACCTCGCTCATGTTGGCACCCGTGACGTTTGCCGCCACGGTGGCGATGAGGTTGAGACCAAAACGCTTGCGGTCCTCGGTCACGTACGCCAAGCCGTTCGCGACTGCTTCCGACACTGAGCTCGTGCCGATCCGCTCACCGTGCCGGAATACCTGGCCCGAGATCTTGGTGCCCCACTGATGGCCAAAGATGCTCATCGCGAGCTCGGTCCGGCCAGCACCCATGAGGCCGGCAAATCCGACCACCTCGCCTGCACGCACGTAGAACGAGGCGTTGTGAATCACCTGGCGGCCGGTGTCGACCGGGTGGAAGGCGTTCCAGTTCTCGACGCGGAAAACCTCCTCGCCGATCTCGACGTTGCGCTCGGGGTAGAGGTTCTCAAGCGGACGTCCCACCATCGAGCGGATCAGACGCTGCTCGGAGTTGTCCTTTTCCTGCATCGAGAAGCTGTCAACGGTGTGACCATCTCGAATGACCGTGATGTTGTCGGCAACAGAGCGGATCTCTTGCAGCTTGTGAGAAATGATGATCGAGGTGATGCCTTCGTCGCGGAGGCCCTTGATCAGTCCAAGCAGGTGGGCGGAGTCTTCATCGTTGAGCGCGGCAGTGGGCTCATCGAGGATGAGAAGTTTGACGTCCTTCGACAGTGCCTTGGCGATCTCGACAAGCTGTTGCTTACCGACGCCGAGGTGGAGGACGGGAGTCGTCACATCTTCACGCAGCCCGACGCGGTCAAGGAGTTGCTTTGCGGCGTGGTTGGTCTCGTGCCAGTCGATCACGCCGTTCTTGGCGCGCTCGTTGCCGAGGAAGATGTTTTCGGCGATGGACAGGTACGGCGACAGCGCCAGTTCCTGGTGAATGATGACGATGCCAGCATGTTCGGAGTCGTTGATCGAGCGGAATACGGCGGGCTTGCCGTCGAACTCGATGTCGCCTTCGAAGTTGCCGTGAGGATAAACGCCGGAGAGGACCTTCATAAGGGTCGACTTTCCGGCGCCGTTCTCACCGCAGATGCCGTGGATCTCGCCGCGAGTGACGTCGAGCGACACGCCACTGAGCGCGCGCACGCCGGAAAACTCCTTGACGATGTCCTTCATGCGGAGGATGAGGTCCGACACGGTGTTCCTTCCGAGTTGATGTGACGCACCGGACGGTGACGCCCGCGGTTGCCCGCGGACGCCACCGCCTCAGTGGTATTTAGAGGCCTACGTCCTCAGCCTTAAGGAAGCCGGACTCAATGAGCTTCGACTCCACCGTGTCGGCCGTGACGACCTCGGGCGTGATGAGGTAGGACGGAACAACCTTGACGCCGTTGTCGTACGTCTCGGTGTCGTTCACCTCAGGCTCTTCGCCCGCGAGCAGCGACTGAATCATCATCTGCACGCGCTCGCCGAGGAGGCGGGTGTCCTTCCAGACCGTCATGGACTGGTTGCCCTTGAGGATGTTGGAAACGGCAGACTTGTCACCGTCCTGGCCCGTGAGGACCGGGAAGTCGTCGCCGGTGTAACCAGCGTTGACGAGTGCCTGCGCGATACCAACGGCGAGCGAGTCGTTCGGCGACAGGACGACGTCGACCTTCTTGTCCGTGTAGAAGGACGAGAGGCGGGTCTCCATTTCGGCCTGGGCGTCATCCGAGCCCCAGCCGAGGATGCCGATGGACTGCCAGTCGTCGACCGAGCCGGGAGCCTTACCCGACTGGACCACGAGCTGACCGCTGTCGACGTACTGGCTCAGCACGTCCCAGGCGCCCTTGAAGAAGAACTTCGCGTTGTTGTCGTCGGGGCTACCGGCGAACGGCTCGAAGTTGTAGGGGCCTTCACCGTCGGCCAGGCCGAGGGTCTCCTCGATGAACTGACCCTGGAGGGTACCCACGGACTCGTTGTCGAACGTGGCGTAGTAGTCCACGTTCTCCGTGCCGTTGATGAGGCGGTCGTAAGCAATGACCGTGGCACCAGCAGAGGCGGCCTCCTCGAGCACGGGGCCCAAGGTGGTGCCGTCGATCGACGCAATCACCAGGATGTTCGCACCGTTGGCGATCATGTTCTGGAGCTGCGAGATCTGCTGGTCGGTCTTGTTGTCGGCGTACTGGAGGTCAACGGTGCAGCCGTCGTCTTCCAGCAGGGCCTTGAGGCCCTCACCGTCGTTGATCCAGCGCTCGAGCGAGCGGGTCGGCATCGCGATGCCGACGCTGCACTCGGCAGCAGCGTCGCCGCCACCGCCACCGCTCGTTGCCTTGGTCGTCTCGCCCGACTCGCTGTCCGAAGAGCAAGCGGCCAGGGTGAGCGCCATGGCGCCGACGCCCGCGATGAGTGCGAGCTTGTTCATTTTCTTCATTGCGCAGTTTTCCCTTCCTTGTGTGCCGAGTGGCACTCTGCGGTTGCGCTTCTCCGGGCGCGGTTTGGCATCGATGCCTTACGCGTTTGCGGAGATAACGATGCGCTCACCCGGCGGAGGGGGGAGAGGGGTGTGTCGGAGGTCAATCGCGGTTGGTTTACCGCAAACCTTGGACAAAACACCCTGCCTCACTCCTTCGTCAGGCTCCTGCATCGTGGCGTCACACTAAGTTGACCCCGCAAACATATAACCGGTTCGAGGCTCACTGCCAACTCCTGGCATGCGGGTGTTACCTGATCGTGATTATGCTGGAGCATGTATAACGTTTTCGAGGTGACCCGGTTCACCTCTTAGTCCTAGGTCACGGGTTGACACCGTGACTTTGGGGAATTATGTTCCCACTGACAACTATTGATCGATGATGATCGGAGTGCACACCATGGCCCCCACCCCCACGCGCGACGACAAGTTCACATTTGGTCTGTGGACTATCGGCTGGAACGCGCAAGACCCCTTCGGCTCGGCCACGCGTGGTCCGCTTGACGCCGTTGAGGCTATTCACAAGCTGTCGGAAATCGGCGCGTACGGCATGACGTTCCACGACGACGACCTCTTCCCGTTCGGCTCCTCTGAGGCAGACCGCCGCAAGGCGATTGATGCACTGAAGAAGGCCTGCGACGAGACCGGCATGGTGATCCCGATGATCACCACCAACACGTTCTCGCACCCGGTGTTCAAGGACGGTGGCGTGACGTCGAACGACCGTGCCGTGCGTCGCTTCACGCTGCGCAAGATCCTGCGCAACATCGACCTCGCCGCTGAGCTCGGCGCCAAGACCTTCGTCATGTGGGGCGGGCGCGAAGGTGCGGAGTACGACTTCTCGAAGGACACCCGCGTCGCCCTCGAGCGCTACCGCGAAGCAGCCAACATCTTTGGCCAGTACGTCATCGACAACGGCTACGACATCAAGTTCGCCATCGAGCCCAAGCCCAACGAGCCCCGTGGTGACATCTTGCTGCCCACGGTGGGTCACGCACTTGGATTCATCGAGACTCTCGACCACCCCGAACTCGTGGGCCTCAACCCTGAGGTTGGTCACGAGCAGATGGCGGGCCTCAACTTCACTGCAGGCATCGCTCAGGCGCTCTTCCAGGACAAGCTGTTCCACATCGACCTCAACGGTCAGCGTGGCATCAAGTACGACCAGGACCTCGTGTTTGGACACGGCGACCTCATCAACGCCTTCTCGCTCGTTGACCTCCTTGAGAACGGTGGCCCGGACGGTGGAAAGGCCTACACCGGCCCCCGCCACTTCGACTACAAGCCGTCGCGCACCGAGGACTTCGACGGCGTGTGGGAGTCGGCTCGCGCCAACATCCGCATGTACCTCCTGCTCAAGGAGCGCGCCAAGGCGTTCCGTGCGGACGCGGAGGTTCAGGAAGCCCTCAAGGCCGCCAAGAACGACCAGCTCGCACAGCCCACGCTCTCCGCAGGCGAGTCGATCGAGGACCTCAAGGCTGACAAGTCGGCCTACGAGGACTTCAACGCCGACGCCTACTACAACGGCGAGGGCTTCGGCTACGTCCGCGTCCAGCAGTTGGCCGTCGAGCACCTCATGGGCGCCCGCGGCTAATCGCACGTGACGGCCGGCCCGGCTCTGCATCGCAGAGGCGGGCCGGCCATTCGTCTCATCCCCTCGACACACATTTGGAGACAGCAATGACGCTCGTCGCAGGAGTCGACTCCTCCACCCAGAGCTGCAAGGTCGTCATTCGCGACCTCGCCTCGGGCGACGTGGTCCGTAGTGGCCGCGCTTCGCACCCCGACGGCACCGAGGTGCATCCCGACCACTGGTGGACCGCGCTTCTCACCGCGATTGACGACGCCGGTGGCCTCGAGGACGTCGCCGCGATCAGCGTCGGCGGCCAACAGCACGGCATGGTGGCGCTCGACGCGACGGGCAACGTGGTGCGTGAGGCGCTCTTGTGGAACGACACGCGTTCCGCACAGGCGGCGCAGGACCTCATCGCCGAGTTCGGCGCTGAGACGCTGGTGGCGCGCTCGGGCCTGGTGCCGGTTGCGTCATTCACGTCAACAAAGCTTCGCTGGTTGCGGGACAACGAACCCGAGAACGCGAAGCGCGTTGCCGCTGTGGCACTTCCACACGACTGGCTCACGTGGCGGCTCATGGGCTACGGGCCCGAGGGCGCCTCGCCACTCGGCGCCAACCTCGACGCGCTCACCACCGACCGGTCCGACGCGTCGGGCACCGGGTATTGGAATCCCGCGACGGGAGAGTACGACCGCGAACTCCTCGTCGCCGCACTCGGCCACGACGTCGTCGTGCCGCGGGTGGTCGCCCCCAACGAAAGTGCTGGAAGGGTCGCATACAACGGGGCCACGGACATCGTCGTTGGCCCCGGTGCAGGTGACAATGCGGGTGCTGGCCTGGGCCTCGGTGCCGGCGAGGGAGACGTCGTCGTGTCCCTTGGCACGTCGGGCACCGTCTTTGCCGTGACCCCCGAGCCCGTCCGCGACGCGACCGGCACCATCGCAGGTTTTGCCGACGCTGCGGGCCAGTTCTTGCCGCTCGTCGCCACCCTCAACGCGGCCCGCGTTCTCGACTCCGCAACGCGCCTGCTTGAGGTGGACTTCGATGGGCTAGCCGAGCTCGCGCTGTCCGCCGAGCCCGGCGCGGGCGGCGTCACGCTCGTGCCGTACTTCGAGGGCGAGCGCACCCCCAACCGGCCCGACGCGACGGCGAGCCTGCTGGGACTCACCTTGGCGTCGGCGACCCGCGCCAACATCGCGCGCGCGCACGTCGAAGGAATGTTGTGCGGCCTCGCTGACGGCGTCGACGCCGTCCGGGCACACGGTCTCGATGCGAAGCGCATCTTGCTCGTTGGTGGCGCGGCGTTCAACCCCGCCGTCGGCCGAGCCGCCGCACAGGTGTTCGGCCTTCCGATCGACATCCCGAAGCCGGGCGAGTACGTCGCCATGGGTGCCACTGTTCAGGCGGCGTGGGCACTCACTGGGGAGCGTCCCGCGTGGCAGGTGGCGATGGACACGCATATTGATCCCGATCCGCAGCCGGTGGTGCGCGAGCAGTACCGCCGTGCGACGGAACAGTTGTACGGGCGCTAGCCCTTTCTCACTCCCGGTCCGCGGCGGCCGTCACCTTCTTGGTGGCGGCCGCCGTGTGGCGTTTACGGCCGACGCTCAGGCGACCCCAGCGTCGGCCCTGCCGCCCGCCCACACCGTCCCTCTGTCGCGCCTGCCCACACCGTCCCCCTATGCGGCCCCCGCATGCCGCCCCCTATGCCGGCCCCCTATGCCGGCCCCCTTGTCGCGTGAGCACCACAAATCGGCCTGCCCGCGCCGCGGTGAGCGGGGTTGCGGGGTCAGGGGGGCGAAAAGTGGTGCGGGCGCGACGCTGGGTGCCGGTGGGGCCGACGCTGGCGCGGGTTAGTCGCGCGGGGGAGCGGTGCTGGCGCGGACGACGAGGTCAACGTCCATGCGGATGTGGTGCTCGTGCTCGCGGCCCTCAAGGATGTCGAGCAGCATCGTCATCGCTGCCGCGCCCATGTCCTGGAGCGGCTGACGCACCGTGGTGAGCGGCGGCTCGCACAGGGCAGCGTCGGGAATGTCGTCGAAGCCGACAACTGAGAGATCGCGCGGAACGGACAATCCCAGTTCCTTCGCTTCCTCAATCACGCGCATGGCGGTGACGTCATTGGCCGCGATAACCGCCGTGGGCGGCTCGGGAAGGGTGAGGAAGTCTTCAGCGATACGCAAGGCGGCGTCGGGGTCATAGCGCGAGTCGCGCACGAGCTCTTCCTCGACCGGAATGCCCGCCAGCCGCATGGCCTCACGGAACCCCGCTTCACGAAGCTGGGACGAGTCAAGTTCTTCACGTCCGCCGAGGAACGCGATGCGGCGGTGTCCCAACGCGATGAGGTGTTGCGTCGCGGCGCGAGATCCGCCAAAGCTGTCACAGTCAATCGTGGGCAGCCAGTGCGGCCCGTAGTGGGGGTCAACGGCGACAACCGGGACGCTGATCGCGGTATCGAGAGACGTGGGCGTCACGACAACAGCGGCGTCAATGAGTGTTCCGCCGAGCCTCGCAAGCGACCGCTTCTCCCATGCGGGAACCTCGCCACCCGCATACGACAGCAAGTCATACTGCGTGTTGCGCGTGGCCTTCGCGGCGCCCTTGATCAACTCGGCGCTGTACGGCTCGAAGTCTGCAACGAGGATCCCCAGCACATTGGTGCGCGAACTGCGCAGCCCGGAGGCGCCCAGGTTTCCGACGTAACCAAGCTCGTCGATGACCTCTTGTACGAGGGCCATCGTCTCTTTCGCGACGCCATAACGCCCATTGACGACCTTGGACACCGTCGCCACGGAGACGCCAGCCTTGGCGGCGACGTCTGCAAGTTTCACCCGAGCGGTGGGTCCCATGGCTGAGATGCTACACCGTTCTTTTCATCGTTGTGAAAACGTTATCGATAAGGTTTGACGAGCCAACCGTCGCGTGGAAGAGTGAGCGCGTTCGGCATGGTCAATGACGACTGAAAGGAACCGCAATGGCGAACATGCGACGCTACGGCGTCTTCGCGGCAGTAGCCGCTTCGTCCGCTCTGCTGCTTGCTGCGTGCAGCTCAGGTGGCGACGACGACAAATCCCCCGCCGCGTCGGGTGGTGCAACGGGCTCCGACAAGGCTCCCGTCACCATCACGTGGTGGCACAACGCAACCGCAGACCCGGCTCTGGGCTTCTGGCAGACGGTCGCTGACGAGTTCGAAGCTCTGAACCCCCACGTGACGGTTAACGTCGAGGGCATTCAGAACGAAGACCTCCAGCGCACCCGCATTCCTGTTGCTCTGCAGTCCGGTGAAGCTCCCGACCTGTTCCAGCAGTGGGGCGGCGGCGAAATGGTTGCTCAGGTGGCTGACGGCTACCTGAAGGACCTCACTGGCATGGTGGACGACGATGTGGCCCGTTTGGGTGGCTCGGTCGCTCCGTGGCAGGTGGATGGCAAGACCTACGGTCTTCCCTACCAGTTCGGTCCTGAGGGCATCTGGTACCGCCCCTCGCTGTTCGAGCAGGCTGGCATCGAAGGCACGCCGGAGACGCTGTCTGACCTCAGCGACGCTGTCCAGAAGCTGAAGGACGCCGGCATTGAGCCGATCGCCGTTGGTGCTGCCAGCGGTTGGCCGGCTGCTCACTGGTGGTACAACTTTGCACTCCAGAGCTGCCCGTCAGACGTGCTGCAGGCAGCGAACTCCACGCTCGACTTCACGGACGAGTGCTTCGTCACCGCCGGTGAGAAGCTCAAGGAGTTCATCGACACGGAGCCCTTCAACACCGGCTTTGCTGCGACCTCCGCTCAGGAGGGTGCAACCTCGTCGGCTGGTCTCGTTGCCAACGGCAACGCTGCCATGGAGCTCATGGGTCAGTGGAACGTCTCGGTTATGACCGGTCTGGTCGACGACCCCGACGCTCTGCTCGCGGACCTCTCGTGGTTCCCCTTCCCGTCGATTGACGGCGCCAAGGGTGACCCGACCGCCATGCTCGGTGGTGGTGACGGCTTCTCTTGCTACGTTGACGCTCCCGATGAGTGCGTTGACCTGCTGAAGTACATCACCAGCGACGACGTGCTGAGCCGCTTCGCAGCTGAGGTTGGCGGTATTCCGTCGGCTCCGGCCGCTCAGGGTGCAGTTACTGACCCCAACCTCAAGGTGATCGCCGAGTACATGGGCAAGTCGAACTACCTCCAGCTCTGGCTGGACACCTCCTACGGTCCGACCGTGGGTGGAAAGATGAACGACGCGATCATCCAGCTGTTCGCCGGTAGCGCTGCTCCCGCGGACATCCCGGCTGCCATGATCGCAGCCGCAGAAGCGCAGTAATCCCTACCAACCCCGAAAGGAAGGCAAGCCCGTGACCGTCAATCGGGAAGCCTTAGGTGGGGAGACCGGTTCCGCCGGCGGCGCGCAAGCGCCGTCGGCGGGGCCGGCCGCTACTGGCACCACGAACCGGGTTCGCAAGTCCACCCCTTGGGGTGAGATCGCGCTCTTCACCGGTCCGGCGCTAGTCGTCTTCGCCACCTTCGTCATCTTGCCGGTCGTGCTGGCCGGCTACGTCTCCTTCTTCCACTGGGATGGAGGCGGTGACCTCGGCAAGTTCATCGGCTTCGAGAACTACACCAACGTCCTCAAAGACTCCGTCTTCATCAGTTCGATGAAAAACAACGCGTTCGTCGTTGTGATGTCGCTGCTGATTCAGGGCCCACTCGCCCTGGGTGTGGCGCTCTTGATGAACCGCAAGCTCCGCTTCCGTGCGGCCTTCCGCACGATGATTTTCGTTCCCTACGTGGTCGCCGAGGTTATTGCAGGTGCGATGTGGCGCCTCATCCTTGACCAGCGTGGAGTGCTTAACACCGCACTAATTCAGCTAGGTGTGTTTGACAAACCAGCCGACGCTATCGGCTGGCTGTCGGACACGAAGCTCGTCATGTGGACCATGATGTTCGTTCTCACGTGGAAGTACGTGGGCCTCGCGATCATCTTGTTCCTTGCGGGACTGCAGGGCGTCCCGGATGAGGTTCTCGAGGCAGCGTCGATCGATGGCGCGTCGTGGTGGCAAGTCCAGCGGCGTATCACGATCCCGCTCCTTGGCCCGACGATTCGTGTGTGGATGTTCTTGTCCATCATCGGATCGATACAACTCTTCGATATGGCGCGACTACTGACGAATAACGGTGCGCCATTTGACACTTCGTACACCATGGCGATGTTCGTCATCGACCGCGCAGTCCGTATGCGGCAATACGGTTACGCGACTGCCGCTGCAATTGTCCTGTTCGTGATCTCGCTTACCGCTGCCTTGTTGTTCATGCGGTTCGTGATGCGTCGCGACAACCAAGGGGAAGGCGGTGCGGCATGAGTGCCGAGGTGACATCCGTCAACTATGGAGTGAAGCGCAAGAAGGGCTCGGCTCAGAAGATTGGCGTGGGGTCGTACATTGCGGCCATTCTCGCTGCAGCGTTTTGCATTGTGCCCGTCTTGTACGTCATTTACTCCGGCTTCCGCACGAGTGGTCAGTTGTCCAAGACGCCTGTGGGTTTGCCCAAGCCGTTCGTGTGGACCAACTACTCCCAGATCATCGGCGACGGTGCGTTCTGGAAGATGATGTTCGCATCCACCGTGATCGCCCTGTTCACCACGCTCGGTGTGGTGTTGCTCGGTGTCATGGCGGCGTACCCGCTCGCCCGTTACGAGTTCCGTGGCAGGGAAGGTATGTACACCTTCTTCACCGCGGGTCTGCTGTTCCCGATCACGGTGGCCGCACTGCCCCTGTACCTGGTGTTGCTCAAGTTGCATCTACCAGGCACTCCATGGGGCCTCGTATTGCCACAGATCGCGTTCCAATTACCAGTGACGATCGTGATCCTGCGACCGTTTGTGAAGGCGATTCCCAGGGAGCTCGAAGAGGCCGCCGCCATTGACGGTGCTGGCCGCATTCAGTTCTTCTTCCGGATTCTCCTGCGGCTCACGACGCCGGCACTCGTGACGGTTGGCGTGCTCGCCTTTGTTGGTTCATGGAACGCGTACCTGCTGCCGTTGTTGTTGGTGCAGGGCTCGGAGTGGACCACGTTGCCGCTTGGCGTTGCGAGGTTCCAGACGGACCGCTCGCAAGATACCGCGCTGATCCTGGCGTTCCTCTCTTTGGCAATGTTGCCAGCCATCGCGTTCTTCACGCTGATGGAGAAGCGAATCGTGTCCGGTCTCACCGGAGCCGTGAAGGGATAATCAATGACTGCCTCAACTCCCGCCGCCCCCAGCGAGCGGGTGCTGGCCCTCGTTGCCCAGATGACGCTGGACGAGAAACTCGCTCAGATCGTCGGCTTCTGGGAAGGGGAGGAGGGCGACTCCGTCGCCCCCCTCCAGGGCGAACTCAGCTCCACGGGTCGTTTGGACGATGCAATTGCGCATGGTCTCGGGCACCTCACGCGGGTGTACGGGACTAATCCGCATGACCCGAACGAGCGCGCGAAGTATCTCTGGATGCGTCAGCGCCAGCTCACGGAGAACACCCGACTCGGCATTCCGGCGTTGGTCCACGAGGAGATCCTCACGGGCCTGTCGGCGTGGAAGGCCGCCACGTTCCCCACGCCGCTGGCATGGGGGGCAACGGGCAACACGGCCTTGATCGAGCGGATGGGTGAACTCATCGGCCGCTCGATGAAGGAACTGGGGATCCACCAAGGCCTCGCGCCCGTACTGGATGTGGTGCGCGATGCCCGGTGGGGCCGTGTTGAGGAGTGCATTGGCGAGGACCCGTACCTCGTTGGTGAGATCGGCGTTGCGTACGTGAAGGGTGTTCAAGCGCATGGCGCGCACGCCACCCTGAAGCACTTTGTCGGGTACTCATCGTCCAAGGCTGGCCGCAACTTTGCGCCCGTCTCGGTGGGACCCCGCGAGTTGGCTGATGTGCTGATGGTGCCGTTCGAGATGGCGATTCTCGACGCAAACGCACGATCCGTCATGCACTCGTATGCGGAGATCGACGGTGTCCCTGTTGCATCGAGCGAGGAACTTCTCACGGGCGTCCTGCGCGACACCTGGGGCTTCGACGGCACCGTAGTCGCCGACTACTTCGGAGTGGCGTTCCTCAACATCCTTCATGACATCGCGCCCGATCACGCCGACGCTGCGCGCCAAGCGCTGCAGGCAGGCGTCGACATCGAGTTGCCGACGGGTGACGCGTACCTCGTTCCGCTCAAAGCGGCGATCGAGGATGGCCGCGTCGACGAGGCGCTCGTTGATCGCGCCCTGATCCGCGCACTTATGCAGAAGGAAGAGCTCGGCCTGCTCGACGCTGACTTCAGCGGCGAACCGCCGAGCGGTGTCGACCTCGACAGCCCCGAGCATCGCGAGGTTGCCCGACTCATCGCCGAGCAATCCATCGTGTTGGTGTCAAACGACGGCACCCTGCCGTTGCCCGCCACTGGCAAGAAGTTCGCGGTGATCGGTCCCAACGCCGACACCTACCAAGCGTTGTTCGGTTGCTACTCCTTCTCGAACCACGTGTTGTCACAGCGCCCGGGAGTCGAACTCGGATTCGAAGCCCCGACGTTCATTGAGGGCTTCCGTGCAGAGTTCGGGGACGACGTCACGGTCGCTCGTGGCTGCAACGTCAACGACGACGACCGGTCGGGCTTCGCCGAGGCCGTTGCTGCAGCGTCGGCCGCCGATACTGCCGTAGTGGTGGTCGGTGACCTCGCGGGCCTCTTTGGACGCGGCACGGTGGGCGAAGGCTGCGACACTGATGATCTCGAATTGCCGGGAGTGCAGCGCGAACTCGTCGAAGCGATCCTCGACACAGGGACCCCTGTGGTGCTCGTGCTCATTACGGGCCGTCCGTACGCGGTGAAGTGGGCCGTGGAACGCTGCGCGGCAGTAGTCCAGGCGTTCTTCCCCGGCGAAGAGGGTGCGTCCGCTATGGCGGGTGTGCTCTCGGGCCGTGTGAACCCGTCAGGACGCCTTCCCGTCACCCTGCCACGCTCCGCTGGCGCTCAGCCGTACACGTACCTCCACCCGCAGTTGGGTGGAGACGGCGAGGTCTCGAACCTGCTCAACAGCCCGGCGGCCGTATTCGGTCACGGACTGTCGTACACCAACTTCGAGTACGGCGCTCTCAAGGTGCCGGCGGAGGTTGCGACCAACGATGCGATCACGGCAAGCGTGACTGTCACGAACACCGGCGAGCGCTTCGGTGGGCACGTGGTGCAGCTGTACGCACGTGACCCGTGGGCGTCGATCACGCGACCTCTCGCTCAGCTCGTGGGATATGCGCGCGTCGAACTTGAGCCGGGCGAGTCTGCGACCGTCACGTTCTCGGTGCCGACCTCTCGCGTCGCCTTCACGGGACGCGAACTCAAGCGCATTGTCGAGCCGGGTGAACTGAAGTTGTGGTGCGGCGACTCTGCCACCAAGGAGGTCGAAGCGACCACCACGTTGGTAGGCGACGTTCACGAGGTTTCCATCCGTTCGCCGCGTCTCACAACGGCGACCATCAGCGCGTAGCGACAGCGGGGCCAGCATCCGTCACAAGGCGGCGACGCGGTGCTGGCCCCCTGTCGCTCGTCTGTTTCTGGCGGCGGCTCAGGCCCTCCCGCGCCGTGACACACTGTCGTCATGATCACCGTTTCGGTCCCTACAGACGATGTCGCGCGGGCACTTGGGGACGTGGGCGACAACGCGCGAGTTGTCGTGTGGAACCCTGCTGAGGCCGACGCTCCCAAGGCCGAGCGCGAACGCATCACCATCGCGTGCCTTGCCCACTACACGGGCGGCCGCAAGGTCTACGGCCGCTTGGGCGAGTGCAGCAACCTCAAGGTAATTCAGATCCCCTCGGCAGGCTATGAGCACGCCGCGCCCTTTGTGCC
>JAEZXC010000052.1 GCA_023442845.1 Actinomycetes bacterium | reverse complement strand
GCCTCTGGGAACAGGCGATCGTCGACGAGATCGTGCCCTTCATCGACGCGACATACCGCACCGTGGCGACGCGTGACGCGCGGGGGATTGCCGGGCACTCAATGGGCGGATACGGCTCATTCAGCATCGGCATGGGCAACCCTGAAGTGTTTGGAGCGGTGTACGCGATGGCGCCCGCGATCACCGGCGCCAATGGTGTCGATGTGCCGGCGCTTTTCGGCTCGACCGGGCGGGCTGCGGCGGTTCTCGACTGGATGGCGCGGCTCGAGGGGCTCGATGGGCAGGAGCTCCTCGATGCGATGATCGCGTCGCCGTACAGCTTCGAGTTCTCGTACGGCACCGCAGTGGCGCCCGATGACGCGCCACCGTACTTTCGATATCCGTATGCCCTGGTAGACGGCGCGGTTGTGCGAGACGACGAGGTGTTCGCGGTGTGGCAGGCGGGGCTGGGGAATGTCGACAGCGAGATCGCGGCCCATCGTGACGACCTCCTCGGCCTCAACGCGCTTGGCCTTGATTGCGGCTCAAACGACGAACTGCGATGGATTTGGGAGGGCTGTGGCTTCATTGACGACGCCCTGACGGCGCAGGGTGTCCCGCATGTGTACACAGTGCACGACGGGAACCACAGCGGGCGGTTCGCCGAGCGCCTCCAGGAGGCGATGATCCCGTTCTTCGCCGACGCATTTGCTGGGGTGAAGCCGAGCGCGTAGGTGGGAGTCCTCCTCCCTCCCGGCCCCGCTCGCGCTGCGGCACCCTCCCATTCGGCCGTGACCCCAGCGTCGTCCTCCCTCCGGGCCCCGCCCGCGTTCTCGCGCTTGCGCGCCCGGTGCTGCACCGCGACCCCAGCGTCGTGCTCCCTCGCGGCGCCGCCCGCGCTGTCCCGACGGCGCGTGTTATCCACAGATTTCGCCAACCCACCCGACATGTCAGTGGGTGATGTTTGAATGTATTTGTGAACGTTTGGCCTCGGGAGTTGGCGCAGATCGCTGATGCGATCGGGGCTCTCGCGCGCCGTGACATCGCGGAGCTCGGGCATGAGGACCTGCTCGCGGCACAGGAAGAGGTCGCGCGGCTCGGGCGGCTTGCGGGAGCGCTACAGGCCCGATTCTCCGGGGAAATTGCCAAGCGGTCTTCGGTACAGAGTCAAGGCGGTGGCCTGGCTCGTCAGCATGGCTATGGCAGCGCGGGCGCGCTCATCGCGAAGACAACGGGTGGCACGCAGGCTCAAGCGCGTCGGTCGATCGAAGCAGGGCAAGCAATAGTGCCGATGGCCCCGGACGCCGCGCCTCAGTACCCAGCGATTGCGGAAGCGGTCCTATCGGGTGTGATGTCCGTTGAGGTTGCAGGGATTATTGCGACCGGGCTCGACTCAATTACGGATTCTGTGCCCAGCGGGGAGTTACGCGACCTCGAGAGTCGGCTCGTCAAGCACGCTCTCACGCTAAGTGTCAATGACGTGCGGCGCATGGTCGCCCGTTGCGTCGCACGGGCGGACGTTTCACGACTTGAAGAGCGGCAGGCGCGCCAGTTTGAAGAGCGCTATCTCACGTGGAGTGAAGATCAGGCCGGCATGGTAACGCTCAGTGCTCGTCTCGATCCGGTCACTGCCGCGCCGCTGCGCACTGCAATCGAGCAAATCGTCACCCATGACTTCCGTGCGCGCCGGGATCAAGATCCGCAGGCGGTTGACCAGCGCTCCGTAGGGCAAATGCGGGCCGACGCATTGTTCACCATCTGCAGGCATGTGCTGGGGTGCACTGAAACCGATAGTTACGGAATTCGTACGACGCTCGTGGTGCGCATCGATCGGAAGGACCTCGAGGCGAGGCACGGGCTCGGATACATCGACGGCGTGAATCAGCCCATTTCGGTGACCCAGCTTCGTCGGGTGGCGGGTGATGCGGGCGTGTTGCCCGCAGTGCTCGCGGGGCCCAGCGAGGTCCTTGACTTTGGACGCAGAGTTCGACTGTTTTCGCGAGCGCAGCGGTTAGCGATGCTGGAACGAGACGGCGGGTGCGCGAAATGCCACGCGCCACCTGAGCACTGCGAGGCCCACCACATCGCGTGGTGGGATGCAGGTGGAACGACGGATCTTCGTAATGGCGTGATGCTTTGCACGCGATGTCATCACGACGTTCACCGACAAGGCTGGGACATCATTGCGACTCCGCAACGCGTGGAGTTTGTGCCGCCCGCAACGATCGACCCGACACGCACGCCAAGGCTTGGGGGAGTCGCTGCGCTTGACATTGAGATGGCCGGACGTGTTGTAAGCGCATGAGCCGATCGCTCAACAGGAGGGAGTTGCTCAGGTAGTCGGGGAGCACGACGGGTGCGCTGGAGTCGTGGGGGAACCGAGGGGGACCCGAGGGGGGACCAGACGGGGGAACCGAGGGGGGACCGAGGGGGTGCGAAAATGCGCGGCCCGCCACATCGTTACTGGTGGCGGGCCGCGCGGCGCAGCATCACGGAACGGGCAGTCCGCCGTTCACGTTGATCGTCTCGCCGATCACGTAGCTCGACTCGGGTGAGGCGAGAAAGACGTATGCCGGGGCGAGCTCGACAGGCTGACCCATTCGGCCCAGCGCGGTGTTCTCGCCAAACTCCTCGAGCTTCTCTGGCGGCTGGCCTTCCGTCACCTGCAATGGCGTCCAAATGGGCCCCGGCGCCACAGCGTTGACCCGAATCCCACGTTCCGCCAATTGGTTCGCGAGCCCCTTCGTCCATCCGTTGATCGCGGCCTTCGTCGCTGCATAATCAACAATCACCGGCGACGGCTTGTACGCCTGAACAGACGTCGTGTTGATAATCGTGGACCCCGCAGGCAAGTGCGGCAACGCCTCCTGCGTGATCCAGAACATCGCGTAAAGATTGGTCTTGATCGTCTTGTCGAACTCCGCCGGGTCGATGTCCTCAAGCTTGCGCGAGTAGATTTGGTGCCCCGCATTGTTGACGAGGATGTCGAGTCCGCCGAGTCCGTCAATTGCGTCCCGCACCAGCTGTCGACAGAAAGCCTCGTCGCGCACGTCGCCCGGCAACAGCACCGCCTTGCGTCCGGCCTCTCGCACGTGGCGAGCGACGTTCTCGGCGTCCTCCTGCTCGGCAGGCAAAAAGTTGATCGCCACGTCAGCACCCTCACGCGCGAACGCGATCGCGACTGCTGCGCCAATGCCTGAGTCGCCGCCAGTAATGAGCGCGCGCCGACCCACAAGCCGACCCGTGCCTCTATATGACGACTCACCGTGATCCGCTCGCGGAGTGAGATCCTCGGCGCTGCCCGGGAACGGTTGCGACTGCTTCTGAGGCCTGATGTCCGCGAACCGCTCCGCCGGATTGTCGAATGTCAGTTGGTCGAAGGTCATCGGCATCTCCTTGCGTTGGGTGAGCATGGGCGGTGAATCTGTGAAGTTGTCGTGACGTCTGCACTCTCACGTCATCTCGTGAACCACGCGGCGGCTTGATGTTGTCCCGAGTCGACAAGGTTTCTCGCTGAGTGAAAACGACAAAGCGCGCATATCGGGTCGGCACATGGGGCTGGTGTGAACCACGACACGCCTGTGACAAGTGTGATCTATGCCACTTTCCAAACTTGAGAATCGCGGTCCCAAGTGATCTGACAGGAGCGCAGACATAGGTCATGATGTGCCTGTGGCCGCCAACCGACGGTCACGTACCGGGGGCGTTTTTCGGGCTTAGGATTCCGGACCGTTCTGGCGGGCAGGACCGCCTGAACATGTTCGCGTTTCCTGTCCTCGTCCCTCTTAACTGAGGAGGACATCATGGACAAGTGGAAGATCATCGCAGACACCAAGATTGCTCGCGTTGGCGCGAGCGCTGCCACTCTCATCGCTGTTGCCGCAGTCGTCGGCGCCGGTTGGAAGTGGAACTGAGTTTTCTCCGGCGCGCGGGTGACGTAGGGGCTTTCCTGTGACGCCACCCGCGCGCCTCTTTCCATTCATCGGGGCCGTCGCGTTCATCGGCCTCGTCGCCCTCGCGACGGTCGCGCTCCTTACTTCGTGGGCAGGAGCCGTAAGTACAGACCTCCGCTGGGCAACTCTCTTCTTGATCGCGGCCGCTATCGCGGGCGAGGTGATACCGGTCCGCCTCATAAGTGCCGATGGGCAAATCCGGTCGCTCTCAGCATCAACGCCGTTCGTCCTCGCGCTACTCGCCGTGTCCGGAATTGCCATCGCCGTGTGCGTCCAACTCGTTGCAAGCATCGCCGACGACGTCATTAATCGCAGGTCGTTCCCCAAGTTCGCCTTCAACACTGGCCAGTACGCGATCAGCGTGGTCGCCAGCGGTATCGCATTCTCGACGATTGCCGGGGTAAGCCACTTCGGGCCCCGCAATGAATTCCACGCGGCCCACATCCTTCCGCTCTTGGCTGCCGGCGCCATCATGATCGCCTTGAACTGGAGCCTCGTCGCCGGCGTCGTCTCGATCGTCACATCACGCACGTTCCGATCGGTTATTCGCGAGGACGTACGGGACTACCTCGTCGTGAACGTCGTGCTCCTCAGTGTGGGCACGATCGCCGCTCTCATCACCTCGGAGGGTCTGGGCGCGCTTCTTCTTCTAGCAGCGCCCGTTGTGGCGGCGCACTTCTTCGCTGCGGCGTCGGCACGCCACGCCCGCGATGCCGTTCATGATCAGCTCACAGGTCTCGGCAATCGCACGAGATTGGCGTACGTTCTCAATCGCGCACTCGAGGACTTCCAGCGATCCGATGTGCAGTACGGGCCCGCGCTCCTCCTCTTCGACCTCGACCACTTCAAGCACATCAACGACGCGCTCGGCCACCCCGTTGGCGACAAGATTCTCTGTGTTGTTGCCGAACGATTGACGGCCGCCGCACCAGAAGGCGCCTCGATTCACCGGCTCGGTGGCGATGAGTTCGCCGTCGTCGTCCAAGCAAGCCTTGGCGACGTCCGTCAAGCCGCGCACGACCTCGCGATGACCCTCGACAGCCCCATGCCTGTCGACCATCTCGAGCTGCTCGTCCGCGCAAGCGTCGGCATCGCCCTCGCGCCCGACCACGGAACCGATGTGGCGACGCTCATGAAGAACGCCGACATTGCGCTGTACCAGGCAAAAGTCGAGCGGGACCGAGTCACCACCTTCACCCCTGACCTCGACGTGAACTCGGTTGAGAAGCTCAAGATTCTCGCCGAGCTTCGCGCCGCCATTGATGACGATCAACTTCAGCTCGTCTACCAGCCGCAAGTCGACCTCACGACGAACCGCACCGTTGGTATCGAAGCGCTTGTCCGGTGGCACCATCCCGAACGCGGGCTCGTCCCGCCCGACGAGTTCATCCCACTCGCGGAGAACTCCGGCGTGATCTTCCACCTCACGGCATACGTGCTGAACTCGGCACTGCGTCAGACCCGTGTCTGGCGCGACGCCGGGCACGACATCCGTATTGCGATCAATCTCTCTGCCCGTCACCTTTCCGACCTTGCGCTTCCCGACAACGTGTGGGACGCCGCCATCCGCCACGGCGTCCCGCTCGATCGGCTCGTGCTCGAAGTGACCGAAACGGGAATCCTCTCCGACCCCGCGCGTGCCGACACTGTCATTCGTTCGCTTCGCGAACTCGGCGTCGAGGTGTCCATTGACGACTACGGGACCGGCAACGCCTCCCTCAGCTATCTCAAACGACTTGAGATTGACGAGCTCAAGATCGACCGGTCCTTTGTCAGCAACGTGCGCACAGACGAACATGATCGGATCATTGTTCGTTCGACCATCGCGCTCGCGCTCGAACTCGGTCTCCGCGTGGTCGCTGAGGGCATCGAGGACAACGAGACCACTGACATCCTTCGCGAGCACGTCGGCGTGATCGGCCAGGGCTACCATCTCGGACGACCGCTCAGTGTCGACGAGTTGACACGACGGCTCACCGAGGAGCTCCACGCAACAGCAGCCGTCAAGGACGCGTGACAGTGCTTGTTGTCGTGTGGTGCCTCATCGGGCTCGCGTCGCCCCTTGTCGTCGGCCGATGGCCCGCTGGGCTTCTCACTCACCGGTGGCGGTGGCCCGCTCTCGTGTGGGCCGTGCTGATATTCCAGGCTCTCGTGTTCAAGGTTGACCTTCCGGACGGCGTCGGCCCTGTGCTGCACGTCCTTACGTATGTGGCCGCCGCAGTATTTCTGTGGATGAACCGCGCCATTGCCGGTGTGTGGTTCGTGGGAGCGGGAGCGCTCATCAATGGCGTCGTCATCGCGCTCAACGGGGGGACCTTGCCGGCCCGTCGCGAGGCCGCCGAGGCTGCCGGCGTGGACCACGGCCTCGACTTCGCCAATTCGGCTGTGCTCGACGATCCCGTGTTGCTGTGGCTTGGCGACTATTGGGCGTGGCCCGAGCCGCTTCCGTTTGCCAACACGTTTAGCGTGGGGGACATCCTCATCGTCATCGGCGCGTTCGTCGCCGCATGGATCGGGTCCGAACCCATTCGCCGTCGGCGCACCTCCGACGCGAACCTCGACTAGGCGCGCCTTCTACAGTTCGCGGACCACGCGCGCCGGGTTGCCTGCGACGACCACGCGGGGCGGAACGTCCTTGGTGACGACCGACCCCGCACCAACCACCGCACCTCGACCAATCGTCACGCCCGGACAGACGACGACGGACCCGCCGAACCACACGTCGTCCTCAATCGTGATCGGCAGGCCAATCTCCCAACCTTCCCGCCGCAGGTCGATGTCGAGCGAGTGGTTCGGGGTGTAGAAACGCGCGCCGGGCCCAATCAGCACATTGTTGCCAATGGTGATTCTTCCCGAGCCGATCGCTTGGAAGTCCGCATTGATGAACACGTTCTCCCCGATCGAGAAGCGCTCCGCGTACTCGATGGAGATTGGAGGGCGAATATCGAGACCGGGCCCACATGCGTCGAGCATCGCCGCGAATGCCGCCGTATGTTCCGCCGGGTCCTCGTGATATCGCGCGCTCACTTCGCGACATACGGCCAAAGTCACACGCTGCAACTCAACAAGTTCTGGACCCGCGCGGTACTTGAACCAGTCGTCCGCGCGCATTTTCTCGAGTTCGCTGCGCGACGGGTCCTCGTGCGGCCGCTCATTCTTGCGGCGTTGCCAATCGTTGGTCACGGGCCCTCCTTCTCTCCTCATCTTGCCGTATCCGCGCGCCAGCGTCCGCCGCGCACCTTTCCGGTACATGCTGGGGGTGTTGAGCACGCAGGGCACGCGGTGAGGAGGCCAGGTGAGCAGTGTCAACGGTGCCGTCTACGTCGGAGGCAAGCACGCTAGCGACATTGACGATGTTGACCACATTGCGGTCAAACTCCCACGCGGCAAGAGCTTCGTTTGGCTTCACGTCCATGCCCCCACCGAGGACGATCTTCGGCGCCTCCAAGACGTTTTCGGCATTCACGTGCTCGCCATCGAAGATGCACTCGAGCGGGATCAGCGGTCGAAGGTGGAGCGCTACGACGACGGGCTTGCGTGCGTCGCGCGCGCAGTTCGATACAACGACGCCGAAGAGCAAGTGGTGTTCAGTGACATCCACATCTTCCAAACCAAGACTGCGCTCATTGCGCTCACCTTCGACGCGGCTCCGGATATGGACACGGTCCGCGCGCGCCTCGATGACGACCCTGATGTCGTGCGCTTAGGCCCCGACGCAGCCCTTTACATCGTCCTCGATGAGCTCGTCGATACGTATGCGCCCGTCACCCGCGAACTCGAAGAGGACATCACGCAGATCGAAGACGAGGTGTTCGCTGCGGACGCCCGCTCGACCATCGCCCAAAGGATCTATGAGCTTCACCGTGAGGTCATTGCGGTCGAGCGCGCGGCGCGCCCGCTCGTTGACGTTCTCGACCAGATTCGTGCACGCGCGCGTGAGCACGAGCTCGATGAGGAACTGCTTCGCCTTTACCGCACGGTCCACGACCATGCACTGCGGACCGCAGAGCGTGTTGACACCTATCGGTCAATACTCGACAACGCCCTCAACACCCATCTCGCTGTGGTGACGCAGCGGCAAACGGATATCAGCATCAAGCAAAACGATCAGACGAAGAAGATCTCGGCATGGGCGGCCGTTCTCTACGCCCCGTCACTCGTCGGATCGATTTACGGCATGAACTTTCGCCACATGCCAGAACTCCACTGGTTGCTCGGATACCCGGCCGCACTAGGACTTATGGCCGGACTCGGTGTCGCATTGTGGGCTGTTTTCCGCAAAGCCAAGTGGTTATAGCGTCGGCCGTCTCCTCCCGGGCGCTACCCCGGCGTACCGTGGAGCAATGGCGACGCTCAGAGCCGCGCGAGCCGATATCACGACGCTCGCGATCGACGCGATTGTGAATGCCGCGAACCCGTCGCTGACGGGTGGCGGGGGAGTTGACGGTGCCATTCACCAAGCGGCGGGCCCTGGTCTGGATGCAGAGTGCCGGGCTCTCGGCGGCTGCGAGGTTGGCCAAGCGAAAGCGACCCGTGGCTTCAATCTGCCTGCGCCCTGGGTCATCCACACCGTCGGACCCGTGTGGCGCGGAGGCACTGACGGCGAGGCAAACAAGTTGGCGCAGTGCTATCGGTCAGTGCTCGCGGTCGCCGAGGGGCTCGGTGTGCGCGACGTCGCCTTTCCGTCGATTTCGACCGGCCTTTACGGGTATCCCATCGAGCAGGCGGCACGCATTGCGGTCCGCGAAGTAAAGGCAGCCCTCCGGGTGGCGGCGTCGGTTCACGACGTGATCTTCTGCTGCTTCACGGCGGAGGACAAGCGGGTTTACGAGGAAGTTCTTCGCGAGCAGTGCTAACGAAGGGGTCGCCACCCCCGTCGGATGTGCCCACTTGACCGCGAATCGAACATATGTTCGAATGCTGTCATGCGGTGGCAAGGTCAGGCGATCGGCGAAGAGCAGGTCGACACGCTTCCGGGACTTGCTCGCCTCAACACGCTGATTCGCTCTATTCGTACGCCCGAGTTCGCGGGTGTGACCTTTCATGAGGTCGCGGCGAAGTCGGCTCTGACCCGCCAGCAGCCCGGCAGTGCCGTGCCGTTCGGGTGGACCATCAACCCGTATCGCGGTTGCTCCCACGCGTGCGTGTACTGCTTCGCACGCGCCTCGCACGCCTACCTCGACCTCGACACCGGGCGCGACTTCGACAGCCAGCTCATTGTCAAGGTGAACATTGCCGATGTGCTCAAGCGGGAGTTAGCGCGGCCGTCGTGGCAACGTGAACACGTTGCTCTCGGCACCAATACCGATCCCTACCAACGGGCCGAGGGCAGGTATCAGCTGATGCCGGGCATCATCGGCGCTCTCACCGACGCTGGCACACCGTTCTCGATTCTCACCAAGGGCACGTTGTTGCGTCGTGACCTCCCGGTACTTGCCGACGCAGCCAAGACTGTCAACGTGGACCTTGCCATGTCGATTGCGGTCTTTGACGACGATCTCCAGCAGTCAGTTGAGCCGGGCACGCCGACTGCGGGTGCCCGCCTCGCAACGGTGCGCGCTGCCGCGGACGCCGGCTTCAGCGTCGGCGTCTTCCTCATGCCGTTGCTGCCGTTCCTCACCGACAGCGAAGAGCAGGTCGACGCGGCGCTTGCGCGCATCGCCGAGGCGGGGGCGACCTCAGTCTCGTACTCGTCTCTTCGCCTGAAGCCCGCGGTAAAGGAGTGGTACGCGCAATGGCTTGCGCGAGTACGGCCCGACCTGGTCCCCAAGTACCGGGCGCTGTACGGAGACGGTGCCTTCGCACGGCGCTCCTACCGAGACGAGCTCGCCGCCCGCGTCACGCCGCTTATCCGCAAGTACGGCCTGGTATGCCACGACGAGGACCCGTCGATGAAAGTCGCGACTCCGAGCGCCAGCCTGTCAGGCGCCACGCTCTTCTAGACGCCTAACTGACGGAATAGTTCGGCACGGTTGGCGAGGATCGTTGCGCGATGGCCCACCACCCACTCGCCCGAAAACCCGCGTGGCACGATTTCGGTGAACTGCACGGACATCGCCCACAGCCGGTACAGGGTGAGCCGGGCGTGAGCGGCTGGATCGAGGCCCGACGCCGTTGTCACCTCGGCTACCCAACGCGTCGGCCCGCCTGCTCCCACGTAGCCCGCCACGTAAGCAGGTTCGTTTCGGCCCGTGTTCATCGATTCCGAGCCGCAGAAGTCCTGAAGCCGGTCGCCAAAGAGCGCGCGTTCGAAGTCGACGACTCCAAAGACCTCGCCCGTCGTCGGGTTGAGGAGGACGTTGCCGGGCCAAAGGTCGTTGTGCACCAAACGCGGCTCGGTGACCTCTTCGAGGTGTGGCCGCACCGTGTCGACTGCGGCGAGCACGCGCTCGGGCTCGATATCGACGTCCCATTCGGAGGCGTCGGCCACAGCCGCGGCAAACAAAGCGTCGATGAATTCGGGCCACGTCGCCGCACCCAACGCAAAGTCCCGCGCCGGGT
>JAEZXC010000018.1 GCA_023442845.1 Actinomycetes bacterium | reverse complement strand
CCTGGTGACGGTCGGCAAAGCCGGCGCGAAACCGCCGGTGCCCTTTTTTGCGTTCAGGGAGCACCATGTCCAAGCGACTTACTGCGTCACGGTCAACGGCCGAGGCGGAGCGTGCAGAAGCCGCACGCCCAGGCCTGCACCGCATGCACATTGCGTTGCTTGCCCAGTCGCGCCATCGCTCGGTGCGCGAGGCGATTGCAGGTCGCGATGACGTACCGCTTGGTGTGCAGGCAGCTCTCGCCAATGACGACTGGTGGGAAGTGCGTGCAGCCATGGCGGCCAATCCGCGTGCAGCGCGTTCGGTGATGGAGGCCCTGGCTGGAGACCGCCATCACGAGGTGCTGCTTGCTCTCATTGGCAACCCGAACCTGGAGGCGCCGATCGCGATCCGTCTTGGTCAGCACCGTCGCCAGGATATTCGCGACGCGATCGCGCACCGAATCCGTACCGTGCCACTGCTTGAGAGAGCGGACGAGCAGGGAGAAGATCACCTCATTCCCGAACTCCGCGAGCGGGCAACGGCGTGGGCCGACGGTCCGGGCGCATTGGGCGGCGAGCACGTGGCGGCCGAACACATTGCTATGCTCGACGCTGACCACGCTGCGACGCTGGGAGCTGCGGCTCGTGCGGCAGCCCCCCAGGCACTCGGTGAGAGCGCTCCGGCATCGGCGCCTGAGCCGCAAGAAGTTGCCGCCGTCTTCGAACCCGGCCCGAGCGATCCGCTCGACGAGCTCGACCGTCCCATTGGTGCTGCACAGCACCCAGGACACGACTTTCTCGTTGTTACCCTTCCCGACGACCTCGGGACTTCCCACGCCGGAGCGTCGCACCGATCGGGTGTCGACGTCCCTGCCATGTACGCCACGCATACGGCAGGTCACACGGCCCAGCTCCGTACTGTCACCCGGACCCACTAACTGTTGAAGGACCTCTCGATATGGCCCTTTCCTTGACCCGCACCAAGAGCGAGGATTTGCTCCGCGCGCGTGACCCGCAAACGTCACGCGCCGAGCTTGTTGCCCTCGCCGCCCACGGCAAGGCTGATGTGCGGGCCGCCGTTGCGGCTCGGCTCGACTGCCCGTTGGCGACGATGCTCTCGCTTGCTCACGAAAGTGATGCGCGTGTGCTTGAGGCGTTGGCGGCGAACCCCAACGCGCCGCGTTCGGTGCTCGAACGCCTCGTGTCACACAAACGTGAGTCGATCGGGGACCTTGCTCAGCGCCGTCTCCGCACCGCACGGATGTACGCCTAGCCCCTCAGTGTCCGTGCCCCCAACGCGCACCCCTCAGCCGCGTTGGCGGGCCGGGCGGACGGCGGCGGTCCCAACCGGGATCGCCGCCGTTTTTCTTGTCCGACGCTGAGCATCAGTTCACGCAGACGTTACGTACGCGCACGCCATCTGTAACGAGCGCCGCTTAGCGTTGAGGTGGCGGCTACTCCCGCCGTCGCAGTGCTTGGCACAGGGGTCCGACACATGGCACGTGGATTTTCTCGCGCACCCGGCGCAAGTCCGGCCGTACGGGCTGCCAGCGACCCTGCTCTCACAAAGAACGAACTACTCGAACTTGGTGGCAGCCGCAACTACGCAGTGAGGGCGGCTGTAGCGGCGCGTCCCGACTGCCCGCTTGGGCTCATGGTCACCCTCGCACACGACGTTTCGGCTGATGTGCGAGTTGCCGTCGCGCTCAACGATCATGCGCAGCGCTCCGTCATGCAGTACCTCGCCTCCGACCGAAACGTGGCGGTGGTTGTCGCGCTCCTGTCGAACCCCGCCTTGCCCCGCGACATTCTTGACGAATTGGCTTTTCATCGTCAGGCGCGCGTAAGGCACGCTGCTGCCGAGCGCATGGATGCGGACGACAGATCGACGCAGACGCAACGCGACGTTGCGCCGAGCACGGCATTGGCGCAAGCGGCCGAGGACTTCGCTAGTCAAGAGGTCGAGCGGATGACCGCCGTGGAGACAGTCGTCCCCGTTCACCAGAGTCAGCCCGACATGCGCCTTGCGCCGGTGCGAGGCTTCCGCGCGCCGTGACCTAGATGCCCGTTATGTCTATTTCGTCACAAGCACTCGAAGAGTGGGGCCAGCGCGCTTATGGTGTGGACAGGACACAGGGCCGCGAGCCTCGAGAGGACGAACGAACACGATGGTGGGATTGCCTTCCGCGCGAGACGCAGCACAGGACCTTGCACGCGCGACGGATCCAGCCGTGACCGGATCCGAACTTCTTCCGTACGCCGCTCACCGTTCCGCACAGGTACGGGCCGCTGTCGCTACCCGCACGGACACGCCAGCGGGCGCACTCATTTCCTTGGGACACGATCACGAACCGGACGTATTACTTGCGCTGCTGCGAAACCCGCGCACGCCATCCACGGTTGTGCGTAAACTTGCCGACCACCGCGATGTGCGTGTCTCCGACGCTGCCGTGCAGCGGTTACGCAACGCGTTTCGGTGACCTTTCGCCCGCTGGTATCGCGGGCTGATCCCCGTGGTTGAGACGTGCCGCCGCATGGTCTAGACTTGTCTGTCGGGCGTTTTTGCGCGCCTACGATCCTGTTCATCGACGTTAGCGGAGTATATGGCCAAGAAAGACGGCGTCATCGAGGTTGAGGGCACCGTGGTTGAGGCACTGCCAAACGCGTCGTTCCGTGTGGAACTGACCAATGGCCACCTCGTCCTCGCCCACATCTCGGGCAAGATGCGTCAGCACTACATTCGAATCCTCCCCGAGGATCGCGTGGTGGTGGAGTTGAGCCCGTACGACCTGTCCCGCGGCCGCATCGTCTACCGCTACAAGTAAACCGTCGCCGACGCCAAAGTCAGCGGCGCCGACGGCGAAGGAAAGCCAACCATGAAGGTGAAGCCGAGCGTCAAGCCCATTTGCGACAAGTGCAAGGTCATTCGTCGCAGTGGCCGGGTAATGGTCATTTGCGACAACCCGCGCCACAAGCAGCGTCAGGGCTAGACGTCAACAACTGAAGACCTCGTTCGGAACCGGATACCGGTACCCGCGGCTCGGAGGCCGCGGCCCACATCAGACACAGTGGGAATCCGAGCGTCAGACCTCCGACTACTGATGGAGTAGAAACACATGGCACGACTCGTAGGAGTCGACCTCCCGCGCGACAAGCGCATGGAAGTCGCTTTGACGTACATCTATGGCATTGGCCGCACTCGCTCGCAGCAGATTCTTGCCGCGACCGGTGTGAGCCCCGATCTCCGCGTGAAGGACGCGACGGACGAGCAGCTCGTCACGTTGCGTGACTTCATCGAAGGCAACTTCACCATCGAAGGTGACCTGCGCCGTGAGGTAGCAGCCGATATCCGCCGCAAGGTCGAGATTGGTAACTACCAGGGTCTGCGCCACCGCAAGGGCATGCCTGTCCGCGGTCAGCGCACCAAGACCAACGCTCGTACCCGCAAGGGCCCCAAGAAGACCGTCGCCGGAAAGAAGAAGTAAGCCATGGCCGCTCCCACGCGCAAGCCGCGCAAGAAGATCAAGAAGACCGTCGCTCACGGTCAGGCACACATCCAGTCGACCTTCAACAACACGATCGTGTCGATCACGGACCCTTCGGGTGCCGTCGTGTCGTGGTCGTCGTCCGGTCAGGTCGGCTTCAAGGGCTCCCGCAAGTCCACGCCGTACGCCGCGCAGATGGCAGCCGAGGCTGCTGCTCGCAAGGCGCAGGACGCGGGCATGAGCAAGGTCGATGTGTTTGTGAAGGGCCCGGGTTCGGGCCGCGACACCGCGATTCGCTCGCTGACGGCTGCCGGCCTCGAGGTGACCTCCATCAAGGACGTCACCCCCCAGGCGCACAACGGCTGCCGCCCGCCCAAGCGTCGTCGCGGCTAGTGGTGACGGCCGCCGGACGTCTTGACGCCTGGCGGCCCTCCGCTCAGCCCTCGCGCGTACTCGCGCCAATTCCATCCAGTCGTTGACACCCGCCGGAACGGACAACCGGAGGGCACGAGCATCAAATAGTGGGTGCTCGGAAAGGAAGAGAAAGTGCTTATCGCACAGCGACCCACCCTGACCGAAAAGGTCATCTCGGACAACCGCTCGCAGTTTTCGCTCAAGCCGCTCGAGCCTGGTTTTGGTTACACGCTCGGCAACTCGTTGCGCCGCACCCTGCTCTCGTCGATTCCTGGCGCCGCTGTCACCAGCGTCCGCTTCGAAGGCGTGTTGCACGAGTTCACCACCATTGAGGGGGTGAAGGAGGACGTCACCGAAATCCTCCTCAACCTCAAGTCATTGGTGGTCTCCTCGGAGAACGACGAGCCGGTCATCATGTACCTGCGCAAGTCTGGTGCTGGCGCCGTCACTGCGGCCGACATCGCGCCGCCTGCTGGCGTCGAGATCCACAACCCGGACCTGCACATCGCCACGCTCAACTCGAAGGCAAAGTTTGAGGTTGAGCTGACGGTCGAGCGTGGACGTGGCTACGTGCCCGCCGCCCTCAACAAGTCCTACGACGCCGAGATCGGCCAGATTCCCGTCGACTCGATCTACTCGCCCGTGCTCAAGGTCACCTACAAGGTCGAAGCGACCCGTGTGGCCCAGCGCACCGACTTTGACGAGTTGATCCTCGACGTTGAAACCAAGTCCTCCATCTCGCCTCGCGACGCTGTCGCGTCGGCCGGCTCCACGCTCGTCGAGCTGTTCTCGCTCGCCCGTAGCCTCAACGAGGCCGCTGAGGGCATCGAGATCGGCCCGTCCGACACGGACGAGTCGCTCGAGGAGGACTTCAACATGCCCATCGAGGACCTCAACCTGACGCAGCGTTCGTACAACTGCCTCAAGCGTGAGGGCATCCACACCGTGGGTGAGCTGACGGCTCGCTCCGAGACGGACCTCATGGACATCCGCAACTTCGGCCAGAAGTCGATCACCGAGGTAAAGGAGAAGCTCGCCGAGCTGGGCTTCACCTTGAAGGACGGCGGTCACGATTACGACCCGTCTGTCTCCGGTGTGTACTTCTCCGGCGGCGACGAGTAACAAGGAGAACCACTCAACATGCCTACGCCCCCCAAGGGTCCGCGCCTCGGCGGCGGCCCCGCTCACGAGCGCCACATCCTGGCTAACCTCGCGCAGTCGCTCTTTGAGCACGGCCGCATCACCACCACGGAGACCAAGGCCAAGCGCCTTCGTCCCTACGCGGAGCGCCTCATCACCTTCGCCAAGCGCGGAGACCTCGCCTCACGTCGTCGTGTGCTCGGTGTCATCTCGGACAAAGGCGTCGTGCACACCTTGTTCACCGAGATCGGCCCCGGCTTCGCCGAGCGCGAGGGTGGCTACACCCGCATCACCAAGATCGGTCCGCGTAAGGGTGACAACGCCCCGATGGCCGTGATCGAGTTGGTCGAGTTCGGTGCTCCTGCCAAGAAGGCCGTCAAGGCCGAGGCGGAGAAGGCCACGAAGAAGGCCGCTGCCAAGCCCGCCGCTAAGAAGGCTGAGGCGGCGAAGGCCGACGAGGCTCCCGTCGTTGACGAGACGGTCGAAGAGGCTCCCGAGCCCGAGACCCAGGTCACGCAGGTCGAAGGCGAGCACTCGGAGGACCCTGCTGAGGGTGCCGACGACGAGTCCGCTGAGGCGACCGACAAGTAACGACAGCGTCGGCCCTCGCGCCGCGCGACAAGGCGGGTTCTCATGACCGAGCTGGATTCCGGCCAGGTTGTGAGGGCCCGCCTTGACTTTTCTTATGACGGTAGCGACTTCTCCGGGTGGGCCGCCCAACCGGGCCTGCGCACGGTGCAGGAGACTCTGGAGACGGCACTTCGCCAAGTGGTGCGGACGGCCAACGGCCAGGGCCTCGACACACATCAAGCGCACGTGACGGTCGCGGGACGAACCGACGCCGGTGTTCACGCGCGGGGACAGGTCGCGCACGTTGATATCCCCACCGACGCGTGGGAACGCCTGCCGGGCCGCGCGGATCGCACCGCAACCGACGCGCTTCGGGCACGCCTCACGGGCGTGCTTCCGGCCGACGTGGTGGTGCGGGACGTCTCGATCGCACCGCCGGGCTTTGACGCGCGATTCTCGGCCACCCAGCGTCGCTATGCGTATCGTCTCTGCGACGACCGTCGCTTGCGCGACCCACTGACTCGCCACCACGTGGTGTGGCAGGACAAACCACTCAATGTCGATCTCCTCAATGCAGCGTCGGCGCCATTGACGGGGTTGCGCGACTTCGCTCCGTTCTGCAAAGCGCGCGAGGGTGCGACGACAATCCGCGATTTGCAGGCGTTCTCGTGGCTACGTGCGGCGGACGGTCCCGACGCTGGTCTTGTGGTCGCGACGGTGCGCGCCGACGCGTTCTGCCACTCGATGGTGCGCGGACTCGTGGGCGCCGTGCTCGCCGTGGGGGAGGGACGCCGGGACCTGGAATGGCTCGCGAGTGTCGCGGCCGGCACCGAGCGCTCGCAGGCGATCGCGGTTGCTCCCGCACGCGGCCTCACGCTCGAAGAAGTGACCTACCCGGACGATGCTGAACTCGCCGCTCGCGCCGAACAAACCCGCGCGCGGCGCACCGCCCCGTGCGACGACGCTCCGGTGAGCGACGGCGAAACCCTCGCGAATTGACCGTGTGCCAAGCACAGCGGTAGACTTGCCGGTCGTTGTGCGTTCCCCGTGGACTGGTGTTTCCCACTCGCCGCCGCAGGACCCGCCGACCGAAACGTCGCGGTGCATTTTTGTACCGCATACCGACTCTGAGTAGAAGGCTTCACAGTGCGTACGTATTCTCCCAAGCCGGGTGACGTGACCAAAAACTGGTACGTCATCGACGCTACTGACGTGGTTCTCGGTCGTCTGGCCTCCCAGGCTGCTGTGCTGCTTCGCGGCAAGCACAAGGCGACTTTTGCACCCCACATCGACAACGGCGACTTTGTCATCGTCATCAACGCCGAAAAGGTGGCGCTGACGGGCAACAAGTTGACCGACAAGAAGGTCTACCGTCACTCGGGCTTCCCGGGTGGTCTCAAGACCAAGCCGATCGGTGAGCTCCTCGCGAGCCAGCCCACCAAGGTGATCGAGAACGCTGTCAAGGGCATGCTGCCCAAGAACAAGCTGGCAGGCGCCCAGCTGTCCAAGCTGAAGGTATACGCGGGACCTGACCACCCGCACGCCGCTCAGCAGCCCAAGCCCTTTGAGATTTCCCAGGTCGCGCAGTAAGCGCCCGCAGAAGGATTGAACAGATGACTGACGTCACCGCTGAGAACGAGATTCCCACCGAGTACACGACTGAGACCGCGCCTGTGCGTGGCAAGGGTGCCTCGGACATCGCCCCCGGCGCCGGCCTTGGCCGCCGCAAGGAGGCTGTTGCCCGCGTTCGCCTCGTGCCCGGCACCGGCAAGTGGACGATCAACGGCCGCACGCTTGAGGACTACTTCCCCAACAAGGTGCACCAGCAGCTCGTGAACTCGCCGTTCGCTCTGCTCGACATCGAGGAGAAGTTCGACGTCCACGCGCGCATCCACGGTGGTGGCCCCTCGGGTCAGGCCGGTGCGCTGCGCCTCGGCGTTGCGCGCGCGCTCAATGCCATTGACGCCGAGCACAACCGCGGTTCGCTGAAGAAGGCTGGTTTCCTCACGCGTGACGCGCGTGTGGTCGAGCGCAAGAAGGCTGGTCTCAAGAAGGCCCGTCGCGCTCCTCAGTACTCGAAGCGTTAATCGAGGTCAGCGCGCATGGCGCGACTGTTTGGCACGGACGGAGTCCGTGGACTGGCCAACCGCGACATCACGGCCGAGCTTGCGCTCAGCCTGGCGGTTGCGGCTGCCCATGTACTCGCCGAACGTGGCGAGTTCTCCGGACATCGCCCCCGCGCCGTCCTCGGCCGTGATACCCGACTGTCAGGCCAGTTCCTTTCGTCCGCTGTGGCGGCAGGACTCGCCTCGGCAGGCGTTGATGTACTCGACGCCGGCGTCCTCCCGACGCCGGCTGTCGCGTATCTCACCGGCGCAGTGGATGCCGATCTAGGCGTTGTCATCTCGGCATCACATAACGCGATGCCGGACAACGGCATCAAGTTCTTTGCGCGCGGCGGTGTGAAACTGCCCGACGCCGTCGAGGATGCGATTGAAGAGCGCCTCAACGAAGAGTGGGATCGCCCGGTGGGCGAATCCGTCGGTGAGATCACTGACGCGAGCCACTTGGCCGCCGACTATCTTGCCCACCTCGAGAAGGCCGTCGCTGAGTTTGCTGACCGCGCGACGCCGCTGGCCGGCCTCACCGTGGTGGTCGACGGTGCCCACGGGGCGGCTTCACAGATTGGCCCGGCCGCTCTTGAGGCCGCGGGTGCCACCGTCATTCGTCTTCACTGCGAGCCGGACGGTCGCAACATCAACGCGAACGCCGGGTCCACTCACATGGGCGCGCTGCAAGCTGCGGTTGTTGAGCACAACGCCGATATGGGCGTGGCCTATGACGGCGACGCCGATCGCTGCTTGGCTGTGGACGCCGCAGGCGCCATCATCAACGGGGACCACATCATGGGTCTGCTGGCGGTGGCGATGCGCGACAACGACACGCTCTATCACGACACCCTTGTGGCCACCGTCATGTCGAACCTGGGACTCCACCACGCGATGCGTCGCGAGAACATCGACATTGTCGAGACGGCGGTGGGGGATCGCTACGTGCTCGAGGCGATGCGCGAAGGCGGGTACACCCTCGGTGGTGAGCAATCGGGGCACATCATCGTGTCGCGCTACGCGACGACGGGCGACGGGGTGTTGACGTCGCTCTTGCTCGGCTCGCTCGCGTCATCGAACAGTTCGCTCGCAGATCTGCTTGCCGGCGTCGAGACACTGCCCCAAGTGCTTGTCAACGTTGGTGGTGTAGACCGTTCGCGGGTCCACACCGATCCCGAACTTGCCGATGCCCTCACCGCGGTGCGCACCGAACTCGGTGACGGCGGCCGCGTGCTCCTTCGAGCGTCGGGCACGGAACCACTCGTGCGTGTGATGGTGGAGGCGGGCACCCACGAGGACGCGCAGCGTCACGCCGACGCCCTTGCCGCCGTCGTGGCAAACCGACTCGCCCTCTAGCCCAGGACGCCAGCGGCTTTCCCTATGTTGCGCGCAGCGCCACCTAGACTGGCCCGGTGAGCGACGTCTGGGACTGGATAACACACCTCTCCGAATACATCGAGAGCGGCATCCTCGATCTTGTCGAGTCCTGGTGGATCTATCCCGCGATCTGGGCGGTATCCCTCATTGACGGCGTGTTTCCCGTGGTGCCGAGCGAGTCATCGGTCATTGCGGCAGCGTCGGCATGGCAAGCCGTCGGCAAGCCGATCCTCCCGCTTGTCTTTGTCGCAGCGGCACTTGGCGCATGGTGTGGCGACCAGCTGACGTACACCATCGGCACCAAGGTCGACATCCGCAACCACCGCTTCTTTCACCGCCCGCGCGTCATTGCCGCACTTGATTGGGCCGAACATGCGCTCGAGCATCGCGGCACGCTTTACATCATTGCGGCACGTTTTATCCCGATGGGGCGCGTGGCAGTCAACCTCAGCGC
>JAEZXC010000012.1 GCA_023442845.1 Actinomycetes bacterium | reverse complement strand
GTGTCGATGCCCTCTTCCTCAACGAGGCGCACCAGCCTGGCGACGAGTTCGGGGTCCCGGCTCGCGCGCGCCTGATTCACCAGTGCAGCGGCTGACTCATGCGCGACGAGCGCACGATCGAGCGGATCGATGTCACCTTCAATTTGTTCGGCCTCTTCCATGTCAAGCATGGCGGGACGCCGGAAGCGGCGCTGCTCAACCACCTAGTTGGCCTCGCCTGCAGCGTCGGCCCCAGCGTCGGCCGCATCGAAGACGAGGGACACCGAATTAATGCAGAACCGATCGCCTGTGGGGGTCTGCGGAGCGTCAGGGAACACGTGACCCAGGTGTGAGTCGCAACGCGCGCATGTCACCTCGACGCGCACCATGCCGAGCGAAAGGTCCTCGGTGAGGTTGACCGCGCCTTCTTCGGCGTCGTAGAAGCTCGGCCAGCCGCAGTGCGAGTCGAACTTCGTGTCCGAACTGAACAGTTGCGCACCGCAGGCCTTGCACTTGAATGTGCCCGTGCGCTTCTCTTCGAGGAGTTCGCCGGTCCAGGGCCGTTCGGTCGCTGCTTCACGGAGCACCTTGTACTCGAAGTCTCCGAGTTGAGCGCGCCATTCGGCGTCGGTCTTCACGATCTTGTTAGGCGACATCGTCACTCCTTCTGCACCCACGTTAGCGGGATCGGCGTCGGCGTTCGGACGGCCACCTGCCATGGGCGGGGCGCGGAGCCGAAAGCAATGTACCCGCCACAGTGCGAGACCCACGGAGATCAGCAGGGAGCGAGCGCCCGACCCCTGAGGGGGGGAAAGGGGCCGGGCGCTCTAGTCTCAGCCTACGTCTCCCCGTGAGGCTCGCGCTCTGGCGGGTACGTAGTTTCTCAACGTTGTGCGTACTTTTTCTGTTCCCGACAAAGCGAGGGACACAACATAGGAGCGTGTCGCGCTTTCGAACGCGCACGCCGCATGCGACGCGCACCCGCCTGGGCAGGGGGCCGACGCTGCGAAAAGCCCGCATCCTCCAGACGTTTTGCAATTACACAACCTACGTGTAGCGTAATTCCGGGCCCCCAGGTAAGGCTTGCCTTACTTCGACGACGTCGTCGACTTTCCCTTCCACCTTTCTAGGAGAACCATGCAGGCAACCCGCCCCGTGCTCGCCGCTGTGACAGCGGTCGTCGCCTCCGTCGCGCTCACCGCATGCGCGACGAGCGAAGCCAGCACGTCGACGACAGCGTCGGCCGCATCATCCACCAGCGAAACGGCCACCGCGACCCCCACTGACGTCACGATCGACACCGCCCGCGGTGAGGTGACCGTGGCAACGAACCCCACCAAGGTCGTTGTGTACGAACACGGCATCCTCGACACGATTGACGCGCTGGGCTTCGGCGACGCAGTCGTCGTCATCCCCCACCACGTGGTGCCGTCGTACCTCAGCGACTACACGACGACCACCGCCAACGGCGGCACGCTCTTCGAGCCCGACTTCGAAGCGGTGAACGCTGCCGATCCCGACCTCATCATCGTGGGCGGACGCTCCGCCGTCACCTTTGATCAGATGGCCGAGATCGCGCCGACAATCGACCTTTCCTTCGATTGGGGTTCGGACGCTTTTGTCGAGTCCTTCGAGCGCAACACCCGTGCCATCGGCGCCATCTTCGGTGCGCCGGATGAGGCCGAGGCAGCGATCGAGGCGATCAACGCACAGGCGGCAGAGGTTGCCACGACGGCGGCCGACGCTGGGGACGGACTCATCGTCCTCACCTCGGGCGGGCAGTTGAGTGCCTATGGCCCGGCGGCCGAGGGTCGCTACGACTTCGTCTACAACACGCTGGGGCTCGGCGCCGCGACCGACCAGGGCACCATCGACTCGCATGGCGATTCGATCAGTTACGAGTTCCTCGCCCAGACCGACCCCGACTGGCTCGTTGTCATCGACCGTGACGCCGCCATTGGTGCCGAGGGCGAAAGCGCTCAGCAGCTGCTCGACAACGACCTCGTGGCCGCCACAACCGCCGCAGCGTCCGGCCGCATCGCGTATGTGGTGCCCGAGTACTGGTACCTCGCATTCGGCGGCCTCACCGCCACCTCCGCCGTGTACGACGAGATCGCTGCCTTGGTGAAGTGACCGTCCCTATGCGTCAACGCATCACAACCGCGAGCGTCGCCCTGTGGGTGGCGCTCGCGGTTGTCGTGCTTCTCTCGGCAGCCTCATTGGTTGTAGGGGCGGCCGACGTGCGACTCGCCGACCTCTTTAGCCTCTCCGACGAGCACGGCCTCCTCACGTTGTCGCGCGCCCCACGCACGGCCGCGCTCATTCTTGCGGGCGGTGCGCTCGCCGTGTCGGGCCTCGTCATGCAACAGCTGACGCGCAACCGATTTGTCGCGCCGTCAACAGCGGGCACGGTGGACGCCGCCGCGCTTGGTGTGCTTGTGTCGCTTTTGCTCTTCGCGAGCGCACCCGTCATGGGCAAGGTGGTGATCTCGACGATCTTCGCCCTCGCCGGCACGGCCGTGTTCGTGGTGGTGATTCAGCGCGTCCACTTCAAGGACATTGTGTTTGTCCCGCTCATTGGCCTGCTGCTTGGTGGGGTCTACCGTGCGATTGCTGAGTTCTTTGCGTACCGCGAGAACCTCACCCAAAGCCT
>JAEZXC010000009.1 GCA_023442845.1 Actinomycetes bacterium | reverse complement strand
ATTCAGCCCCCTCGATCGATCCGACCGCCTTCTCCCCCACCGTTCGTCCACAAGACGACTTCTTCCGCTATGTCAATGGGCCGTGGCTTGACACGCACGAGATCCCCGAGGACCGTGCCGCCGACGGCAGCTTCCATCGTCTCCACGATGAAGCGGAAAAGCACGTGCGCGCCATCATCGACGAAGCGCCACCGACAACTCTGATCGGTGCGCTCTTCGCAAGCTTCATGGACACAGAACGGGTCGACTCGCTTGGCATTGAGCCGCTCGCCGACGACCTCAGCCTCATTGCGGGCGCGACAACGCATGACGAACTCGCCGTTGCGATGGCCACGCTGCAAACGACGGGCGTGGGCGGCGTCATCGGCTTCGAGGTATTCGCCGACAAACTCAATCCCGACTCCAACGTCGTGTACATCTTCCAATCGGGAATCGGACTTCCCGACGAGGCCTTCTACCGCGAGGAGGCGCACGAGCCGATCCGCACCGCCTACGTCGACCACATGGAGCGCATGGCCACCCTCACCGGAGTCGATTTCGTCGCGGCCGATGTGATGGCGCTTGAGACTGCCATTGCTTCCCACCACTGGGATGTCGTGAAGTCCCGTGAAGCGGACCTCACTCACAACCCGACGACGCTCGAACGCCTCACGAACGAAGCCCCCGGCTTCCCGTGGCGAGCGTGGGCCGATGAGGTGGGCTTGCCTGAAGCAGCGCACGATCTGCTCATCGCCTACGAGCCGTCGTTCCTTGAGGGACTCGCCGCGATGTTCCGCGAGACCGATCTTGAGCACTGGAAGCAGTGGCTGCGTTGGCGCGTAGTCGGTGCGCGTGCCGCATACCTCACGCAGGATATTTCGCGCGCGAACTTTGAGTTCTACGGCACGGTGCTTTCCGGGGCACCGAAACAACGCGAGCGCTGGAAGCGCGGCGTGCAATTTGTGCAGAGCTGCGTAGGAGAACTCGTGGGCCAGGAGTACGTGGCACGCCACTTCCCGCCCGCCTACAAGACGCGCATGGACGAACTTGTTCAGCACCTCATCGACGCATACCGCGAGTCAATCTCCACTCTCGAGTGGATGACCCCTGAAACCCGCCAGCGCGCTCTCACGAAGCTGTCCCAGTTCACGCCCAAGATCGGCTACCCAGAGAAGTGGCGCGATTACTCGGGCCTCAACGCCGCGGCCGACGATCTCGTGGGCAACGTGCGGGCCTCGTCGCGCTTCGACCTCGAGTGGGAATGGTCGAAGATCGGTAAGCCCGTTGACCGCACCGAGTGGCTCATGACGCCGCAAACGGTTAACGCGTATTACTTGCAGACTGCCAATGAGATTGTGTTCCCAGCGGCGATCCTCCAGCCGCCGTTCTTCAACCCCGATGCCGACGACGCCGCAAACTTTGGCGGGATTGGCGCGGTCATCGGTCATGAGATTGGTCACGGTTTCGACGACCAAGGCTCAAAGTACGACGGCACCGGTGCGCTCGAGAACTGGTGGAGCGACGCCGACCGCGAGGCCTTCATGGAGCGTGCGAACATGCTGATCGCACAGTACGACGAGTACTCGCCTGCGCAGTTGCCCGATGACGTGAAGGTCAACGGAGCGTTAACAGTGGGCGAGAACATCGGCGATCTTGCCGGCGTTGAGATTGGCTTGCGCGCGCTGCGCATCGCCGTGGGCCGTCCGCTCGATGAAGTGGAACTAGTCGACGGGCTCACCGCGGTGCAGCGATACTTCATCGCGTACGCCCTCACTGAGCGCACGAAGAGGCGCGACGAAGCCGTGCGGACACAAGTGGCCACGGATCCCCACTCACCCGAGGAGTTCAGGATCAACGGTGTGGTGCGCAACATCGATGCGTGGTACGACGCCTTTGGTGTGAGCGAAGCGGACGCCTTGTGGCTCGACCCTGCGGATCGCGTCCGGATCTGGTCGTCTTAAGCTCGCGCTGCGAGCGCACCGCTCACGTCACGCGAGTCGCCAAGCAGTGCGAGCAACGCCCGCTCGCGACGCATGAAGACGCGGACTCTCTCCCGCGTCCGACCTGGCCGTGCGCCGACGCGGCCACGCCCGCCCTCGGATGACGTCACGCGCTCGTCGATGAGGAGAGGACTGAAGCCGAGGTGGCCATAGCCATCGCCCGATGCCGACCGCAATGTGTTATCGAGAAGTGGCATGGGCTCTGCCTCTGGGCCTGATGCGCTTGGCTGCTCGGTGCCGCAACCCACTCGGCCCTGGCTGCTTGCCGCACCTCGACCAGCGTCGTCCCCAAAACAGGCCGCGCCGCCCTCATCAAGGACTGGCGCCGACGCAACCCACGCGCGTGCAATAGACGCATTGCCCGCAGGGGTGGTGACGCGGACTGCGATCCATCCTGGAGACAGGTGACCCGGGCCAACGTTGAGTTGCGGTCCCGGCGCGCGCGCCTCGAAGACACCGTCGGCATCGAGGTCCCACTCGAACGTGAGGCCCTGTCGCGTCGGTGTCGCATGGGAGGCCGCGTACGAGCCCTGCGCATTCAGCGCCGCCGCACTACCTGTCGCCACATACGGGCCACCCGCCCACGCGCGAGGCGCCGCCTGCACGTCGGCCAACGCACTCACGAGGCGATCGCGCACATCCTCAAGCGCCTCATCAATCCGGTCATTCGCCACGCCGGGCGTACCGATACGAAGGGCAGCCACGTCGACGGTACGCATGTCAACGTCGACCGGGCGACCCTGAGCCTCGCCGCTCCACACAGGAGCGATATCCCGCAAACTGAGACTTGCCTCGCCCACGTAGATCACGTGAGCCGTCGCGTTCCAGCGGCTTGCCAACACGACGTCAGTCGCAGGAAGCCATCCGGGGCGGCTGGCGGAGGCTAGGGCCTGAGCCGCCTCGCGAGCGCTTGCTCCTTGGGCCACGACGCGCCGCTCGATACTGACGCCGTCCGGAGCAACGCGTTGCTCGATGAGCGCAATCGACGCGCCCTCCCACAGCGACGTGTCCTCTAGCGCTTGCGCGGCTGCTTCGTGCGCCAAGCCGCGGTCGCCGACGACGAGCGCGATGTCCCGCGCTGGAGCATGACGCCCAGGCGGGGGTGCTGCCCCGAAGTCACCAAAGCTCGACACAAAACGCGCGATCTCGCGATGTCCCTCGGGCTTGAGGTGGTACCACTCATCCCGGTTAAGCGTTTCGAATGCTTCATACATCCATCGGTCCTCGTTGACCGACGCGGGCCGCGCATCGGGCTCGTGACCCGCGAAGAGTTCGGGGATCGCGTCGAGGAAGATGACGGCGTCGTGCTGCGCCAAGGCGTTGGCGGCCTCAACTGCGCGGCGTTGCGACTCAAGCCCCGCATCCGCGAGATTGTCCAACCGTTGCGAGATGTTGATGCGTGTCACCTCGCCGCCGCTCACGCCCGTCAGCTCGAGGTCATCGTTCACCTCGAGGTTCGGATAGGCGAGATAGACAACGCGCGCATTGCCCGCGGTGCGGCGCTCAATCTCGGCAAACACGTCAATGAGGTCCGCCGTGAAGTCATTGGCGACATAGGCATCGGCAATGTCGAGGGCACGCTCGCACTCGTCCACGTCGCCGAGAATGAGGCACGCCCGCACGATGTCGGGGAAGTGCACGTCATTGCCTCCCACCGTGAGAAGGACGAGATCGACGTCGGGGTTGAGCGCATCCACTTGGGCGCGTAGCCACCGCTCACAGCTCACGGCGACGGCAGTCGTACCATCCGGTGTCGATGTACGCATCACGTCCGTCACGATGTACTCGTCCGAGGCGGGGGTGGGAATGCATCGTGCATCACCCCGTGCCCACTCTTCGTAGAAGACGTCATCACGTGGCGCATCGGGGGCTTCGGCCTCGGGGTAGCCAATGACCGCCGTGTCCTTGAGGTAGCGGTCGTGCAGCAACGCATCAGTCGAGGCAGCCGAACAGGCCCTGTTGAGCATCGTGACCGCGTAACCCTGGCGCGCCAACGCGTCGACGTATTGCTCACCCCACGTCGCTGTCGACTGTAGGCACTTCTCCGGACCGTAGTACGCAGGGTCTGCCTGAGGCGTGCGCGCACCGTTGCCTGACGTATACGAATCGCCCATGAGGACGACGGTGAGCGGGGTGAGGTCGCGTGACGGGCCCACGCCTGCGTCCGCATCGAGAGCCGCGTCAACGCGAGCGACCGAGCCGTTTACGGGCGCAATCCAGCCACTCATTGCGATCAGCGCCGCCACTACCGCGGAGACGCCGACGAATACAGTTGCCCGCACCGTCTTCTACCCCCCGGGGTCGTGGGCACTAAGCGGCCCACGTTGACCGTAAGAAGTTGCCCCCACATCGGGTAGCCCCATTTATGGGGGAATCGCCCGATCTGTGGCCAACATCACATTGAAGGAAAGCGGGCGTGTGAGAGCGTGGGAAACTGCATTGGTGAGCCCCGTCGCAATGCCATCGATCGCCTTCTTTGAGCCCCGTATCCCCGAGAACACGGGCGCCGCGATCCGCTTATCAGCGGTGTCGGGCGCGCATCTGCGCCTCGTAGAACCACTCGGCTTCACGTTCGAGGAGTCGAAGCTCCGCAGGGCAGGTCTCGACTACCACGACCTCGCGACCGTCACCGTGCACCCCTCGTTCGACGCGTTGTGTGAGGCGGTGCCGGAGTCTCGCGTCTTTGCGTTCACCGGCAGGGCAACCACGTACTACACAGACGTCGAGTATCGCTCCGACGACGTTCTCCTTTTTGGACCCGAGCCCACCGGCCTGCCCGACGAGGTGCTCGACCACCCCCGCATCACCGCCTGGTTGCGCATTCCGATGCTTCCGGGCCGACGCTCCCTCAACTTGTCGAACTCGGCGGCGATTGCCGTGTACGAGGCCGCACGGCAGTTGGGATTCTCGGATCACGTTTAGCGCATGGTGCGAATGCGCTCGGCGGTGAAGCCGAGCACGAGCAGCACTGCTCCGATAAAGCCAAAACTCACCCATCGCGGCACCAGCGCATCATCGACGACGACCTGCGACGTCGCCAGCACCACCGCCGTCACGGCGGTGGCAAGAAGTGGTGCGAACCACTGGCGCCACACACCAATGGCGCCAAGGACTCCCGCCGCCGCAACGAGCGCGAGCGGGCGAACAAGCACGTTGGGCTCGAGGGCCATTGCGACGTACGACGGAATGAGGATGAGCCCAAGGCCGGGCGCAAGCGCCGCATAGGTTCTGATCGTCGCGTCGCGTCGCATCCGGATGAGCCCAAGGCCGAGCACCGTTGCTCCCGGAACCGCAACATACGCTTCAAGCGCCGTTGCCCCAACTGCTGCGAGCAACAGTGCGGCGGCCGGGCTGAGAAGCCACAGCGCCGTGATGCGCGCCCACGGCACACCATTGAATGCGAACAGTGCGTACCACGCAGCGCAGGCAATGAGGAGCAAGAGACCGCTCGCGAGGATATCTGTGGTGGCGAACGGCATCACCACTGTGATGGCGCCGAGCACCCAAGCGGCGCCCTCGCTGCCGAGCACCTTGCCCGCGACAAGCGCGATCGCCACCGTGAGCCCAATCGTGGCGCCTCCCAACGCGCTCGGCCCATAGCCCGTGCCAAAGAAGATGAGGCCGTGCATCGCAGCCAGGACCGCGATGAGCGGCGCTCCGATGGCGCATGTGATGCGCGCTGAGCTGCCGTGTGCCGCGCGTAGTGCTGTCACAACAAACACCGCAACCGCGAGAGTCTCAACGATGGCCGCGGGACCCACGCGCCACGGCATCCACGCTGCGGCGGCGATGATCGCGAGCACCCCGTGGAGCCGTTGCAGCCCGGCGCGGCCGTTCCACCGCGCACTTGCCTCGGCCGCGCATGGTGCGAGAACTGCGAGGACCACCCAACCTGCTGGGGACGGGACCAATCCGGCTTCGACCACTGTCGCGCCAAGGACGACGGAGGCGCCATGGCGCCTCACCTGCGGCCAAGCGAGGGCGGACACGACAACAAGCACCACGATCACCAGCGCCGGGTAATGACCCTCAACCGTGCCCGACTCCCGTGATTCGAGCCACTCGCGCCCGGCCATCCACACTGAGGTAGCCGCCGCGCCTGCGCCAACGAGTGCGGTTGGCAGTGCGCCAGCGAGCCACATCGTCGGCCTGGCTCCCCGACGAATTTCCAAGCGCGCGATCCACACGAGAGCCGTGAGGTTCGCCGTTGCTGCGAGTACCGCGGCCCATGGGCCCACCTTGACAAGCGCAGCGGGAGCGATGAGCGACGCCGTCGCGAGGGCGGGCGCCAAGGTGAAGACTGGCCAGCGCACTCCCAGAGCGAACCCTGCGAGGGTCACGACAAGAAGCGCGACGATGATGCGCCATTCGGCACCGTCGACAGCCATGCGTGCGAGCCAGTTCACTGCGATGGTGCTTGTCGCCACCACCCCTGCGACGGCCACCGGGATGCGCGCGTGACGCAGTGGCGCGAGCGCTGTGGCTGACCATGCGGCGAGCGCCACTGCGAGCACGACCACCGTTAACCATGGGTGTTCGGAGGCCGGCAGATGCCTCGCCACAAGTCCGCTCAGCTGAGGAATGAACGCGATGAGCCCGAGGCCGACAAACAGGCGAGAAACCGCCTGCATGGCGGGTGCCCGAACACTGCGCGCACACAAGACGCCGGCCAGCACCGTAATGCCTGCCGTGGTTGGCTCGGCCCACGTGACCTCGACCGTCCATGCGCCCGACGGCATCAACGCCCACACACTGCCGACGGCGGCTCCGTAGGCGGCATAGAGCGCACCGACGGCAAGAGCCGGTAGCGCGCCGATGAGTGCAAGATCGGTCGATGCCGAGATCCTCGCCACCTGGCTCTGGGTTCCACCAGCGTCGAGGCCGGGTTGCTGGTCGCGCGCGGGGCCATTCACCGCAGCTCCCACACGCGCAATTGCGCCCACACCAGCGATGACGGTCGAACTCAGCGCGGCCGCAACGACCGTCAGTTCGATGCTCTCCGAGAATCTCCACACCACGGCCGCGACGAGCATCGTCGTGGCAAGCGATGCGATGACCACTGTCCACGCCATCATCCGGCGCGCGTAGAGGAGCCCAGCAATCGCCACGACAACACTGACGCCCCACGCCGTTACCTCCGCGTCGGTGAAGCCCGATTCGAAGGCGGCGATGCGGACGGGCCCAAGCACCGCAGCCACTGTCCCGACAGCAACGGCAGTGAGGCGCATTGGCCGGCGTTGCGAAGGGCCCCACATCGTCCAGACGATCCACAGACCGATGGCGGAGACAACAATTCCCGGTGCGTTGAGCCACCGCGCGCTTTCCGACACCTTGTAGGCGCCGAAGCCCCCGACGACGAGCGCGGCGGCGCTCAGCCAGGTGCCGACGAT
>JAEZXC010000121.1 GCA_023442845.1 Actinomycetes bacterium | reverse complement strand
GCGCTCGTCCTCGCCGGTTGCTCGTCCGATTCTGGAGACACCGCCGCCCCCTCCGGTGCGGCAAACTCTTCACTGCCTGCAACGTCGGCCACTGTGTGTCTGCCGGTGCCTGGTGACAGCCTCGTCGTGCTCGAGGATGACCAGAACCTGCAGAACTCCGACAACGTGATTCCAGCAGTCAACGCGGACGTCGCTGCGGACGAGGCTGTCATCGAGGCGCTCAACGTCGTCTCGGCAGCGCTCGATACTCGCACCCTCATCGAACTCAATAAGGCTGTCGACATTGATCGTCAGACGTCCGCAGAGGTAGCCGCCGCCTTTGTGGCGGATCGCAATTTGAGCGCTCCTCAAAGTGGCTCCGGGTCACTCACTATTGGCGCGGCGAACTTCTCGGAGAACATCACCATTGCGGAGATCTACGCCGCGGTGCTCCGCGACGCGGGGTATGACGCCTCCGTGCGGACCATTGGAAACCGCGAGACCTACCTACCTGCGCTCGAGTCTGGCGAGATCGCAATCGTGCCGGAGTACGCGGCAACCGCGGCGGAGTTCCTCAATAAGCGTCTCAACGGCGCCGACGCTCCGCCCGTCGCGTCTGGCGATATCGAGGTGACGGCCGACGCTCTGGCTGAGCTTGGCTCGCAGGTCGGCATCGTCTTTGGCGATGCGTCCGACGCGCAGGACCAGAACGCCTTTGCCGTGACCACCGCTTTCGCCGAGCAATACGGTGTGACGACGCTGTCCGACCTCGCCGAGGCGTGCGGTGGCGGCTTGTCCCTCGGTGGTCCGCCGGAGTGCCCGGAGCGGCCGTTCTGCCAACTTGGCCTCGAGGACGTCTACGGTGTCGACGTCACCGACTTCGCGTCGCTCGACGCGGGTGGCCCGCTGACCAAGACCGCGATCCGCCAAGGTGAAGTCTCGATCGGCCTTGTCTTCAGTTCCGATGGTGAACTGGCGGGATAACCGGCTCTTTCATGGGCAAAGGCCCGGTCCATCTGGACCGGGCCTTTGCCTGTTGTACGCCCCCCGGGACTCGAACCCGGAACCCACTGATTAAGAGTCAGTTGCTCTGCCAATTGAGCTAGAGGCGCTCTGATGACGCGAGAGAACACATTACCAGGCTCTCGGACGGCGACGAAATCGGGATTGGAAGGCCCCGTGAGGGAATCTGGCCCGCACACGATAGGTTGATTGGACCATGAGCACTCGACTGAACAAGGGCGATGTCGCCCCCGATTTCACCGCCCCCACCGACACCGGCACCTTCACGCTGAGCGAGCTGCGCGGCAAGCATGTTGTTGTGTACTTCTACCCTGCAGCGATGACGCCGGGTTGCACCACTCAAGCGTGCGATTTCCGCGACTCGCTGGCCGCTCTCAAGGCAGCGGGCTACGAGGTGGTGGGCGTGTCGAAGGACACTCCCGAGAAGCTCGCTGAGTTCCGCGAGGTTGAAGGGCTCACCTTCACCCTTGTCTCAGACCCGGACCACTCCATCCAGAAGGCCTATGGCGCCTTCGGTGAGAAGTCGCTCTATGGCAAGACAGTGACCGGCTCGCTTCGCTCGACCGTTGTTGTCGCCCCCGACGGCACCGTGGAACTCGCGCAGTACAACGTGAAGGCGACCGGTCACGTCGCAAAGTTGCGGCGCGATCTCGGCATCGACGCGTAAGGAAGGCGAGCCCGCGTCGGCACGGCGGGCGTGCGCCCGCACGTCGAAACGCTTCGTCAGGACGCGAGCGAACTGAGTTTGCCGAGCAAGCGGCGCAAGGTGACGATGCCAAGCAACGCACCGTGATCGTCGGTGACGAGCACGGGCGGGCCCGGCTCGTGCCGCGCAGCCGAAATCCGTTGAGCAACCTCGGCTGGACGCGCGTTCACGTTGACCGTCAAGGTCGAAATGAGTTCGCCCGCAATCGCAGCCGCTGGGTTGACGAGCCCGTGGGGACGCTGCTGGCCGTCAACAACAACAACCCACTGACTGTCGACATGGCTCCATGCGTGCTCAATCGACTCTTCCTGACGGATCGTTGGCACTGATTCGATGAGCCGATGCATCGTGTCGCCAGACTGGTCGGCGAACGCTGCGAGCTGACGCTCGACGTCCTCATCGATCTCGGCAAATGAGGCGCCGGGTCGTGCAAAGAGGAAGCCCTGAGCAAGCGGCACCCGCATGTCGGCAAGACGTTTCGCGTCGGCAAGTGACTCGATGCCCTCTGCCACCACCCACGCATCCACGCGGGAAGCAAACAAACCAATCATCTCGACAAGGGCCACCTTGGCCTCATCGGTCGCAACCCCCTGAACGATCGCGCGGTCAAGCTTGAGGATCGACGGACGCAACTCGAGAATCTGCTGCAAGCCTGAGTACCCCGCCCCGGCGTCGTCCACAGCAATGAGCGCGCCCTTGGAACGCACATAGTTGATCGAGGGTTCGAGGTCTACCCACTCCCACGCTGAGTGCTCAGTGATCTCGACCACGAGGCCGGTGAGGTCCGCCTCACGGTTGAACACCTCGCGGACGCGAGGGTGACGGAGCGAATCGGGCTCCACGTTGACCGCGAGGAAGCAATCTTTTGGCAACGCTGTTCGGCGGTCGAGAGCAAGCGACAACACGACCGACTCAAGGTCCGCCTGCACGCCTCGCGCTCGCGCACGGGCAAACCACACGTCGGGGCTTACCCCTTGCGCGTCTGGGTGCGTGAAGCGAGCGAGCGCTTCATAGCCGACAACAACGCGGTGATCGAGATCGACAATGGGTTGGAAATGGCACTCGACGCCGTGACCTGCGATCGCGTCGTCGAGAAGTTGCGTCCACCGCGCGTCAGTCACGTGCGTGTGTGCATTGATTGTCATGGTGCCTGCCCTCTGGCCCGTTGTGCCACAGCCTTCGGTGCGCATTTCGGCACGCCGCCTGTGGTGGAGCAAACTGCCGTGCCACGCCGCGTCGCGCCCGGGTAGGACGCGCCACAACGCGCGGGAGTCTGCATGTGCATGCCCCTTCCATCGGCACTCGGCCCCCAGATGTTCAGGGTTTGCCACCACGGACGGCCGTCACTGAAAGCGTTATGAACCTGACACTAGGACACGTACCGGCGCAGATACGAGGGTGTGTCGTGTGGACATTCCCACATCTGAGAGGGTGACCAGCCCCAAAACTAGGGCCACCTCTGACCAGTTATTGTTAAGGCGCGCGCGGATGGCGAAATTGGCAGACGCGCTGGATTTAGGTTCCAGTGTCTTCGGACGTGGGGGTTCAAGTCCCCCTCCGCGCACCACCCCCTCATCTCTTCATAGGGACCGGCGAGCGGCACGAACAAGTGCGCATGCAAAAAGCCCGGCCCCGCAAGGGACCGGGCCTGATGCGATGAAGCTCAGTGCTCCGCTGCGTCGTGCTCCGCAATCTTGGCGCGCACCTCGTCCATGTCGAGACCCTCAACGGCCTCAACCAACTGCTTGAGCGCAGGCGCAGGGAGCGCCCCCGCCTGGTTGAAGACCATGATGCCGTCACGGAACGCCATGAGCGTCGGAATGGCGGTGATGCCAAACTTGGCGCTCAGATCCTGGTTGGCCTCAGTGTCGACCTTCGCGTGCACGATCTCCGACTTCTCATCGGAACTGGCCTCGTAAATGGGCGCAAAGTTCTTGCACGGCCCACACCAGTCCGCCCAGAAGTCGACGAGGACGATGCCGTCCTTGCTGACGACCTCGTCGAACGTGTCAGTGGTGAGATTGACAGTTGCCATGATGTCCTCCCGTCGGGCTCAATACCCGTCGTCTCTCGAACGTCGATACCCCCGGGGGGTATTCCCGACTAGTTTAGTCGGGCCCTGACCCTCGCTCCGTGGGCGGTCTCGGCGCGGCGCCGATTCCACCCCACCCGGCGCGGGGGACTGCACAGGTCTCCGGTGAGACTGCACACTGGTGGCATGACCGATATGGCCGAACTGCCACCCGAGCCGTCGGGCTGGCTCTCCGACCGAGAGCTCAGCCAGGTACGGTCCGAACTCCCAATCCTCTACGTGAACGTCGTGCCGGTACGCACACATTCCACGGGAGAGATTACCGAGGTTGGACTACTCCTTCGTGCAGACGGCGGCGTCATGTCACGCGCGCTCATCGCGGGTCGCGTCCTCTATCACGAGACCGTTCGCGAAGCGATTATCCGCAACATTGAGAAGGACCTCGGCCTTGCCGCGTTGCCCCGGGTGCCGCTCAGTCCCACACCCTTCACCATTGCGGAGTACTTCCCCACCGCCGGCTACGGCACGTTCCACGATGCGCGCCAACATGCAGTCGCACTCAGTTATGTGGTTGCCGTGGACGGCGATTGCGAACCGAGCCAGAACGCCCTCGACATTGTGTGGCTCAGCCCCGAGGAAGCGGCAAGCGAAGAGGTCGCGGCCGAGATGACCGGCGGGCAAGACATCCTCTTGCGCCATGCCTTGCTTCACTGCGGATCGATTAGCAACTAAGGACGCCGACGCTGGCAGTGGCCCACGCTAGGTTTGGCCGACGCTAAAGCTCGGCTAGCTCCGGCGCGAGGGCGGTAAATGCCCGGCCACGGTGAGAGATTGCGTTCTTTTGCGCCGCGGTCAGTTCGGCGGCCGTCACCTCGTACCCCTCAGGAATGAAGATCGGGTCATAGCCAAAGCCACCGGCGCCTGCAGGACGGTGCGCGATGCGGCCCGGCATGCGCCCCACGCGCACTACCTCGCGACCATCGGGCATCACGAGGGCTGCAGCGCATACAAACGCGGCACCTCGATGCTCATCCGCGATATCGCGAAGTTGGGCAAGCAAGAGGTCAAGGTTCGCCTGGTCCGCCCCGTGCTCCCCCGACCACAGCGCTGAAAATATCCCGGGTGCGCCGCCCATCACGTCCACCGAGATGCCCGAGTCATCTGCGATCGCGGGCAGGCGGGTGGCAACGCACACAGCGCGAGCCTTGATGAGCGCGTTCTCCTCGAAGGTGACGCCATCCTCAACCGGCGGTGGGACGTCGACGTCACGAGCGGATGCGAGGTCGCCCTCGCGCCAACTGGGCAGCAGTGGCGCGAGGATCGCCCACACCTCATCGCGCTTGTGTGCGTTGTGGCTGGCAAAGACCGCGCGCGCACTCATCCTCAGCCCTCCAAGGCCGC
>JAEZXC010000102.1 GCA_023442845.1 Actinomycetes bacterium | reverse complement strand
CATGAGGGCCGGCATGAGCACCACGCGGATGACAAAGGCGTCGAGCGCGACGGCCACGGCGAGGCCGAGGCCGAGCAGTTTCATGACGCGCGCGTCCGAGGTGACGAACGATCCGAACACGACCACCATGATCGACGCAGCGGCGATGATGACGCGGGACACGTCGGTCAGCCCACGGCGCACCGCATACGCGTTGTCGCGGGTGCCGTGCCAGAGCTCCGCGACACGGCTCACGAGGAACACCTGGTAGTCCATCGAAAGACCAAAGAGCAGCGCAAACAAGATGAGCGGGACGAATGGTTCGACCGGGCCGCCAGGGCCGACGCCAATGAGCGAGTGCCCCCAGCCCCACTGGAACACCGCGGTCACCACGCCGAACGACGCGGCTGCACTGAGAAGATTCATCGCCGCGCCCGCGAGGGGCAAAAGGAGCGAGCGGAAGGCGACGAGGAGGACGAGCATCGACAGCCCGACGACCAGTGCAAAGAAGAGCGGGATCGATGCTGCGATGCGATCGGTGAAGTCGATCGCGGTCGCTGTCGCTCCACCCACGTGCACCTCGAGGCCCGCGGCGTCAGCGTCCGGGCCGTAGTCACTTCGAATTCGCTCGACAAGCGCGTCGGTTTCAACGGCTTGCGGCCGGGAGAGGGGCACCACGTGGAACATCGCCGCGTCTCCTGTTGCGCTCGGAATGGGGCCGACGACGGCGGCGACAGCAGCATCGGCCGCAAGTTTCTCAGCAAGTGCGGCGAGCGCGGGCGGGACAGTGAGCGCGCCCGTCGCAGCGTCGGCCTTCATGGTGCCAGGCGCCCCCAGATCGGCCACCACTACGAGCGGGCCGTTGACGCCCTCACCAAAGCCTTCGCTCATGAGGTCGAAGGCCACGCGCGTGGGCGTGCCGCCGGGGTCGTTGCCTTGGTCCGCGGAGCCAAGCCGCATCGACAGCGCGGGGACAGCAAGGGTTGCCATGACAGCGACCGCAGCAAGCGACGTGATGAGCGGCCGACGCTCGACGAGGCGGGCGAATCGGCTCGGGGTGTGCTCAACGGCGGGTTCGACAGGACTATCAAGCGCGGCGCGTTCACGTCGATTGAGCACGCGCAGGCCGTACAGCTGGAGGAGCGCGGGGACCAAGGTGATCGAGGCGGCCACGGAGAACAGCACGGTGATCGCGGCGGTCACCCCGAGGCCGGTGAGGAAGTTGAGCCGCGGCACGAGCATGCCGAGAAGCGCAATGGCGACCGTGATCCCCGCGAACACAACGGCGCGGCCGGAGGTGCCCATCGCGGCGACGATGCTCTCTTGTACGGGCCTGCGGGCTTTGAGTCCGAGCCGGTGGCGGTTGACGATGAACAGCGCATAGTCGATGCCAATGCCGAGGCCGAGGAGCACGGCGAGAGTGGGGCCGCTTGACGTGATCGGACGGTAGGCGGTGAGGAGTCCAAGAGCGGCAACGGCGGTTGTCACCGCGATGACAGCAGAAATGAGTGGCACAGTCGCGGCACGTGCGGAGCCGAAAGCGATAACAAGAATGATGGCTGCGACGGCAAGTCCGATGAGTTCGCCGGGTCCCACCTCAGGGTTGCTCAGTCGTGACGCTGGGTAGCCGCCGTGACCCACGGTGAGGCCGTCCACCTCGTCGAGCTCATGTGCAATGTCTGCCACCGCCTCAATGTCGGCGAGGGGCAGGTTGTAGGCATCGGCGCTGTAGGTGACCGCGATGTAGCCGACGCGCGAGTCCGCGCTCAGTTGAGAGGCGCCGCCGGCCTCGAGCGGCCCGACGACGGACGTGACGGTTCCGACGCGAGCGAGGCGGTCCTGTGCCTCGACAAGTTCCTCGCGAAAGGCGGCCAGTGACCCCTCGTCCGCGCGGAGGACGATGGTGTCGGTGTCGCCTGCCGTTTGCGGGAACCGTTCGTCCAGAAGGTCGTACGCCTCGGAAGAGTCCGCGCCCGGCATGGAAAACACGTCACGGAAGTCAGGGCTACTTGCCTGGGCGGCGATCGTCAATCCAAGCGCGGCAGCGATCCAGGCAAAGAGGACGAGCAGTGGGCGAGAGGTTGTCGTGCGTGCGAGCGACTTCATCGCGACCTTCCAGGGTTACTAAACGATTGGTAAGGGGTTACGCTTGAGATGATGGCACGTTAACTAAACGTTCGTCAAGCCGAGTGGGCGGGGCGCTGTAACGCGTGCTGGGCTGGAGTGAGCAAGGGTGAGAAGATGAGGCCATGAGCATCGAAGAGGAGCGGCGCACGTCGGGTGCTGACACCCGCCGACGCATTCTCAAGACAGCGTCGGCGCTCTTTGCCCAGCGAGGTTTTGCGGGTACGTCGATCCGCGATATCAGCGACGAACTTGGCCTGACAAAGGCCGCGCTGTACTACCACTTCACCTCAAAGGAAGACATTCTCGCGGAACTCGTCACCGAGCCGCTGACCGCAATGCGCGCCGTCATGGAGACGCCGCGCGACCTCACCGATCGTGAGGGGCGCAGACAGTTCATCCGGGACGTCGTCGTCGCGACCACATCACATGACCCCGATGTCGTGACGGTGCTCAAGGATCCGACAGTCGCGCGACTCGTCGGCCAGACGATGGTGCAAAGCGGCGCCGTCAACCAGCTTGCCCTGCGCCTCGCGATGGGCGTCACCGGCGTGGACGACCCACAGCAGGTTGATCCCGCCAAGATGATTCGCTCGATAGCGGCGGTCGGCGCGGGTTACGAGGCGATCATCAACTGGCATGTGGTGTACCCCGAGTGCATTGACGTCAACTCACACGATGTCGATCGCGTTGTTGACTTTGTGCTCGCCGTCCTTGAGGGAAGCGACGCGCCTGGCGCCTGACGCGTCGGGTTACGACGAGCGTCCGCGGCGACGCTCCGCCAACACGTCGCGCACAGGTCGCACCACCACACCATCGCTTGCCCAGTCGCGCCGTGCACCTCGCCGCGTGCGCACAATGCCAATGACGCCGATGACCCACGGCACCGCTAGCGCCGCAAATGCGAGGCGGTACGCATCGAGGTCATAGACGCCAGCGGGAGCGGCAATCTCAAGCACAAGCCCCACGAGTCCAACCGCGAGGATCGTCGCCACAAACCCGCCCGTGTTGACAATCCCATTTGCGGTGCCGAGCCGGCGATGGTCGGCGAAGGTGCGGGCGTAATCGAGGCCCACAAGCGACACCGGACCGCCGACGCCGATGACGGCAACAAACGCGACGAGCTGCCACATCGGCCGCGGCGTCGATGGGAGCAGGATCGCAGTCCACGCAATTGCGGTGACGCCAGCGAAGCCGAGCACGAGCCAGGAGCGGCGGATCGGGTGACGCGCGGTCGCGGTGCCCACGAGTGGCCCTCCGGCGAGCTTCGCCAACGTGAGCACGGTGAGCAGGGCACTTGCCTCGGCCGGAGAGCGTCCTTGTGCGGTGATGAAAAACGGCACGCCCCACAACAGCGCGATGGTGTTGGCCGAAAACAACGCCGTGAAGTGTGTCCAGAACCCGAGCCACACACCCGATCGGGAAATGGTCACGGTGGTGTGGGCGCGAGCACTCGCTGCCGCGCCGACATCGTGATCGCGAGGCACACGGACAGTGGTCGCGGCAAGCGCCGCAAGCACACCGACACCCGCCAGCACAAGAAAGGTGGTGTTCCATCCCTGTGCGTGCAAGAGCCAGGCGACGGGGATTGCCGCCGCGAGCTGACCGAGTTGGCCGAGCTGCGCCACGGCCTGGATCATCAGTGGTGCGCGACGCGGAGGATACCAATGTGCGACGAGACGCGACGCGGTGATGAAAATGGGCGCATCACCCGCGCCGATGAGGACACGGGCGATGACGGCGGGCCAGTACTCGTGACACGTTGCCATCACCACCTGGCCAAGTGCCATGAGGAGCGAGCCCGCGATCATCACCTGCCGCGGCCCGTAGCGGTCAAGCAAACGTCCCGCGGGCACCTGAAGGGCGGCGTAGGTGGCAAGTTGCGCGATCGACAGCACCGCAAGGCCCGACGCGCCCGTGCCAAAGCGGTCAAGCGCCTCCACACCAGCCACGCCCAAGGCGGTGCGGTGAGCGACAGCGACAAGGTAGGCGGCCGCCGCTGCGGCAAACACCAGCCACGCGCGACGCGAGACGGTGGTGATCACGGCCAAAGCGTAGGGCGCGGTTTCAGCGCAAACCGTGGACCTTTGGCCGGAGGGTGATGCGCCTACATCTCCTCGTGCTTGGTCGGATCGCCCCCAAAGAGACGGCCGTTTTCGCGGGTTAGCGCGGTGATCGCGTCAACTTCTGCTGGGGTCAGTTCGAAGCCGAAGATATCGAGGTTCTCGGCCTGCCGAGACGGCGTCGCGGACTTTGGCACCGGAATCGCGCCCAGCTCGAGGTGCCACCTCAAGATCACCTGAGCCGGTGTGACGCCGTGAGCTGCGGCAGCGCCGGCCACGGCAGGTTCGTCATAGGCGGGTTTGCCCTTGCCGAGGGGGCTCCACGATTGCGTGACGACGCCGAGGCGCGCATGCTCGGCGCGCAGCGCTTCCTGAACGAAGTACGGGTGGAGCTCGACCTGGTTGAGCACAGGCGTCACGCCCGTGTCGGCGATGATGTCTGCGAGGTACTGCTCGGTGAAGTTCGACACGCCAATGGAGCGGACAACTTGCTGCTCGCGCAACTCGACAAGGCCCCGCCAGGCATCGCGGTACTTGTTGGTGATCGGGTTGGGCCAGTGAATGAGCATGACGTCGATCTGGTCGAGGCCGAGCCGGGCAGCGGACTCTTGTCCGGAGAGCACGGCGCGTGCGGTGTCGTGATGGCGGCCGGGAAGCTTGGTCTGAACGGTGATCTCCGAGCGGTCCGTGCCGGACTCCTTGAGGAAGTCGCGGATCGCCTTGCCCACAGTGCCTTCGTTTTCGTAGTTCACCGCAGAATCAATGAGGCGGTAACCCGCGTCAAGCGCCGAGCGCACTGCGCGGTATCCCTCCTTGCCGATGAGCGGGTAGGTGCCGAAGCCGACGGCAGGGATCCGTGATCCATCGTTCAGGTCGATAAGAGGCGCGGTCATGACTCGAGCGTACGACGGATCCGACGAAGAGCGGTGCGGTGACGAGCGGTCACCGGCGCGTCAGTTGACGTTTCAACTTTCTGGTGACATAAGGGAATGGCACCGCGCGAGGCCGCGTTGCCACTCGTAGTTCGCTCTTCTCATTGGAGGTCCTGATGGCTCGCATCACCGTGATCGGTGGCACTGGATACGCAGGGGCGGCGATTGTCGCTGAGGCTGCCGAACGGGGCCATGACGTCACGGCAGTGTCTCGTCATGAGCCGGTGACCGCAGTCCCGGGCGTCACGTATGTGCGCGGTTCCGCACTTGACGAGGCGGTGCGCACGCGTGCCTTCGATGGCGCCGACGTTGTGGTGACGGCGACGTCGCCGCGCGGCGACATGGCCCATCAACACCTTCAGCTTGCGGAGGCTCTCGCTTCGCGTGCAGGGGCGGCGGGAGTTCCCCTGGTGGTGATCGGCGGCTTCTCGTCGCTACGCCCGGCACCGGATGCGCCGCGCTTCATTGAGGGCGACGTCCCTGCGGAGTACCGCGACGAGGCATTAGCGGGGCACTCGATTCTCGAGATGTTGACGGCGGAGCCAAAGGAGCTCCGGTGGACTTTTGTGAGCCCTGCTGCAACGTTTGGATCTTTCGCCCCGGGCCCGACGACGGGCGCATACCGCTTGGGTGGCGAGGTCGCGCTCTTTGATAGCGAGGGAACTAGTTATATTTCAGCTGGGGACTTCGCGAAGGCAGTTGTCGACATCATTGAGTCCGGTGCGCACCGCAGGGAGCACGTCTCCGTGGTGGGCTAGCGCTCGCGATAGCGCTGCCACACCTCGCGGATCGTCGGTACGACGACGCCGTCTGCGGCCATGACGGCGCGAGTCCCTCGACGGCTTCGGATGACCCCGACCACTCCCATAACCCACGGCAGCGAAAGCGACGCAAAGGCAAGGCGGAACTCGCTGAGCGTGTAGTCGGTAGACCCGGGCGGGGACGTGACCTGGAGAACGATCCCCACCAACAGCACCGCAAGCACCGTTGCCGCAAAGCCACCCATGTTGACAAAGCCGGTCGCGGATCCCGCACGGTGTTGGACAGCAAATGACCGCGCGAAGTCCATACCAATGAGCGAGGCGGGGCCACCTGCTCCGATGACCGCGACAAAAATCATCAGTTGCCACAGCGGCAGCGGCTCGCTCGGAACAAGAACCGCTACCCACGCCCCAGCAGTCATCGCAGCGCCGCCAAGCACGAGCCATGAACGCCGTAGCGGGTGGCGAGCGGTGAAGACACCGAGGACGGGTCCGGCGACGATGTTTGCGATGACGAGGACGGTCAACAACGCACTCGCCTCCGCCTTCGAGACCCCGTGGCCCATCGTGAAGAACGGCACCCCCCACAGCAGCGCGATCGCGTTCGAGGAGAACGGGCCCAAGAAGTGCGACCAGAATCCGAGCCGCACGCCCGGCGTGTGCCAGTGCGTCCGCATCGCCTCCGTGAGCGAAAAGGCCGCGGTCCGCTCGCGCGGCTCGCCCAGCGTCGGCCGCACAAGCACAAGAAAGACGAAGGCGGCGACGAGTAGTCCCACCACTGCGAGGCCGCCGAAGGCGCGCTCCCACCCGCCAACGCGTAGCGCCCACGCGAACGGGATTGTCGTGGCGAGTTGGCCAGACATGCCGATAAGTCCCGCCACCTGAACCATGACGGGAACCCGCCGCGGCGGGAAGTGGATCGAGATGAGACGGGTCACCGCAATAAAGATGGGGGCGTCGCCGGCGCCGATGAGAACGCGTGCGCCGAGTGCCCACCAGAACCCCGGCGCAAAGGCCATGACCGCTTGGCCCACGGCTAGAACGAGCGACCCTATGACGATGACGCGCGCGGGGCCCCAGCGGTCGAGAACCAAACCTGCGGGCACCTGCATGAGGGCGTAGACCGCAATTTGGAGGACGGCGAGCATCGCAAGCGCGGTCGCCTCAATGTCGAATCGGGCTGCCGCATCGACGCTCGCCACACCGAGGGCTGTGCGGTGGAGCACCGCGACGAGATAGGCGACTGCGCTGATGCCAAAGATGAACGACGCGCCCCGGCTCACCGCTGGGCGGGGCGTGTGGGTCACCAGGCGTCCTCACGTTGGGGATTGCGACGGGACAAGCCTACGGCGCGCCACCCTTCTCATTTATGCCGGTGGCTTCACCGCTTCCCTTGCACGGCGTGCGAATGTGCCGATTGGGATCGTGAGGACTGCACAGCCGCTCGAGATTGGACAAGGATGCCCAATGCCCCGATCACACTCGTACTGACGCCAACTCTGAGTGGAGACTTCTTCGGCGACGTACTCGCTGGCGTCACGCGTGAAGTTGTGGGGGCAAACGGACGCGTGGTCATCATGGAGACGCTCAAGGAGCACTCCACTCGAGACGAGGCTGGCGCTCAGGGCGACTTTGCGATGCCCATTGCGTGGTCCGAGACGGACGCTGTCATTTCCGTCACCACGGCCGTCGACGGCAACTACCTTGGCCGATTGCGCAGCATCGGCAAGCCCGTCGTGCTGCTGTCGAGCACCCAAGTGGAGGGATTCTCTGCGCCACAAGTGCGCCCGGACAACCACGCGGGCATGGAAGCGGTGGTCGAGCACCTGGTTGCCCATGGGCACACCCGCATCGGCTTTGTGGGCAACATGGCACAGCGGGACATCGCCGAGCGCTACGAGGCATATTGCACGGTGCTGCGCAGGCATGGGCTTGAGGTCGACCTCGGTCTCAAGTTCGAGACGCCGGAGAACGCTGAGTCGGGAGGCCGGTGGGCTGCGGTTTCCGTCTTGCGATCCTCTCCGCGACCTACGGCACTCGCCATCGCGACCGACCGTAATGCGGTGGGCGTGATGCGCGCCCTGCAATCGGCGGGGCTCAAGATTCCCCACGACATCGCCATCGCGGCCTTCGACAATGTCGCCGGCGGTACCTTCTCCACGCCGCCGCTCACCACCGTCGAAGCGCGATTCGACGAGGTGGGCGCCATCGCGGGCCGCCTCGCTCTCCAACAGACGCGTGGCGAAGAGGTGCCTCACACGACGTTCCATCCCGACTCCGTCATGTTTGTGACCCGCGGCTCGTGCGGCTGCAGCATCAGGGCTCTCCAGCAAGACGGGCTGACGCCGGCCGATGAAGATGGCGTGGCGGACCGCCTGCGCGAAGCGCTGTTGCGCGACATGCGGATGGGTGCGGTTGCCGCTGGGACTCGCCTTTTGGCAGTTGAAGAGGTGGTCCGTGAGGCTGCCCAGTTACTCATCTTGGGCAACGACGCTCCGGCCGACCGGATCGAGGCGCTCACCGGTCGCTTGCAGAACCTCGATCTTGGCCCGGGGGCGTTGCGCCGCTTTGCGGACGCGCTCACGATTGGCGTGAACCGCCGAGCCGAAGACGACGACCTTGCCTACCTCGGTGCCTCGGCAGCGTCGGGCCGCTTGGCCGCGGCGGTGTGGAAGGCGCAAGCGGGAGCGGCGCTTCACCAAGCCGAGCGGTCCGCAGCCGCGATCGCTGAGCAGTACGTCGTCGATGCCGGACTGCTCGACACGAGCGGCCGTGACCCACGAGATCTTCACTGGCTTGCCACGACCCACGTCAAGGCGGCGGCACTCGCGTTGTGGGAGGGGGACCCCGAACACAACACGTTGACTGTGGTGGGCGACTTCTCGCGCGGACAGTCGCTCGGTCTGGTGGGCGCGAACCTGCGAACCGATGAGTTCCCACCGCGCGTTCTCATGCAGCAGGCAGATCCGGGAAGCCGCGAGGTGACGGTCGTTGTACCGGTGAGCACGCGCGACAAGAACTGGGGCCTGCTTGCGGTGGTGGCAAAGATCGACGCCGTCACCGCGCGTGAGACGTACCAGCACTGGGCGTCGTTGCTTTCGGCTGCTCTCGAATCGCAGCGTCGGCAAGAGGAAGTACGACGCAGCGCTCTGTACGACGCGCTGACCGGCCTCCCCAACCGCCAGCTTTTTGTCCGCGAGCTCGATCAGGCGATGGCCCGCTGGCAGCGATCGCGCGCCCCGTACGCCGTACTCTTCATGGACCTCGACGGTTTCAAACTCATCAATGACTCGCTCGGCCACCACGTGGGCGACCTCGTCTTGCAGTGGGTGGGCAAGGCGATCGCGTCACAGTTGCGCGCGGAGGACACGGCATCTCGTTTTGGCGGTGACGAGTTTGTCGTGCTGCTGTCTGACACCACGGCCGACGACGCGTTGCTCGCCGCCATGCGCATTCAGGATGCGTTGGCGCGGGTGAACTCCTTTGACGGCCACGAGGTCGTCACGCGCGCGAGCATCGGCATCGCATCAAGTGAGGTGGCGTACTTTGCCGCCGAGGAGGTGCTTCGCGACGCCGACGCTGCGATGTACCGGGCAAAAGGCGCTGAGCCAGGCTCCATTGCCTTCTTTGACGAGCCGATGCACGCAAATGCGAAGGAACGGGCGGCCCTCGCCAATGACGTCGTCACCGGCCTCCACCGCGAGCAGTTCGAGGTCCACTACCAACCGATCGTCAACCTTGTCACCGGCCGCACGGACCGCTTTGAGGCGCTCCTGCGCTGGCGTCATCCGGAGCGGGGTCTGCTTGGTCC
>JAEZXC010000038.1 GCA_023442845.1 Actinomycetes bacterium | reverse complement strand
CGATCCACAGACCGATGGCGGAGACAACAATTCCCGGTGCGTTGAGCCACCGCGCGCTTTCCGACACCTTGTAGGCGCCGAAGCCCCCGACGACGAGCGCGGCGGCGCTCAGCCAGGTGCCGACGATCACGCGAAGTCGCTCGGTCCGTGCCCCGAGACGCCATGCCCGCATGAGCCACGCGCCACCAGCGAGCACCACGAGAATGCCCGCGTAGGCGAACGAATGCGTCGTTTCGATACCGTCGAGGCTGTTGCGCTGGGGTGAGCGCACGTCAGGGCCAAACAGTGACACGACAACCGTGGTCGCCCCCGTCGCGGCGCACAGCACGGCGAGCCACACGACGGGAAGGCCGAGCCCTGCCAAGCCCGCGATTCGCCACTGCTGTGTTCCGAACGTCAGCATCAGCACCGTGAGCGCCACCATGACGGCGAGAACGAGGTCGGTACGCCAGCCCCAATGAACAATGTCGGTCACGGCATTGAGAAGCGTCACGGTGGTGACGACGCCGACGCCCGTCAGCGGTCCGGCACCAACAAGCGGGCGCCACCGGGCAATTGCCACGAGAGCGCCAATGCCAGCGAGCATCGCGAGGAGCGCGAGGGAGCCTGCTTCGTCGATTGCGTAGGGCAGCCCGATCACGGCAACTGCGCCGACGATCGCGAGCGAGGCTCCGGACCACATGACAATGCCGCGATGCAATGGCTTCGACCACAGCCGCGCTAGCCACACGAACGCAGGGCCCGCGAGCGAGGTGACGATCACGAAGCGCGCTGCCGCAATCTCTTCCGATTCGGTGCTCGCCGCGAACTCAATCGCGAGCGCGAGGACGGCGAGCGGTACCGCAACGGCGGCGGTCGCTCCCACGGCGCGCAGGCGCGTTCTGTCAAGTACGACACCAGCTGCGGCGACGGCGAAGATCATGAGCGTGATCGTGAACGGTTCCGCCCCTCCCTCATCCATGCGCCATGCGAGTTGAGCGACGCCAGCAAATCCCACGGCAACTACGCCAAGCGAGCCGCCAATCGTTGCGAAGTCGTGGCGAGTTGCACGAATCCCGAGCCACGCGAAGAAAGCCGCGAACAGAATGAGGAAGCCCGCACGGACGACGGGCGCATACGCGTCCCATGACGCGGCGACGAACACAATCGCAGCGAGAATCACCAAGGAGGCGCCGGACACTCCGAGGAGCGCTGCGGCGGAGAGCCTGCGTGCGGGTCGCCGAGCTGGCGACCCAGGGGCGGGGGCTCCACCCATCCCACTAAGGGCCGTCCCTGCTGGCGGCGCTGGCGCTGCGCTTCCACCCACCCCACCACTGGGCGCCACTGCTGGTGGTGGCGGTGGCGCTGCGCTTCCACCAACCCCACCACGGGCCGTCCCTGCTGGTGGCGGCGGTGGCGGCGCCTGATTCACCGTCACACGCAGCGCCAACTGCCGAAGAAGGTCGCGCCGTGCGAGCCACTCCTGCTCTCGAGTCGTCATCAGAGCGAGCGCGCGCTCGGCCGCATCGCGCTCACTTCGGATTCGATGGACGGCCCCATTCGCCTGTGCAAGCTCGAACGCAGTCGGCGACTCAAGGCTCAGCCCGCACGCGCCACAGTACGGCGCACCGGCGGTGATCCCGGCTCCACAGTCGGGGCACCACTGCCCCAATCCCCCTCGTGAGCGTGAACTCATAAGTGGACCCTAGCGGTTTGCCCGGAGTGCCAATAGGGAATTCTGCCGTTGTCGCCCATTAAGCCAACTGCCCCGCCGCGAGACGAGCGGACGTCCCTCCCGCTTCGAGGAGTGCCGCGTGAGTGCCGGACTCGACGATGCGACCTCCGTCGACCACGTGGATCACATCAGCGTCGGCAATCGTCGATAAGCGGTGGGCGACAACCAACGTGGTCCTCCCCTTGGCAGCGGCATCGAGCGCTTGCTGGACAACGCGCTCACTCACCGTGTCGAGGGCCGATGTCGCCTCGTCAAGTAGGAGCACGGGCGGGTCCTTCAGCAGCACGCGAGCGATCGCAATGCGCTGCTTTTCGCCGCCCGAGAGTCGATAGCCGCGCTCGCCCACCACGGTGTCGTAGCCCTCGGCAAAGCTCACAATCGCGTCGTGGATGTTCGCCGCACGGCAGGCGCGTTCAAGCTCATCCATCGTGGCGCCGGGCTTTGCGTAGCGCAGGTTCTCAGCGATCGTCGCATGGAAGAGGTACGTCTCTTGCGTGACGACACCGATGCGTTCGACGACCGACTCCTGGCTGAGCTGCCGTACGTCTTCGCCCGCAAACAGCACCGCACCGCCGCTCGCCTCATGGAGCCTCGCCGCCAAATAGACGATCGTCGTCTTGCCCGCTCCAGAGGGGCCGACGAATGCGTGCGTCTCACCCGGCTTCGCGACAAACGAAACCTCGTCGAGCGTCGCGCGCAGCTCGGGAGGAGAGTCGGGATAGCGAAAACTCACGTCGCGAAATTCGATCTGGCCCACCGGACCGGGCGCCGCGTCTACCGGCTTCGCATCGGGGGCATCGGCGATCGCTGGCTTTAGATCGAGGTACTCAAAAATGCGGGCGAACAACGCACGGGACGTCTGCACCTCGAGGGCGACTCGCATCAGCGCCATGAGAGGGAACAGGAGACGAGCTTGAATGGTCGTGAACGCCACGACCGTGCCCGCGGTGATGGCAGCGTCGGCTGGGTCGCCATCCGTCAACAACCAACCTGCTGCGAGGTAAATCACGGCCGGAACTGACGACATGATGACGGTGACGAGGCCAAAGAACCATTGCCCGCTCATCGCCTGTTGCACTTGCAGGCGAATTTGTGTGCGGTTCTCATCCGCGTAGCGCTGCAGTTCCAAACGTTGACGGTTGTAGACCTTGCTGAGGAGGATGCCGCTCACCGACAGCGTCTCTTGCGTGATCGAGGTCATTTCCGACAAGGACTCTTGGGTGCGCGCGGCAATCCGCTGGCGCACGAGACCCACGCGCCGCTGCGCCACAACAAGGCCGGGCATCAGCACCACAGCAAGCAACGTGAGGCGCCAGTCGAGCACGATCATCGCGATAAGCGACGCGATGACGGTAGCCGTATTGCCCACAATGCTCGACACGAATGTCGTGAGGACACCCGCAACCCCGCCCACGTCGTTCTGCAGCCGCGACTGAATGACGCCCGTCTTCGTCCGCGTAAAGAAGGCTAGCTCCATGTGTTGAAGGCGCTGGAAGAGCCGCACTCGCAGGTCCCCCGTCACCCGGTTTCCCACGCTCGACGTCAGCCACGTCTGCCAGATTCCGAGACCCGCCGCCCCTAAGAAGATGGCAATCATGATGATGACTAGTTCCGTCAGCAGGCCCATCCGCGGCGCAAGAACAGCGCCTGCCGCGTCCGTAGGGAACAGCGCGTGGTCAAAGATTCGCTGCACGATGAGCGGCGGTACAACGGTGAGAGCGGACGACGCCAGCACAAGGGCCGCAGTCAGGATCAGGTGGCGCCGGTACGGGATGAAGAGTTCGCCGACGCGCGACCACAAGCGCGGAATGTGAGGCGCGGCGGCATTCTCGGCGCGCAAAGCGTCGGGGTCACGACTTCCCCCGGTCAGTCCGCGCCCACTCATGCCGGCACCCGTTGCCGCTCGGCGCGATCCGACAGGTGGATGAGACATGAGGTCAGCCTAGGTGAGGCGACCGACAGCGACCTTGCTACGGCGTCGGGGTACGAGCGTCGTACTCGCGGAAGGTTCGCTGCACCCGAGCGAGCACCGCAATCAGGACGATGATCGCGACACCGCCAAACAGCGTCGGGCTCCACAGCGCGAGTGCCGTTGCGAGGCCGCCCGCAAACATATCGCCGACACGAGGACCGCCGGTGACGACCACCATGAACACGCCCTGGAGGCGGCCTCGCATCTCGTCGGGAGCCGCCTGAATGATCATCGTCTGGCGGAAGATTGCGCTCACTTCATCCGCGGCACCCATGCCGGCGAGCGCAACGCTCAACAGAATGAGCGCGGGCCAGTAGATACCTGCCCACCCCTCACCGGCGTCGTGCTCGATGAGTTCCATCGCGAGAGTGACAACGCCAAACATGACGACAAATCCCCCGAACACCATGATGGCGCGCGAGATTGCGATGCCGTGATGATGCACGCGGGTCACGAAGCCTGAGAACACACTCGTGAGGATCGTGCCGACCGCTCCGGCCGCTGTGAGTGCCCCGACGGTCAATGCGCCCCCGCCGACGACGAGCGCGCCGAGTGCGGGGAACATGACATAGGGACGCCCAAACGTCATCGCGATGATGTCGACGACAAAACTCATCCGGATGTTGGGTGCGGTGGCCAGGAACGCAAACCCTTCACGGACCACCGACCAGCCGGCCTCAACTCTTTCTCCCAGACGGGGCAGTGCGGGCAGCATCCAGATGCCAAGGAAGCCTGCCGTGAACAGCACCGCGTCAATGGCAAAGGTCCATGGCAGACCGACCGACGCGGCAAGGACGCCAGCAAGCGCAGGTCCGAGGGTGAGCATTGCACCAAACGCGATGCCGTTGAGTGCGGTGGCGCGTGAGATGAGGTGCTCGGGAAGGATGCGACCAACAACGGCGCCATGCGTGGCGCCGCGTATTGTCACCGCTACGGCGTTGATCGTGGTGACGACGTAAAAGGGCCACACCTCGGCATGACCGCCTTGCCGTTGTTCGACGACATCCCACACGGCGAGCCCCACGAGCGCGATCGTTGACACCCACGCCGCGAGTGACGTGACGATCATCACCTGACGGCGATCGAAGACGTCCGCGATCATGCCTCCCCAGAGGCCCGCAACGATCATCGGAATGAGGGAAATGCCGCCGACGAGTCCCACCGCAAAGGTCGATTCGGTGATGGCGTAGATCTGCAGCCCCACCGCGACGATCGACATTTGGGCACCGATGCCGGAGATAACAGTTCCTGCCCACAGCCGTGCGAAGGCGGGGCTTTCCTTCAGAGGGGCGAGGTCCACGAGGCGACGCTTCGTGCCGACGCTGATGTCGTGGGCGTCGTGCGCGTGGCCTTCGGCGACAACCGCTCCGAGATGCTCGACGACGGACTCCGGCTCGCCGAGAGCAGGGTCCATGGGATCGACGGTCACCACAAGAGGATAGGGCTGTATCTATTGGCATCCGCACGGGGCTGCCTAGGCTCCGCTCTCGCAGGCGTCAATCCTTGGTGATTGTCACCTGCGGCGCGCGGCGATCGACGGCGAAGGCGTTCTGTCCGACAATCAGCGACTGCTTCGTCTTGAACGTCTTGACCAGCTCTTCGTGCAACTGCGCGTCTTTGACCTCGTGGTGGACGGTCGACTCGGGCTTATAGCGTGCGTGGCGGTTGCGGTACTTCGTCTTGATGCCGGCGTAGAGAAAGAAGCCTGCGGCTGGTCCTGCGCCAATGAGCGCCACAACGGCGCCCCCGACACCTGATTCGTCACTCACGCGTCTGTCCTTTCGTGCTCCGCCTTCATCGACGTCACGTCACCCATACTCAACTCGACATATCCGCAATGGCGAGCCAAATGGCGATCGGCCACGCGACGATCGAGATGCCGATTGCGGTGGCCCATGACACAGCGCGCGCCTTGGCCCAGTTGATCGGCACCGAGCCCATCGTGTAACCGGTGCGACCGTTCACCGCAATGTAGTGCGTGATTTGGCGCCCTCGACGGGTCTCGACATACCCATAAAGCCACACGGGAAGCAGCACCGAGGTCCAGCGACTTCCGTGGATGTGGATTGCTTCGGCGTCCCATCGCACGCCCCGGCTGAACTTGCGGATCGATGGCATGCCGGCACTGCGCGCAATCGTGAGGAAGTGCTGCGCTGCAAAGTGCTCAACCTCGTCGATGTCGAGGTCGCGACGCTCTGACGTGAACTCTTCACCCAGGTAGTTCGCGTTGAACCGCACCACCTTCTTCACGTCATACGGCAGTAGCGCGTTGATGATGTTGTTCGTCGACACTTCGGAGTTGATGTTCGCCTTGCTTGAGGCTGTCTCAACGACGAGGTCGTCGACTTCGAGGTCCAAATCAAGCCCCAGCTTGAAGGAGTTGACCGTGTATTCGGTCTCGTTGTCGTTGATCCTGCGTGAGCTAACGGTGATCTCCCCAAAACCGTCAAACCGCGTCTTGATGTTGCCGTCCACCGTCATGTACGGCAAGTAGACGCCCATGATGTTCTCGGGCTTGAAGCTCTCAGCAAATGCGGGCAACGCGAAACGTTTGCGCTCGTCCGCGAAGGCCTTGATCGAGGCCATTGCCTCTTCCTTCGAGATGCGGAACGGCAGAATACCGTCCGGAACGGCGCCGTTAGCGATTCGGTTGTTGAGCGAGAGGACGCTCTTGCACCAGTGGCAGCGGGCCTTGAGGTTGTGGTCGGTATCGATAACGACCTCAGCGCCACAACCAGCGCACTTGAGCGTGACGAGTGCCGCGTCGTCTTCAATATCAGCGGCATTGGTCGATGTGACGGTGCCTTTGAGTCGGCCGATGTTTTCGCTCAATCCGAGCGCCGCATCGAGAGACTCGGGCTGCCATTCGTAGCGGCAGAATCGGCACACAAGTGCGGTGCGGGACGTCACAAACGCAACGTCGGACCCGCCACATTGGGGACACTTGTTGACGCCGTCATTGCCGCCTGCGGGCGTGGCAAGCTTGAGCGAGTCGGCCTCGTCCGCCTCAGCCGTGGCAGCGGCGTCCTTGAGAGTTTCAAGGAGCTGTTCGGCCGGGCTCGCTGCGCTTGTTGGGCTCGCCGGGCTCGCTGCGCCCGCCGGACCCGCCGAGCTCGCCGCGCCCCCTGCGCTCACTGGTCCCGCCGGGCTCGCTGCGCTCCCACCGTCCGCGCCCGGGGCGCCGTCGATGTTGGTCGCTTTGTCACCTGTCACAGCGCAGCCACCTCACAACAGGGCATCTATCGCTTCGCCTGCGGGCGCGCGTTAGATACCCAGCGCCTTCTTCTTGAGAGCCTCGTAGTCCTCTTCATTGATGAGGCCGTCGTCGAGCATCTTCTTGTACTGAGCGAGCTGCGCGGCGGGGTCGGCCTGGGCCGCAGCCTCAGTTCCACCACCGCCTGCTCCGACAAGGTTGCCCATGGCGCTCATGCCCATGCCCATCATGGCAAGGCCAGTGCCGCCTCCGGTCTCGCCCGCTGACTCAACGCCTCGCGCAACTGATTGCTTGAGGAACGCATCGCCGCGGCGACCACCCAGAGCGTCGGCCTTGCGGACGTCGGACAGGAGTGCCGTCGTGTCCTCGTCGTACTCGATCGAAATGATGGTCGCGGACGAGATCGTGAGGCCGCGCTGCTCGGTCCAGTGATAGTTGGACTCGATCTCAGCGCTCAGCGACTGGGCGAAGCCAACCGCATCGGACTGGATCCGCGTGATGCGAGCCTCGCGATCGGGGCTGTTGACGTACCTCGAGAAGGCGCCGGCGAGCGAGCCTACGACCTCGTTGAACAGTTGCGACGACACGGGGTTCTCGACTTGCGTGAGGTCGAA
>JAEZXC010000131.1 GCA_023442845.1 Actinomycetes bacterium | reverse complement strand
CTTGCCGTGGTGCCCATGTCGGACGACGCCGTGGCCCGGGTGACGATAAGACCCGTCGCGACTGACACGAGCAAGGCGGGAATCTGCGAGACGAGACCGTCACCGATGGTGAGCATCGAGAAACGCTCAATCGCTTCCGAGGTGCTCATGCCCATTTGCATGATGCCGACGCCAAAACCGCCAAGGAGGTTAATGAGCGTGATGATGATGCCAGCGATCGCGTCACCCTTGACGAACTTGGAACCACCGTCCATCGCGCCGTAGAAGTCGGCCTCGGCTGCAATGTCGGCGCGGCGCTGACGGGCAGTGTTTTCATCAATGAGCCCCGCGTTGAGGTCCGCGTCGATCGCCATCTGCTTACCGGGCATCGCGTCCAAGGTGAAGCGCGCACCCACCTCCGCCACGCGTCCGGCACCGTTCGTGATGACCGCGAACTGGATGACGACAAGGATGAGGAAGATGACCAAACCGATGATGAGCGAGCCGCCCACCACAAAGTGACCGAAAGCGTCGATCACTTCACCGGCGTAGCCGTCGCGAAGCACGAGACGGGTAGACGCGACGTTGAGGCCCAAACGGAACAACGTGAGCACGAGCACCATCGACGGGAACACGGAAAAGTCGAGCGGCCGCTTCACATACATCGCCGTCATCAGCACCACAAGCGACATCGTGATGTTGATGACAAGGAGAAAGTCGAGCATCGGTGCAGGTAACGGCACCACGAGCAAGAGGACGACGCCCACCACACCAATGGGGACGGCGAGACGGCTAATACGACCGCTCATGAGCGGGCCTCCTTACGGCAAGCGCCAACGGTGACGCGGTCCGGGGACGGGTTCGGGGCTGGGAAAGTCATACGGCGACCGCCTCGGCGTGAGGGTTGCGGTGCATGCCCGACGCTGCGCCACGACGCTTGAGCGCCATGACGAACGCAAGCACCCGTGCCACCGCGTTATAGAGGTGGGGGGGAATCTCTTGACCGAGGTCGCAGGCGGAGTGCAGCGCACGGGCGAGGCCGATGTCTTGGACCATCGGCACGCGCTTCTCGGCCGCGATCTTGCGGATCTTGGCGGCGATATGGCCCTGACCCTTCGCGATGACGCGAGGGGCGCCAGTGCCGGGCTCGTAACGCAACGCAACGGCGACGTGCGTTGGGTTGACGAGCACGACGTCGGCGTTCGTTACCTCCGCCATCATGCGGTTACGGCTCATTTGAATCTGACGCTGACGAATCTGACCCTTGATGAGCGGGTCACCTTCAGTGGTCTTGTACTCGTCCTTGATTTCCTTCTTCGACATCCGCGTCTGCTTGCGGTTGCGCTTCATCACCACGAGCATGTCCGCGCCCGCCAGGGTGAGACCCGCGATGACGGCGATCTTGACGAGCGAGTTCACGCCGTCAATGCCGACGCCCATGATCGACTCCACGGTGTGGGCGCCCGTACCCAAGAGCACCGGGATGATGCCCTGCACCACCGTGTAGAGCACAGTGCCAATCGCGGCTGCCTTCAACGCGGCCTTGGCGCCGTTCCACCACGCCTGGCCGCCAAAGACGCGCTTGAGGCCGTTCTTTGGGTTGAACTGCTTGACGCTTGGCTTCAGCTTCTTGGGCGAGAAGTGAATGCCGCCCTGCGCGGCGCCCGAGACCACGGCCGCGAGCACGACGGCGCCAAACATCGGCGCCATGATGGCGAACATCGATGCAAGGCTTTCCCGGGCGACCTCGAGCGCTACCAGCGGCTCGGGGGAGTCCATAAACGCACGCAGTTTGATGAGGTGGTTGCGCGTCTCGCTACCCGCACGGCCAATGACGAGCGGCAACGTGAGGGTCGCGGCGCCAACGACGATCCACGCCGAAAGGTCCTGCGAACGCTGGAGCGAGCCATCCTTGCGGAGCTCCTTCATCCGCTTGGGAGTCGCCTTCTCGGTCTTATCGCCGGAGTCGTTGCCGCTCATGAACTCACCCCCATCACAATCTCCGCAGCGCGCTCCGTGAGCGTGCTGATGATCGCGGGCAGGGTGAGGAACGCAATCGAGCCAAGCGACAACGTGATGAAGATCTTGAGCGGGAAGCCCAATGCAAAGGCGTTTAGCGCAGGGGCGACGCGTGTGAGCAGGCCAAGACCAACGTCGGCGAGGAACAGCACCACCATGAGTGGGCCGGCAATTTGGAGAGCCGCCAACATCATTTCACCGAGGCCGTTCGTAAGAAGCGACCCCATCGCGTCCATGTTGAGGCCCTTGTTCAGCGGCAGTGCGTCAAAGCTGCGGAAAAGACCAGCAAGAACAAGTTGATGCCCATTGGATGCGAACAGGAGGGCGAGCGCGGCCATGTTGTAGAACTTCGCGAAGGTCGCGCCCTCCGTTTGGCTCATCGGGTCAAAGCCCATCGCGAGCTGAAAGCCACCAAACAAGTCAATGAATGAGCCCGCCGTCTGGACCGCCGCGAATACCATCCGCACCAAGAACCCAAGCCCCAGACCGACAACGGCCTGCAAGACGAGCGCACCAAGAAACTGTGCGGAGCCGTTGACGAGCATCTCGCCAGGAACCATGTCCGAGGCTCGCGACGCCCGCGGGCCCGCAACCAAAGCGATCCCCATCGCAAGCGCCACCTTCACCGGACCGGGGAAGCTGCGCAGATGAAACGGCGGCGCAACAACAAGGAAGGCGACGAGCCGCACACCGGCGAGCATCGTCGTCTCCACAAGGCCCAGGTCGAAGGTGAAGTTCACGTCAGCCGCCTAACAGTCCCGGCAAACGCTCGAAGAGGCTGTGGGTGAAGGCGACCGCTTCCTCGATCATCCAGTGACCGGAAATGAACAGCGCAGCGCCCACGGCCACCGCCTTTGGCACGAATGACAACGTCACTTCCTGAATCTGAGTGACCGACTGGAAAAGCGAGACGCCAAAACCAACAACGAGTGCGGTGATGAGCAACGGAGCGGCCAACTTGGCCGCAAGGACGAGGCCGTCAAAGCCGATGTCGAGAACTGCAGTCGTATCCATCAGCCGTAACTTCCAATCAGCGCCGTGATGACAAGCGTCCATCCGTCCACGAGGACAAAGAGGAGGAGCTTGAAAGGAAGTGACACCATGACGGGCGGGAGCATCATCATGCCCATTGACATGAGCGCACCCGACGTCACGAGGTCGATGACGAGGAACGGCACAAAGATGACAAAGCCGATGATGAAGGCGCTGCGGAGTTCGGACAGCATGAATGCCGGCATCAGCGTGGTCATCGACACATCGGCCTGACTGATCGGGTTGTCCGCGTCCGCGGCACGGCTCATGAGAGCGATGTCGGACTCACGCGTTTGCGCGAACATGAACTCTTTGAGCGGCTCGATCGCGGCGGCCAGGCCGTCGGAAAAACTCATGTCGCCATTGAGGTACGGCTGCAGGCCGACCTCATTCATGTCGCCCAGTACCGGGCCCATGATGAACAGCGACAAGAACAAGGCAAGTCCCGCAAGCACCTGCGTGGGCGGTGTGCCCTGCAGACCAAGCGCGTTACGCGTCATCGCAAGCACCACAAAGATCTTGGTGAAGCTCGTCGTCATGAGAAGCAGCGACGGCGCCACCGACAGCAGCGTGATCGCGAGCAACGTGACAATCGAGCTCGACGGCGTGCCGTCAACACCGTAGATGTCAACGGAAACGCCACTTTCGGGCATGACCGGTACGCCGACGGGTGGCGTGGGGTCCACCGGTGCTGCGGGGTCGGTCGGGCCAACGGTTGCGGCCGCCGGACCCGCGCCTGCCAGGATTGCGGCGACGCCAAGTGCGAGAACGATCAGGCTAGATCGCACCCACCTGGCCCCGCGCTGACGCCGGAGCGTGACGGGGTTCATGAACGACGAGTGGTCCATTCTTGCGCCGCCACCACCGCCTTGCGCCACGTGCTGGGCGCAAGGATCGATCCGTCGAGGGGTGAGCGGTGCCGTTGGGCGTCGGCCGTCCGGGCCGGCGTCGAACGGATATGGACGGGCGCGCTCGCACGCGCCATCACCTCGGTGTCGAGGTGGGCAGACTCAACCGCGCTGACGCCGGTGAGTTCGATAAGTTCACGGTCAAGGTCGACGCGGGTGGAAGGAGCGTCGGGCTCCTCTTCTTCCGGGATGTCGCCACCATCGTGGAGCAGGCTGACGCCGTGCTCGCCGTATCCGACAACAAGACGCCGGCCCGACGCTTCAATCAGGGCAACGCCCGACTTTCCTCCAAGCTGCTGGCGTCCGACGACGACGAGCGCCTCGCGGCGGCGACGCCTTAGCGTCGTCGAGGCTTGCATGCGGCGGCCGAGCCACCACAGCAAGCCAAGCACGGCGGCCAACGACAGGCCGACGCGCGCCACGAGGAGGATGGTGTCCATGCTTACTGGCCACCATCCGGCGCGACGATTTCCGTGATGCGGATGCCGTAGTCCTCATCGACGACGACTACTTCGCCGCGGGCCACGAGACGGCCATTCACCATGACGTCGGCAGGCGCACCAGCGGCGCGGTCAAGCTCAAGCACGGTGCCGGGAACGAGGTCGAGAACCTGCCGCATCGGTAAGCGCGTGCGACCAATCTCGGCGGTGAGGACGAGCTCGACGTCGTGAAGCAGACGCATGCGCGAACGGTCGGTGGCCTCATCCGTCGGCTTCGCGTCCGGCGCGGGCGCCGCAGCCTGCGGGACTGTGTTAGCCCGTACCCGGATGCCAAACCACGCCTCGGCGGTGCCGCTTGCAGACAGCAAGGTGAACGCCTCGATGTCGGGGTCATCAAATGTGTCCCCCACCGCTGCCACCTGTGCCGTGTCGAGCACGCCAGCGCCGAGAGTGCTCGACGCGGCGTCGAGGGCGGGACGCAAGGCGTCGGCCGCCGACACGTCCTCCCCCGCTCCCGCGAGGGCCTCCGCAATAGCGTCGTGCGCCACGAGCACCAGATCCGCACTCGTCGCGCCAACAAAGTGCGCCCGCACAGCAAGCGCGCCCGGGTCAGGGGCGGTTGCCGCATCGAATGGTGCCACCGTGAGCGGCATGGCCGTGGGCAACAAGGCGGCCAACTGCTCGGCGGCCGTCTGTGCGGTGCTTGTGGTGGTGGTCATGCTTCCTCCTCCGTGGAGACGACGAGACAGGCAATGCGGGTGCCGTTGGCGCCAATGGCTGCGTGGCCCAACGTGACATCACCGACGACAATGTCGAGCGGACGATCGGCGGGGTGGCCGAGCGCAATGACGGTGCCCACCTGAAGTTCAGAAATCTGGACGGCGCTCATGGTGCGGCCCGCGAAGCGCACGGAAACCGGCATCGGCACCTCGGTGAGGCGAGCCGCGAGTTGGCGCGATGCAGCGTCGTGCTCCTGCTGCTCCTGCACCGTGCGGCCGGCGACCTCGTCGCCACTGCGCATCACCGCGAGAATGGGTTCAGCGATCATCATGAGCGTGATGGGGGCAGTGACGGGTCCCACCCGCATCTCGAACTCGCCAACGACAACGGCCTCGCCCGCGTTGACAAGCTGAATGAATCCGGGGTTGTACTTGACGGAGCGAACCTCGTACGTGACGGGGCCAATCGAGTTCATCGCGTA
>JAEZXC010000111.1 GCA_023442845.1 Actinomycetes bacterium | reverse complement strand
GCGCCCATGGCACTGTTCTGGCCGTCGCTGTTCCTGACCACCACCGTGCTGGCATTCATCACCCTCGGTGAGCTCGTGCGCGATGCGCTTGACCCGAAGGCGAGGGCCCGTCGATGAAGAGCAACGAGACTGTCGTGATTCCCTTCAATGAAGCGGAGATCGTTGACCCCGACGCGCCGTTGGTGCAGGTGAAGGACCTTGAGGTCACCTTCAAGACGCAAGCTGGCATCGTCCACGCCGTCCGCGGTGTCACCTTCGACATTTACCCGGGCGAGTCCGTCGCGATCGTCGGTGAGTCTGGTTCGGGCAAGTCGACCACCGCGACCGCGATCATCAACCTGCTCGCAGGCACCGGCCGCATCTTCAGCGGCGAGATTCTTGTCGAAGGCCGCGACATCACGGGCTATTCGCAAGACAAGATGGCCGACGTTCGTGGCCGGGTCATCGGCTACGTGCCCCAAGACCCGATGTCCAACCTCAACCCCGTGTGGTCGGTGGGCTTCCAGGTAGAAGAGGCGGTCCGTGCCAACGGTCTCGCATCGAACCGCAAGGAGGCGCGCGAGCGTGCGATCGAAGTCCTAAAGCAGGCGGGACTCGGCGACGCCGAGCGTCGCATGAAGCAGTTCCCGCACCAGTTCTCTGGAGGCATGCGTCAGCGCGTGCTGATCGGCATTGGCCTCGCGGCGAACCCCAAGCTCCTCATTGCGGATGAACCGACATCGGCCCTCGACGTGACGGTGCAGAAGGTGATCCTCGATCACCTCGAGTCGCGCGTTCACGAGCAGCATGCGGCGCTGTTGCTCATTACTCACGACCTCGGCCTCGCCGCCGAGCGTGCGAGCAAGCTCATCGTCATGCACCGCGGGCGCATCGTTGAGGCTGGCCCCAGCCTTGAGGTGCTCCAGAACCCGCAGCACCCGTATACGCAGACGCTCATCGCTGCGGCACCATCGCTCGCGTCCAAGCGCATTGAGTCCACCTCGGCCCGGGAAACGGCGACCGCGGGGATTGCGGTGGATGTCGCCCGGCTCGCTGCCAAGCGCGAGGAAGACGCGGTCGCCAACGCGAACGCACCGGCCGCGATTGAAGTTGCCGATCTGACGAAGGTGTACTCCATCAGGCGCGGAAACTTCCGTTCGGAGCCACTGACGGCCGTTGACCACATCAGCTTCAAGGTGAAGAAGGGCACGACCCTCGCGCTCGTCGGCGAGTCCGGTTCCGGCAAGACGACCGCCGCCAAGATGATCCTTGGCCTTGAGAAGCCGACGAGCGGTGAGATCACGCTCATGGGCACGCCGATGTCGGGCCTCAGCCGCAAGGGCTTGTTCGATCTGCGCTCGCGCATGCAGGTGGTGTTCCAGGATCCCTACGCGTCTCTCGACCCGCAGCGCTCGATCGCGGCGATCATCGCGGAGCCGCTTCGGGTTCACGGTGTGCGGAGCCGCGCAGAGCGTCTGGCGCGGGTGAACGAACTACTCGACCAGGTGTCGTTGCCGCGCTCGATGGCTCACCGTTACCCGAACGAGCTCTCAGGTGGTCAGCGTCAGCGCGTTGCCGTCGCGCGAGCGCTCGCCCTCAAGCCGGATGTGGTCGTGCTTGACGAGGCCGTTTCAGCGCTTGATGTGTTGGTGCAGGCGCAGGTGCTTCAGCTCCTCGCGGACCTTCAGGCCGAACTCAACCTCACCTACCTCTTCATCACTCACGACCTTGCAGTGGTGCGTGTGGTGGCGGATGAGGTCGCGGTGATGGAGGCCGGCAAGATCGTGGAGACCGGCACCACTGACGAGATCTTCGAGAATGCCCAAATGCCCTACACCCAGCGTCTCCTTGACGCGATCCCGGGTGCGGGTATCGAGTGGGGTGCTTGAGCCTTACGTTCGCATCGTGTCAGTCGTCCCCGTCGCCCTCGTGGTGGCGGGGACGCTCGGTAAATGGCGCCAATTGGTCGGCATCGGGAATTTCGACGTCCGGTAGTGGCGGGAATCTGAACGGCTCGCCCGCAAGAGGCGGTGGCACTGGAACCGTGCGCTGCCGCTCAAGTTCCTCGCGCGCGTAGGCGGCGCCCGGATTGAACACGTCCTCAAAACTCATGTGGTCAACCTAAGCCATGGAGGCAGTCCGGTGCCCGGCTAGACTGGTCGACCGTGGCTCTCACTATCGGCATCGTCGGCCTGCCTAACGTCGGCAAGTCCACCCTTTTCAATGCGCTCACCCGCGCGACGGTTCTTGCTGCGAACTACCCGTTCGCCACGATTGAACCCAACATCGGCGTCGTGCCGCTGCCTGACCCGCGTCTTGGCAAGCTCGCCGAGGTTTTCGGTTCCGAGCGTCAGCTGCCTGCCACGGTGTCCTTTGTGGACATCGCTGGCATTGTGCGCGGCGCGTCGGAGGGTGAGGGCCTGGGCAACGCGTTCCTTGCGAACATTCGCGAAGCCGACGCGATCTGCCAGGTCACCCGCGCATTTGCGGACCCGGACGTCATCCATGTGGACGGAAAGGT
>JAEZXC010000108.1 GCA_023442845.1 Actinomycetes bacterium | reverse complement strand
GGCGTGGTGCGGTGAGTGCGCGAGCGCTAGAGGCGGTCGATGAGGTCTGCGACGAGTGCGGGAACCGCTTCGTCGATCGGGTCCCGAATCACGCGGTAGGCATCCTCGTCATAACCGGTGGGCTCATTGTTGACAATGATGAGTTTGGCGCCCGCGTGAACCGCGTTGCCCACCAGCCCCGCCACCGGGTACACCGAGAGCGTGGTGCCGATCGCGACAAAAATGTCGCACGCCTCGGCCTCCCTGACGGCCCGGTCGAGCGCCTCAGCCGGCAGAGTCTCGCCGAAGTACACCACATCGACCTTGAGGATTCCGCCGCACCACGAGCACGTGGGATCAGGGCGAATGTGAAGGCGCTTGAACAGACTGTCTGTCGGCACCGCAATATTGCACGTCCGGCATGATGCCGTGCGAATGGTGCCGTGAAGCTCGACCACCTGGTGGTCCTTCAGCCCGGCTGCCTGGTGGAGTCCGTCGAAGTTCTGGGTCAGCACACATGACGCAAGGCCCGCACGAACAAGGCGAGTCAGCGCATGGTGCGCGAGAGTGGGTGTCGCGTTCCAGGCGGGATTGTCGCGCCAGTCCAGCCACGCATCCGCACGCAGAGCCGCTGAGCCGAGGTAGGCATCGATGTCGAGGAGCCCCGCGCGCTCAGGGTTCTTGGTCCACACCCCGTTGGGTCCGCGGAAGTCGGGCACGCCAGCACCGGTGGAAATCCCCGCACCCGTGAGAACGGCAACGCGTGGAGGTTTCATGCCTTCAGGCTACGGCTCGTGGGCACGGACCGAAAACGCGTCGACGTCGTGGCCGGACACACCGCGGTATGCGATACGTCATGCGCCGCCCGCGCTCCCATGAGACCTCCCAAGACCAGGGTCGCAGTCCACCGAATGGACTTACCGTCACCCTCTCCTTACTGTCGGATGGAAGAGCCGGTGTTTGAGTCATGCGGCGCAAATTGGAGGCACACGATGAAAACGTTCACTTTGCCGGGAACCGACCTTGAGGTACCTGAGGTCGTGTTGGGCCTCATGCGAATCCAAGACAAGTCCGACGCCGAGGTACGCAACCTCGTCAGCACGGCACTCGACGCCGGAATCACGTTCATGGACCACGCGGATGTCTACGGCAGCACGTACCACGGCTGCGAGCGGCGCTTTGCTGAGGCGCTCAACCTCAGCTCGTCCGAGCGTGAAGGCATGGTGATCCAGACGAAGGCGGGCATCGTGAAAGAGGGCCCGTACTTCGACTTCTCATATGAGCGGCTTGTCACGCAAGTGGATGGCTCGCTTGACGCTCTCGGCACGGACTACATCGATATCCTGCTTCTCCACCGGCCCGACGCTTTGGTTGAGCCGGAAGAGGTTGCCCGCGCCTTTGCCGATTTGAAGGCGGCCGGCAAGGTCCGTCACTTTGGCGTTTCGAACCACACGCCGGGCCAGATGGAGTTGCTTCGCAAGCATCTGACGGTGCCGATTGTTGCGAACCAGGTGCAACTCTCCGTGACGCACGCTCCGCTCGTGGCACAGGGTGTGGCCAACAATATGGCTGCGCTTGATCAGTCGATCTCTCGCGACAACGGCATCGTCGACTACTGCCGACTCCACGACATCGCGCTTCAGGCGTGGTCGCCATTCCAGGCAGGCTTCTTCACGGGTGTCTTCCTTGGCAACCCCGAGTACGCCGAACTCAACGCCGTCATCGATCGCCTCGCGAAGCAGTACGGCGTCGATCCGATCGCAATCGCAACCGCGTGGATCCTCCGCCACCCCGCGAAGTGGCAGGTGGTGCTCGGCACCACCACTCCTGAGCGAGTAGCGGCGGCGGCGAAGGGCTCCGGCGTCGACCTCACCCGGGCCGAGTGGTACGAGATGTTCCGCGCGGCGGGCTACACGGTCCCCTGACCGTTCCCGTCCCCCACACCCCGAAGTGGTAGGCCACCTCTCCCTTCGGGGAGGTGGCCATGCGCCAGTGGTGAGTCACCTCTTCGTCGGCGGAGTCGAGCGGCGAACCGAGCCTGTGCAACACTGGTGCCCACGAAGGGGAGTAGCTCCGTCCGGCCCGTAAGGGCCTGAAGCCCGTCGACATACTGGCGCTCACGCGCCCGGCGGTCTTCCCGGTGATCCGGGTGAGCGAGACCTTCGGCACAGTGGTGTGCCGAAGCGACCCCCCACATCGTCACTTCGGCGCAGATGAGCGAAACGAAGGGGCGTCATGTCTTTCCTCACGCTGATCGTCACGGCGATCGGCCTTTCAGCCGATGCCTTTGCCGTTTCAGTTGGGCGCGCGATGCGCTGGCGTCATTTCGCGTGGAAGCCGGCCTTGGCGCTCGCCCTCACCTTTGGCGGATTCCAAGCACTCATGCCAGTGCTCGGTTGGGCGCTCGGTTCTGCTTTTGCGGACGCCATCACCGACGTCGATCACTGGATCGCCTTCGGTCTGCTCGCCGCCATCGGCGGCAAGATGATGTGGGAATCCATCAGCGAGTTCCGTAGCGGCGACGATGACGATGACGACGAGACAGAGCCCGTGACCGTGCCGCGCGTCGGAGTCGGCGCGTTGCTCCTGCTTGGCGTGGCGACGAGCATCGATGCGCTCGCGGTGGGCGTATCGCTTGCCCTACTTGGCGTCTCGATCGTGCTCGCCGCCGTAGTCATCGGCGTCGTCACGGGAGGCATCAGCCTCCTTGGCGTCGCTCTCGGCCAGCGCGCAGGTCACCGACTGAGCGGCTCCGCCGAACTGCTCGGCGGTGCAGTCCTCATCGCGATCGGCGTGAAGATCTTGATCGAGCACCTCGGCGGCTGATGCCGCCTCGCGTCAGTCGGTCTTCTTCGCGCGCGATGCAGCGGGCTTCGAACCAGCGGCCTTCTTGGCAGCGGTGGTCGCGGTCTTCTTTGCTTCCTTCGCCACCTCAGTGACCTCGTCAACGACGTCGTCATCCCATACGTCGGCAGCATCGTCGAGCACGTCGGCAATCTCGGATGCGGCTCGGTGGCGCGCCGACTCCACGTTGTCGCGCACGCGCGAGGCTTCCGCCTTGACCGTCGCCGTCGCCTTCTCCACCAATGGCGCTGCCTGCTCCTTCGCACGCTGCGCCGCACTCGACGCTGCCTGCGACGCCTTCTCGACGTACGGACCGGCTTGCTCCTTTGCCTTTTCCACATAGGGGCCAGCCTGCTCGGCGACGGTGGTCGCCGCTGCCGTCACCGCAGTGGCGGCCTTGCGAGCGGCAGCCGCCGTAGCGTCGGCCGCCCGGTTGACGTCTCGGCGAAGGCGAGCGCTGAAGTCCTCGTCGCCTTGGTAGTCCCACTCGTCGTCACCGGCCCACTCGTCGCGGCCCGGGTCGCGCTTGGCCCACATGACGAGCGCCGCACCAGCGGCACCCGCGATGACGGCAGGGATCAGCACGGCACCCCACGGGAAACCACGACGCTCG
>JAEZXC010000071.1 GCA_023442845.1 Actinomycetes bacterium | reverse complement strand
AAATTCGCCGCTCGGGACGCGCAATGCCATCGCATTGATGGTGAAGTCGCGCCGCGCGAGATCGCCTTCCAGCGAGTCGCCGAAGGCCACAACCGGCTTACGGGTCTCGCCGTCGTATTCATCCGCGCGATACGTCGTGATCTCCGCGACGAGGTCGCCCTTGCGCCCCCCGATGGTGCCAAACTCGCGGCCCATGTCCCACGTTGCGGCTGTCCACTTCTTGAGAAGCGCCTCCGTGTCATCTGGCTGAGCCGAGGTCGCGAAGTCGACGTCGGTCGAGCGTCGGCCCAACAACACGTCTCGCACGGAGCCGCCGACGAGCGCGAGCTCAAACCCGGCCTCGTGAAAAAGGTCGGCGAGTTCGGCCACTTCAGGGGGCACTGCGGCACCGAGCGCAACGGACCGCGCACCCAGTACCTCGCGCGACGGCAAGAGAGGAGCTACGGGCCGAGTCATAGGGATAAGCATTACAGAGCGCCGTCGCTCGGCAGTCACGGGCCGACGCTTGAGCCCGTACCGGCCGACGCTCACGGGAGTCGACGCCGACGCTCGGGCACGTAGTGAAGGACGCGTGAGAAGGCTCGCGAAAGTGGTGGTTCGGGTGGTCGCCATTAGAGTTGGCCCATGCCCGAAGCACCTCTCCCGCGACCGAGCCGTCTGCCGCGGCCTCCGGTTGGTGCCGGGCTTCGTCGCAAGCGAGCCGCTCGAGTAGCAGGTCAACTTCCGGTTTCCCGTGAGGTGTCCGCCGGCGGCGTTGCGGTCAAGGTCGAAGACGGCGTCGCTTACGTCGCGTGTATTGCGCGCCGCAATCGTGCTGGCCGTCTTGAGTGGTGCCTGCCGAAGGGACACATCGAGGCGGGCGAAACTCCGGAGCAAGCGGCCGTTCGAGAGGTGGCGGAAGAGACGGGGATCCAAGCCGAGATTCTGCAGTCGCTCGGCATCATCGATTACTGGTTCACTGGCGACGACCGCCGTGTTCACAAGAAGGTGCATCACTTTCTGCTGGAGGCCGTGGGCGGTTACATCACCACGGAAAATGATCCTGACCACGAGGCCGAGCTCGCCGCGTGGATCCGCATCGATGAACTCCACTCCAAGCTCGCTTTCCCCAACGAGCGCAAGATGGCGCAGACGGCCGCGGAACTCCTCACCTCACGATCGTGACTATCGCTCCTGCACCACTCAAGCGCGCCCTCACCGTGGTGGGGGTGGGACTTGTCATGTTCGCGATGGTCGCACCCACGGCGGGGGCGGCGCCGTCTAGTCCTCACGACACCGTGCCGAATGCGCGAGTCGCAGACCAACCGCTCCGGACCGATGAGCACGAGATCAAGCCGATCCCCGGACTCGCTGTATCGGCCTCAGGCAACCTTCCCGTTGCGGCAACCCCTCAGGGCCAGTACGCCGTGCGCATCAAGGTGATGTCGTCCCAGCAGGTAATTCAAGACATGCGCCTCACGCTCAGCGTGACGGAGGCGCCCCTTGAGGATTCGAATGCGCTCGCGGAGTTCATTGCGAATCCCGACGCTGCACCGACCCGTCGCGTGGCGAGCACTCCTGTCGGCGTATCGGATTCGATGGGCCGTCACTCTCTCGCGGTTGGAGAAGAGACCGCAGTGAGTGCCTTCGTTGAAGCGGGCGGCTTTGGCATTGATACCGAGACGAGCGGCGTCTACGGCGTTGTTGTTGAGTTGCGGACGGCCTCCGGCGTCGTCTGGCGTCGCGTCGCCCCGGTCACGTGGCAACCTCGCAATCTTCCTGAACTCGATGTCACCGTGCTTGCGACCGTCGCCGGTACGCAAGAGCGGGCGACGGCATTGCTTGGCGCAGCGTCGGACGAGCGGGTCGCGCTCGCTATCGATCCGTCATCCCTCACCCTGTCGCAGCGTCTCGCGCTGTCTCGCCGCGAGGTGTACGCGATCCCGGCCGGAAACCTTGATGTATCCAGCGCGGCTCACGCCTCGTCCGCCTCGCTCATCGAGTCGGGCCTCGCAGCGGGGCGCTCCGGGATGGACCTGCCGTGGCTCGCGTTGGCGGCGGTGACGGACGATGCCACCGTCGCGCTCGTGTCCCGCTCAGGCGCGATGGCGGTCATTGCCGACCCGCGTGAGGCGCTGGACGCGCCAGGTCCTATTGCGAACGTCACCGGCATCGCAAGCGACAAGGCCGCACCGTTGGTGATTCCGGATCCGGTGCTGTCGCGCACTCTCGCGGGCGACACTCCTGGCGACCCCACCAACCCAGCCAAGGTGTATGCGGAAGCGGCCTTCGCTGCGCTGCGTGGTCAAAAGACCGTCGTCATCGCACCCGGCAGCGCCTGGCTCGTAGACGGAGCGCGGCCCTCGCGCTCGGTGGAACAGCTCCTCAATGCACCGTTTGTCACGTCGCGCACTCTCGCCGCGCAGCTCTCCGACACTGAGCGCGCAGAGGTGGACTTGCCTGAGGTCATCGAGTCCGAGACGGATATCTCGCGCGGAGGCATCGTGCAAGCGGTCTCGATGTTGTCCGCTCTCGATCACCTCGACTCCGTCACCGAGGGCCCGTCGGCGATCGTCGCGCAGGCACGCCGAGACGTCTTTACTGCACTGTCGACGCCGCGGCGCCTCGACCCACAACGCCGCGATGAACTCCTTGCTGAGGCCCTCGACAATGCGGCCGCCGTCTCGAACGCCATCACCGTCACCTCGGGTTCCGATCTCACCCTCGTTTCCCGCTCCGGCGCGGTTCCCATCACCATCAACAACGCGCTCGACGTGCCGGTCAATGTGCGGGTCGCGATGACGTCTCGTTCGCCGATTCTGCGATCAAAGGACTCGCCCCTCGCCCACATCGACGCTGGTTCCGATGCCACAGTCACCGTGCCCGTCGAGGCGGTGTCGAGCGGCGACGCGAGCGTCTCGGTGGCGTTGCGGACCGAGTCCGGCTCGACGGTCGCCGTGGCCGAAACACTGAAGGTCCGTGTCCGCGCCGCATGGGGAAGTGCGGCGACCGGCGTCGTGACTGCGGGGCTCGTCGTCTTGCTTGTCGCGGGCATTTGGCGCACCGTCAAGCGCGGCCGCCGTGATACCCGCGTTGTGCCGACCGCGACCACGCCAATTGCGGGTGCGTCCACCGCGGACGAGTGAGTACCGCAACAATGTCAGCATGACGTCAGACGAGGCTGCCGTGCCGGGCAACGGTCATGGCGCGCCGGCACCGCGTGGCGCGAGCCGGTCGCTCATGGGCAACACCGCGGTCATGGCCGCCGGGACTCTCGTGTCGCGGGTCCTGGGCTTGGTGCGCAACACGATCCTCCTCGTCGCGGCCATCAGCGTCACGGGCATTGCGGCGGATGCATACTCCGTGGCCAACCGCCTTCCGAACGTCATGTTCGCCGTCCTTGCAGCGGGCGTGCTGAACTCGGCCCTTGTGCCCCAGATTGTGCGGGCCTTCGCGGATGGCCGCGACCGCACCGTGCACCGCATCATCACCATCGGCACCGTCGCCATCTTCGCTGTGACCGTGGTGTTTACCGCGATGGCAGCGTTCTGGGTGCGGCTGTTCTCGGAGAGCTGGGGTCCTGACCAAACACACCTCGCGACCGCCTTCGCGTTGTGGTGCATTCCGCAGTTGTTCTTCTACGGGCTGTACTCCCTGTTTGGACAAGTACTCAATGCCCGTGAGCAGTATGGGGCGTTCATGTGGGCGCCCGTCGCGAACAACGTCGTCGCGATTATTGGCCTTCTTGTCTACCTCGGCATGTATGGGCGCTTCGCGCCCGTCACCGGCACTCCGGCCGACGTCGTGGAGCAGTGGACCTTTGGCCGCATCTTCCTCATTGCTGGAGTTGCGACGCTCGGCATCGCGGTGCAGGCGGTCATCCTGATCATCCCGTTGTATCGCGGTGGCTACCGGTGGCGCTGGGTGTGGCGCGGGCCTAAGGGCGAACTGTCGACGGTTGCTCGCATTGCCGGGTGGGCTCTCAGCGCTGTCGTCATCGAGCAAATTGGTGTCACGCTCGTCACCCGAGTCGCTACGGCAGCCCCCCACGCCGCGGCCCTGCGCGATGCGGCGCCCGGAACCCCAGCGTCGGCCCTGATCCCGGACCCGAGCGTGGCGGGAGCAGCGGTGTACGACATGTCGCTCAGCATGTATCTGCTTCCTCACTCGCTTGTGGCGATCTCCTTGATGACGGTTCTGTTCACACGCATGTCGCGGTTCGCGGCCGCCAACGACATGGCGAAGCTGCGCGAGGTGTTGAGCGAGGGCGTGCGCCTTGTGGGTGCGTTCATGATGCTCGCGAGCGCGGTGCTGTTTGTTGCGGCTCCCCACGTGGTGCGGGTGCTCGCGCTCACGGCCGATCCCGACGCCATTGACGCGGTGGCGTGGGTGCTTCGCTTCATGGTGCTGGGCCTCGTCCCGCTTGGCGCATCCGTCATGTTTAAGCAGGCGTATTTCGCTCTCGAGGATGGCCGCACCGTGTTTGTCATCCACATTGCGATGACGGCCGCCTGGCTCGCTGTCGCGTATGGATTCCGTTGGGGCGTTGCGGCCGAGTGGTGGGTGGCCGGTGTCGCGCTTGGCCTCACTGCGTCAAACATCGTGGCCGTTGTGCTCCGCATGTGGGGCCTGCGGGCGCGCCTCGGAGGCGTTGACGGGCGTCGCATTAGCACCACATATGCGAAGGCGCTCATCGCCGCCCTCGTTGCGGCCGTCCCCGGACTGGCCATGATGTGGTGGGCGCCCGACACCTGGCGTGAGGCCGGCGCGCAGGCAGTCACCGGGAGCGCACTCACCGCGACGGCCGTTGGAATCGTGATGGCTGCCACCTACATCCTCATGTCCCGCGTCTTGCACATTCCTGAGACTCAAGCCGCGTCTCGCACCCTCATGCGGCGCTTTCGCCGCGTACGATGACCGAGGTCACAACTTCAGCGGAGGTACGGGTGCAGGCGGGCGATCGGATCGCGCGACGTTACGTCGCCGTACGACCCGATGACGCACAACTCGATGGCGCCTCATCTTTTGTGGGTCGCGATGAGCGTCTCGACCGCGACGTCACGATCCACCTCATAACGTCCATCGCGCCGACGGCCGTGGTGAAGGCAGCGCACCGTGCCCGCTTAGTGGGCGATCAGCGCTTCGCCCGTGTTCTCCTTGCCAGCACCGAAGGCGCTGGTGCTGCGCGTCGTTCATACGTGGTGACGGAACGTCCACGCGGCATCGGGCTCGACGAGATGCTGGGCAAGGCCGCACTTGCGCCCGATGTTGCGGCAGCGGTAGTCGGCGCCGCGGCCGACGCTTTGAAGGCGGCCGCTGACGCTGGCGTTTCTCACGGGGTCGTGTCGGCGCGACACATCGTGGTGACGGCGAAGGGCCGTGTCACCATCACGGGTTTGGGCTTCGAGGGCGAACTCGCGAGTCAGGCAGGCAAGCGGTCACGTGATCGCCGTCGCGACGATGCGCAGGCACTCGCCCGGATCTTTGTTGAAGGTGTGACCGGCAAGCCTTTGAGCGAGGTGAGCGCTGACGATCTTCCCGACGACCTCTCTGTTGCGGCCCGTGAGTTTGCCCTCGCTGCGATCAAGGGCAAGGGGCCGCGCACGCTCGACGCCGTGGTCGACGCGCTCGGTACAGGCTCGTATCCCGCGTTGCGTTTGCTGGCGAACGAAGCACCCCGCTTGTGGTGGCCCGCCGCCCCAGCGCTGCCAGCGCCGCTTCCCGTCGTCGACGACGCTGTGTTTGACGACGCGGTGGTGGCCGACGCTGACGCCCTCACCGAGGAGATTGTCGTCGCTGGCCACGCCACCGACGTTGAGGTGGCCCCGATCGCGGGCGAACTCGTCGATGACGACACAATCATCGAGGCGGAGCTTCCTCAACGCCCTCTCACCCGATTCGGCCGCGCCGTCGACGACCTCGATGAGTTTCACGACATCGTCGCCGCGCAGAACGCCGTTGTCCGCCCCTCCATCATGGAAGCGGTACTTACGCGCCTTCAGCACCGCTTCCCAGCGTCGGAAGGTCTTGCACGCGCGGCGCTCGCCGCGCAGGAGCGCGCGAAAGCCCCTGCACCCTTCCGGCCGGGGCCTCTCCTCGTGTCGTTGTTCATCGTCGCCGTATTCGTCGCATCGATGATCGCGTTTGACCGAATCCAAACGCCGATCGAACCGCTTGGCGATGGAGACCCCGGGGAGAGTTACCCAGAGTTCAGCTTTGCGCCCAAGCCGCCCGACGCCGAGTAGGCGCCGAGTGCCGGTGCGGGGGTGCAGCGCGGAATAGCAGGGGCCTACGATCGTGTTGGCAAGTCAGCATTCGCGTCACATTAAACAAAGGGCTTCTCCCATGTCTGAGATTCGCAACGTCATCATCGTGGGCTCTGGTCCCGCCGGCTACACCGCCGCTATCTACGCCGCTCGCGCTGGACTGAACCCGCTCGTCGTCGCGGGTTCCATCACCGCTGGCGGCGCGCTGATGAACACCACCGAGGTGGAGAACTTCCCTGGGTTTGTCGAGGGCGTTCAAGGACCCGAGCTCATGCAGACGCTCCAGGCCCAGGCGGAGAAGTTTGGCGCTGAAGTGCTCCTCGATGACGCCACGGCGCTTCAACTGGAAGGTGACATCAAGACGGTCACCGTGGGCATGGGTACCGTCTATCAGACGCGCTCCGTCATTCTCGCAATGGGTTCGGCCTACAAGGAGATCGGGCTTGATGACGAGAAGCGCCTGTCCGGCAAGGGCGTCAGCTGGTGCGCGACCTGCGATGGCTTCTTCTTCCGCAACCAAGATGTTGTCGTCATCGGCGGCGGCGACTCGGCCATGGAAGAAGCGACGTTCCTCACCCGCTTCGCCAACAAGGTGACGATCGTCCACCGGCGCGATGAACTGCGCGCGTCCAAGGTGATGGCGGACCGCGCAAAGGCCGATCCCAAGATCGAGTTTGTATGGAACTCCGAGGTTATTGGCCTCGAGGGCAATATCAAGCTTGAGGGCGTGACGGTGCGGGACCGGGTCACCGGTCTCGAGTCGACATTGCGCGCGACCGGCATGTTTGTCGCGATCGGCCACGACCCTCGCTCGGAGTTGGTCAAAGGCATCGTCGACACCGACGCTGAGGGCTACGTTCAGGTGCAAGGCCGCACAACCTACACGAACGTGCCGGGCGTTTTCGCGTGCGGTGACCTCGTCGACAACCGATACCGACAGGCAATTACGGCGGCGGGCTCCGGCTGCGCCGCAGCGCTCGATGCGCAGCGCTGGCTTGAGGATCTCGAAGACGCCGAGCACGGTCTCGACGAGAAGCAACTGCTGAAGGGTGGTGCCCGGTGACCGAGGTCGTGCACGCGACCACCGACACGTTCAAGAGCGAGGTTGTCGAATCTGACGTTCCCGTTGTCGTCGACTTCTGGGCAACGTGGTGCGGGCCCTGCCGCGCCGTCGCCCCGATTCTTGATGAACTCTCGATCGACTACGCAGGCCGCCTCAAGGTGGTGAAGGTTGACACCGATGCGAACCCCGATCTTGCGATGGCCTACGGCGTCATGTCGATTCCCACTCTCACGTTCTTCCGCGATGGCGCGGTGGTGAAGAGCATCGTGGGGGCGAAGCCGAAGGCGTCACTCATCGAGCACTTCGATGAGGTGCTCGGCGCGTAGGCGCTACCTCGCGGGGGCGTACGGGAGGTCGGAAGTTTCTTTCGAATACGGACCCAACGGTTTGCGTGAGTACGGCGTTATAGTGCTGTCCACCTAGCCCAGAAAAAGGGGGGCGCTATGCGCGCGCACCGAGGCTTCTACGTGGCTGCCGCGATCGGCGCCGCAACCCTCGCACTCACTGCTTGCTCCGGAGAAGAAAAGTCCGAGGAGAAAAAGAGCACCACGACTATCGCGTCCATCATGGGCGTTCCCGACTACGCGACGATCGACTACGACGCGCAGCAGCGCGCTATCGAGGAAGAGATCGCGACGTGCATGCGCGAAGAGGGCTGGGAGTACATCCCCGTCGAGTACCCCGATATGGGCGGTGACTTCGGTGAGTACACCGACGAGGACGAGCTGAAGCGTATTGAGCGCGAAGGCTTCGGTGTCGTGTACTGGACCCTCAACAGTTACGGCGAAGACGGCAGTTATGAGGACCCGTGGGCAACGTGGGAAGACCCAAACCAGGAGTACGTCGAGGCGCTGTCGGACTCCGAGAGGGACGCCTACTACGAGGCGCTCTGGGGTGTCTACGAGGAAATGCCGATTGACTCTGAAGGCGACATGGCAATCGAGACGCTCGAGCCTGCCCCCGTCGATCCCGAGTCGGCGGGTTGCTACGACAAGGCTCAGCGCGCGGTTTCCGGCGACGACCCGTCGATGAACCCAGAGTTCTGGGACCTCATGGACCCGTTCTACCAGGACCTCAACGCACGCTTTGAGTCGGACCCCCGAGTGACCGAGCTCAACGCGAAATGGGCATCGTGCATGAAGGACGAGGGCTACGACTTCGAGGACCAGAATGAGTTCTACGACTGGGTGTTCACGGACTTCGACTCACGCCAGCAGGAAATTCTTGGCGATGACTTCTACGCCGACCCGTTTGAAGGATGGTCGCAGGAGGACATTGACGACTTCTACGAGAACGCGTCGCAGGACGAACTCGACAAGATGTTCGAGACGCCGGAACTGACCTCGGCCCAACGCGCCGCGCTTGAAGAACTTCTTGCCGAGGAGATCGACGTCGCCAAGAAGTTCCACAAGTGCAACGAGAACATCGACGACAAGATGGGCGAGCTCTACCAGGAGATCGAGGAGAAGTTCGCACTCGAACACGAGGACGAGCTCCGTGCAATCGCAGCGTCGTTGAACGGAAGCAAATGAACCGCAACCGTCTCGTAGGCGGCGCGCTCGGCCTTGTCGTTGGCGCAGGAGCAATTGGATGGATCGCTGGTGCGACCATCACGTCTCCCGCCGAAGCCGCGGCGCGCGCGCAACCGCCCACACCGTCACTCATTACTGCTGATGTCGAACAACGCGTGCTCTCGGCCGACATCATCGCCCGCGGCTCAATCGACTTTGACGACCCCATCTCGCTGTCGCTCAAGGGCGCCGTCGGAGGCGATGTCGAGGCGCAGATCGTCACGGCCGTGCCCGAGGTGGGTACGGAACTGACCGATGGATCCGTTGCGCTCGAGGTAGCGGGCAGGCCCGTCATCTTGCTCACCGGCGACCTGCCCGTGTACCGCGACTTGCGTCCGGGATCGGCTGGTGACGATGTTGAGCAGCTTGAACTTGCGCTCAACCGCTTGGGACTGCTGTCGAACCCTGACCGCACGTGGGGCCCGGAAACGGGTGCCGCAATTCAGGCGCTCTACGCGAACGCAGGTTATGCAGCGAACACCACGTCTGAGGCGGACCGCGACGCGCTTGACGCCGCCCGGGACGCATCGCGGATGGCAAGCCAGGCCGTGCAGGACGCCCAGAAGGCTCTTAACGACGCTGGTGGGGCCACGGGCTCGTCCCTCCTTGAAGCACAGGGTGCAGTCGCCGACGCACAGGGTGCATTGACGTCGGCAACGGCCGCCCGAACGGCCGCGATCGCGACCGCCAACGGCGACCTCACGATTGCGCAGCAGGAACTCGCAGATGCGGATCTTGCTGGCACCCCCGTCGCCGGATCACCGGCCTACATCACGCTGCAAAATGCGGTGACGAACGCCCAGAACACCGTCAACTCGGTGACCGCAGAGCAGAACGCACTCGTTGCGACTGCTCAGCGGGCCGTCGACCTTGCGAAGGCGCGTCTTGCCGAGGCACAGAGCCCGGGAGATCTCACTGCCTTGCGCCGCGCGCTCGACGACGCGAAGCGTCAGCAAGCCGACGCATCAGAACAATTGGTCGAGGCCGAGAAGAAGGCGGGCACGTGGATTCCCTCGGGCGAACTGATCTTCGTCAAGCGCCTTCCCGTGCAGGTCAACGACGCCTCGGTGTCGCGTGGCGACACGGTGTCCGGCAGCTTCATGACAGTGTCGGGCGCCGAGATCGCAATGACCGTCGGTGTGTCGGAACAGGACGCCCGGCGCCTTGAGGTTGGTGACAAGGTCATCATCGATGAGCCGGATCTTCTCGAAGAGCCGCTTGAGGCGATCATCTCCGAGATTCCCGAGTCGGGATCGTCGGGCCGTGTCCAGATGACGGTGAGTTTTGAGAACATCCCCGACATCCTCATCGGTGCAAACGTGCGCGTCATCATCCCCGTCGAATCGACCGCGGGCGAAGTTCTTGTGGTGCCCGCCGCCGCCTTGTCTTCCGTGGCCAACGGCGACGTGCGCGTCGAGGTGGAGGACCCGGACAACCCGGGAACCACTCGCTTCGTCACCGTCGTGACGGGTCTCGCGACGGACGGCGTCGTGGAGGTGCGCGCTGTCGATGGCTCGCTCAAGAAGGGCGACCGCGTGGTGGTGGGCAAGGCCGACATCGGCCCCGCAACATCGGGCTCGGATGACGACGAGGACGAGGACACTGATCCGACGTCTGACTCCGAACCGACCGCCGACACTGACCAGGAGTAGCGGTGACAACGACAGACGCCCTGGAGTCGGCGTCGGCCGATACGCCTGTGCTGTCACTCGATGGCATCGGACGCACGTACATCTCGGGTGAGGTGGAAGTTGCTGCCCTTGCAGACGTGCACCTCGAGGTGGGCCGCGGCGAGTACGTGTCGATTGTGGGACCTTCCGGTTCTGGAAAATCGACCCTTCTCAACATCCTCGGTTTGCTTGACCGGCCCACCTCAGGGTCCTACCTCTTTGAGGGCCTTGAGGTTGCCACCTTGGACGAGAACGATCGCACTGCGGTGCGTGGACGCCGCATTGGGTTCGTTTTCCAGGCATTTCACCTCTTGTCACACCGCACGGTTGTCGAGAACGTGACGATGTCGATGCTCTACACCGGCGTTCCTCCCAAGGAGCGCGTGGAACGGGCGCGAGCTGCCCTCGACGCGGTTGGCCTAGGCCACCGCGCCGATTTCACGCCCACGCGCCTTTCCGGCGGTGAGCGTCAGCGTGTGGCAATTGCGCGCGCCGTCGTTGCCGACCCGGCAGTGCTTCTCGCGGACGAGCCCACCGGAAACCTCGACTCACGCACGTCCGACGCGATTCTCGCCCTCTTCGATGAGTTGCGGGCCGCAGGGCTCACCATCGTCATGATCACGCACGACGCTTCAGTCGCCGCGCGTGCGGACCGGTCCGTGCGCATTCGCGACGGTCGTCTCACCACGGTGGAGGCCTCGTGAAGCGGACGACGTTTTCATGGCGCGACCTGCTGTCGGAAGCGGTCGCAGGGCTCGCGTCACGACCGGCACGGACCTTGCTCACGGTGCTCGGCACTGTGCTCGGTGTTGCGGCACTCGTGGCGACGGTCGGCATTGCACAGACGGCAGGCAACCGGATTGTCGGCTCGTTCTCCGAGTTGGAGGCCACAAGCGTCACCGTGTCGAACAGCACGGGCTTTTACGGCCCCGCAACGGCGGCAATGCCCTTCCCTCGTGACGCGGAGTCCCGTCTCACTCGTCTCAATGGCGTGAAGGCGGCCGGCACGATGGGTCCCGTCGACGTGTCCGGGGCGCTTGCATCGACTGTCACGCTCGATGATCCATCAGGCCAGAACGAGTTCCAGATGGACGTGATGGCAGCGAGTCCGGGGCTGCTGGACGCCGTCAAGGGCGAGATGCGGATGGGCCGTTGGTTCGACATTGGTCATGATGAGCGTGCGGACGACGTCGTCATTCTTGGCCCCGGTGCCGCTGAGCGCCTCAGTGTGTACCGCGTCGATCAGCAACCCGTCGTGTTCCTTGGCGACCAGCCATTTGTCGTGATGGGCGTCATCCAAGACGTGGCGCGTCAGGCGAACCTTCTCAACGCGATCATCATGCCGGAGGGCACCGCACGCGCCCACTACGGCTACAAGTCCGGCGACACCATGCAGATCGATGTCGAGCTCGGTGCGGCACAACTCATCGGCAAGCAGGCGCCAATCGCGCTCAATCCCAATGATCCGGCGTCGTTCCGTGTCCGCGTTCCCCCTGCCCCAGACTCCTTGCGCAACGAGGTAGAGGGCGACGTCAACTCGCTCTTTCTCATCCTCGGTGGTGTCTCCTTGCTTGTCGGCGCTATCGGCATTGCCAACGTGACCCTCGTGTCGGTTCTTGAGCGTGTGGGAGAGATCGGCCTACGGCGTGCTGTGGGGGCGCGTCGGCGTCACATCGCCGGCCAGTTCCTTCTCGAATCGACCGCAATGGGCCTCGTGGGCGGCATTATTGGTGCCACCGTCGGCATCCTCGTTGTCGTCGCACTCGCTGCGACGCGCCAATGGACTCCTGTGTTGTCTATGTGGATCCCCTTCGGTGCGCCCATTCTCGGTGGCCTCACCGGACTCATCGCAGGCGTGTACCCCTCCCTGAGGGCCGCGTCGCTTGAGCCGGTCGATGCACTGCGATCTGGCACCTGATTCGCGTCGCTCTTCCCACCCACCTCGGTGAGCGTGCGAGACTTTCACCCATGACTCACTCGGATTCCGGCGGTACCAGGCTCGACCCATGGCTTGGGTCGTACGCCGCCCGTGCGCACAACATGCGCGCCTCCGAGATTCGGGCGCTGTTTTCGGTCGCTTCGCGCCCCGAAGTGGTCTCGCTCGCGGGAGGAATGCCGTACTTGGCGGGGCTGCCACTCGAGCAGTTGGGCGACATGATGAGTCGCCTTGTCGCTGAGCAGGGTGAGACCGCCCTCCAGTACGGCTCGGGGCAGGGCTATGAGCCGCTTCGGGAGCAAATCACCCAGGTGATGGAGTTGGAGGGCATTCACGCCCACCCGGACGACGTTGTTGTCACCACGGGCTCCCAGCAGGCACTCGACCTCGTCACGACGATCTTCATCGACCCGGGTGACGTCATTGTGGCTGAGGCGCCGTCGTACGTGGGGGCGCTTGGCGTGTTCCGCGCGCACGAGGCGGATGTCGTCCACGTGCCAATGGATGCCGATGGGCTCGTGCCGTCGGCACTCGACGAGACGCTCACTCGGCTCGTGGCTGAAGGTAAGCGCGTCAAGTTCCTCTATACGGTGCCGAATTACCACAACCCCGGCGGCGTCACCTTGTCGCGCGAGCGTCGGCCCCAGGTGCTCGAAATCTGTCGACGCCACCGTGTACTTGTTCTCGAAGACAACCCCTACGGCTTGCTCGGTTTTGATCGGGAGCCGCTCCCTGCTTTGCGGTCGATGGACCCGGAAGGCGTCATTTACCTGGGGTCTTTCTCCAAGACGTTTGCTCCCGGATTCCGTGTGGGCTGGGCTGCAGCGCCTCACGCAGTACGGGAAAAGCTCGTTCTTGCGTCGGAAGCGGCGATCCTGTGTCCGTCGAACGCCTCGCAAATGGCGATCTCTGCCTACCTCGATCACTACGACTGGCAGGGTCAGATCAAGGCGTTCCGTGAGCAGTACCGGGAACGCCGCGACGCCATGATTTCCGCACTTGAGGAAATGATGCCGTCTGCCTCGTGGAACGTTCCGGACGGTGGCTTCTATGTGTGGGTCAAACTGCCCGAGGGTCTCGACGCCAAGTCAATGCTGCCGCGTGCCGTCACCGCCCGCGTGGCCTATGTACCCGGAACCGCCTTCTACTACGACGGCTCTGGCTCCGACCACATCCGGCTGAGTTACTGCTACCCCACCCCCGAGCGCATTCGCGAGGGCGTCCGACGCCTTGCCGGGGTTGTCGCCGCCGAACTCGAGACGGTTCGCATCTTTGGTGCTGGCGGCTCTGGCCCATCAAGAACCGTCGAGTTCCCGTCGCCGGACATTGCCTAGCTACACCCGAGTCAACAGCTCCCACCACCCGGAGGAAACAACATGGACGTGATGATCCTGGCAGGAGGGCTGTCGCACGAACGCGACGTCTCAATCCGCTCGGGAAGGCGCGTCAAGGATGCTCTCGAAGAGCACGGAGTCACCGTGACCCTCGCAGACGTCGACACAGCGCTCATTCCTGCGCTCCGCGAGTTGACCAACACCGTGGTGTGGCCGCTGTTGCACGGCGCCTCTGGCGAGGACGGATCGCTTCAGGCGTTGCTTGAGCTCACCGCCGTCCCGTTCGTTGGCACGCGATCGCAAGAGGCACGCGTTGCGTGGGTGAAGCCCGTTGCCAAGGCTGTCCTCAAGCGCGCGGGCGTTGCCACTCCGGACTCAGTCACCTTGCCGCAGTCACTGTTCCGGGAGGCCGGCGCCGAGCATGTCATGGAGGCAATTCTTGCGAACTTCGAGATGCCACTCGTTGTCAAGCCTGCTCGTGGGGGCTCCGCGTTAGGCGTCTCACTCGTCACCGATCGCAACGAGCTCGCCCAAGCGATGGTCCACTGTTTCGCGTATGGCGACATGGCCCTCATTGAGACGGCCGTGACTGGCACCGAAGTCGCTGTCTCCGTTGTTGGCACCGGCAACGACGCCCGGGTCCTTCCCGGCGTCGAGATCGTCTGTGAAGGCCCTTACGACTATGACGCCCGCTACAACGCTGGCCGAGTCGAGTACTTCGCTCCTGCACGTCTCACGCCCGATGAGGCTGCAGCTGTAGAAGCCGCCGCACGCGCCGTTCACGACAGCATGGGTCTCGTCGATCTTTCGCGCATCGATCTTATTCTCGACGACAACGGCGTGGCCCACGTGCTCGACATCAACATCGCGCCCGGCATGACCGAAACGTCGCTCTTCCCGCAGGCCGTTGAAGCCGCGGGCCTCGACCTTGGCGCGCTCTATGCGCAGATCTGCGCCGACGCGCTCACCCGCGCGACCTCCTGAGGTCTGGCTTGGACGCGCCTACGGTGTGAAGAGCCCGGGATCTTGCGGGTTGATGACCTGAACGATGCGGTTGAGGTCTTCGACCGTGGCGAAGTCAATGGTGATCGCGCCCTTTGACCTGCCCAGCTTCACCTTGACGCGGGTGTCGAGATGGTCGCCAAGGCGCGCTGAGAGGTCGTCTAACGCCCCCGTGTGGCCACCTGGGCGCACAGAGCCGCGAGAGGGCGCCGGGGCCTTCACGCCGAGCGTGACGGCCTCCTCAGTGGCACGGACGGACAATCCCTCTGCCACGATGCGTGAGGCGAGCGCGTCCATCTGCTCGGCGGTCTCAAGCGTGAGGAGTGCGCGCGCATGTCCGGCACTGAGCACACCTGCGGCAACGCGCTTTTGAACAGCAGGGGGCAACTTGAGCAATCGGAGGGTGTTGCTGATCTGCGGGCGAGAACGTGAGATGCGTTCCGCCAACTGCTCGTGCGTGATCCCGAAGTCGTCGAGAAGCTGTTGGTAGGCGGCCGCTTCTTCCAGCGGATTGAGCTGGGAGCGGTGAAGGTTCTCCACGAGGGCGTCGCGCAGCATGTCGGTATCGTCCGTGCTGCGAATAATCGCCGGGATCTCACTCAGTCCGGCCTCACGGGTGGCGCGCAAGCGACGCTCACCCATGATGAGCTCGTAGCCCTCCCCTTCCGGGTTGGGACGGACGACGATGGGCTGCAGAACGCCGATCTCCTTGATGGAGCCAATGAGTTCTGCAAGCGCATCGGGGTCAAACACCGTTCGCGGCTGACGGGGGTTTGGTACCACCTGCGTCGGGTCGATGTAGGCGAAGCGAGCGCCGGGAACGGCACGGAGGCCCTCGGCATCGACGGCCGCCGCCATCGCCTCGGTGCTCGACCGCTGAACCGTGCCCGTGTCGGCAAAGAACACATCATGAGGCCGGGCGCCTCGTTCGGTGCTCGCCTCCTCCGGTTCTGTGGGGATGAGCGCCCCCAGGCCGCGTCCCAGGCCACGAGTCTTGGGCTTGCTACTCACTGCGCACCTCCGGCGGCAACGCCGCGCTCAGCCACTTCACGTGCTACCGCAAGGTATGCGACGGCACCCGACGAGTGGGGGTCATGGGTGATGACGGTCTTGCCGAAACTTGGAGCCTCTGACACGCGCACGGAGCGAGGCACCGTCTGCTCGAGCGTCTGCTCTGGGAAGTGCGAGCGCACCTCGGAGGCAACCTCGCGCGCCAAGTTGGTGCGCTGGTCGTACATCGTGAGCACGATTGTCGACACGTGAATCCCAGGGTTAAGGTGCTTCTTCACCATGTCGACGGTCTTAATGAGCTGGGTAAGGCCCTCGAGCGCGTAGTACTCGCACTGGATCGGGATTAGCACCTCGGTTGCGACGACCATTGCGTTGAGCGTGAGGAGACCAAGGCTCGGCGGGCAGTCGATAAAGATGTAGTCGAGGTTCTTTCCCTCGTTCTCAAGAAGCTGCGCGATCGCGGTGTGGAGACGGTACTCACGCTTCACGGCCGAGACGAGTTCAATATCGGCACCAGCGAGGTCGATCGTCGCTGGGACGCACCACAGGGTGGGCAAGTCCGGGCACCGCTGAACGACAGACGCGATCGTGGCGTCCTCGAGGAGCACTTCGTAGATCGATGGAGTGCCTGCACGATGCTCGACCCCGAGAGCGGTGGACGCGTTGCCTTGAGGATCGGCGTCGATGACGAGCACGTTTGCGCCCTTGCTCGCCAGCGCGGCAGCAACGTTCACCGACGTCGTCGTCTTACCAACTCCCCCCTTCTGGTTGGAGACCGCGATCACGCGGGTGCCGACGGGGCGAGGGAACTCCTGCGCCTCAAGCCGCCGCCGGAGACGCTCGGTCTCCATCAGTTCAGCGGCAAGGGGGCTGTCGCCGTCCACTCGGATTCCTCCAAAGGGGTCGTGAGCCTTGGGGGACTCGGGTGTCTGAGCGGTAGCCGGACCCGCCGTGGTGATCCGTGCGTCCGAGAGCACGCGGTGCTCTTGTGATGCCGTCACAGGGTCTCCTCACGATGTTTGGCTTTGACGCAAGGGCCAATGTTTCACGTGAAACATGATGGCGGCAAACGCCGACATCGCGACTTGTCCACACACGTCCTGGGGACGACGCTGCACCCGGGTTGGCCTGTGGACGGCGCCCGCTTAGCGGGCGATTCTGGGCGTACTTCGCCTGTGGAAAAGTTGGGGAGAAGAATTTCCTAGCGACTGGGCGTGTCGCGCGCGAGTCGCACCACGGTCGTCGGCTCAAGGCCCGGCAAGGTGGGCGCCGAAATGATCTCTGCCGTCAGCCGTGCCTTCCGCAGTGCGTACTTCGCACGGTCAATCTCGTCCGCTGCGGAGCGTCCTTTGAGCAAGGCCATCGATCCGTTCTCTGCAAGCAACGGTGCGCACCACTTGATGAGCTTGTCGATGCTCGCGACGGCACGCGCAGTCAGTGCGCCAGCCTCGACGCCCTCCCAGAACTCCTCAGCGCGCCCACGTAACACTCGGACGTTCGCCAAGCCCACATGCTCCGCCGCCTCGGTCAGCCACGCCACTCGACGCTCCATCGGCTCAATGAGAGTGACATCCCGGTCGGGCAACATCGCTGCGATCACCAGGCCCGGCAAACCCGCGCCGGACCCCACGTCAACGATGTTTCCTTCTCCAAGGAAGGGAACGACAGCTGCCGAGTTGAGGATGTGGCGCTCCCAGAGCCTGTCCAGCTCACGCGGTCCGATAAGCCCTCGAACCTCGCCCTCCTTGGCAAGAAGAGAGGCAAACGACGCGACTGCATTAAAGCGAGATCCAAAGAGTTCGCGCAGTGCCTCACCATCAATCGATGCAAGGTCGGTCGCGGGTGCGTCGGGTGATGGTGTTGTCATCAGGACCCTCCCTCGGTGACTCGTGAACTCGCCGCGTACTGCCGCTGTCGGTGAGCGTGCCGGGTCTCACTGTGCCACGACTCGCCCCTACCGCCGAATTGTTTCACGTGAAACATTGCAGGGACTCGCCGATCCAACAATGCAGAACGGGCCGCGCTCTCGCGCGGCCCGTTCTGTGCGTTTGCCATCAATGTTTCACGTGAAACATCGGAGACTAATCTGCAGGGAGCACCTTGACGTGGCGGTGTGGGTCCTCGCCCTCGGACTCGGAAGCCAAGCCGGCCGCGAGTACAACGTCGTGAACGACCTTGCGTTCGAACGCATTCATCGACGGCAGCGCCACGGGCTGGCCGCTCTCCTTGACCTTCGCGATCGCCTCGCGCGCCTGCTCCGCAAGCTGTTCCTTGCGGCCCGCGCGGAAGTCCGCAATGTCAAGCATGAGACGGCTCATTGCGCCGGTCTCCGACTGCACAGCGAGGCGAGCCAGATCCTGGAGCGCATCAAGTACCTCGCCGTCGGGTCCCACAAGGCGCTTGAGGTCGAGGCTTGGTCCTTCTGAAACGACGGCAATCTTCGGCCGTCCCGCCTCGACTGAGATATCGATGTCGCCATCCATGTCGAGGATGTCGAGGAGTTCTTCGAGAAAGTCCGCGGCGATGTCGCCCTCGTGTTCGAGGTCCTTGCGGTTGTCGTCGTTCATGACCGTCCTTGCGAATGGGGCCGCCACGGTGGCGGCCAACGTCTAGGTGAGTTCGATGCCAGGAGCGTCTGCGTTGGAATCGCCGCCGCCCTGCTGCGCTTGCTTCCCGCCAGGGTTCGGGGCGCTCTTCTTGGCACGCTTCTTACTCTTCGGCTGAGCCCGCTGACGAGCCTTGCGCTCCTCCTCAGCAATTCGAGCGGCTTCCTCTTCATCGAGGCGGGCCTGCTCCAACGTCCGACCGTCGGGGGTGAGACCCTTCTTGGCAAACTTCTCGGCCTGGCGCTCCTTGAAGACACGCTCGGCCTCGGAACCCGGGGTCGGGTTGCGCTTGATGACGTAGAACTGCTGACCCATCGACCACACGTTCGAGACGGTCCAGTAGATGAGCACACCGATGGGGAAGTTGGGACCGGAGATGACGAAGATGAACGGGAGGGCGTACATCAGCATCTTCTGCTGTTGAGCCATCGGACCTTCGAGTGCCGAGGCGGGCATGTTCTTCATCGTCAGCTGACGCTGAGCAAAGAACTGCGTCGACACCATCGCAACAATCAAGATCGTCGCGATGATCCGGACGGACACCGTCTGAGTTCCGATGAAGGTCTCGTGAAGTGGTGCGCCAAAGAGCAGAGCGTCGTGGGCCTCAAGCCGCAGCGACTCATTGAGCAGACCGATCGCCTCGCCGTCACCCTGCATTCGGTAGTTGAGCACACGGAACAACGCAAAGAAGATCGGAGCCTGGAGAAGTAGCGGCAAGCACGACGAGAACGGGTTGGTCTTGTGCTTGGAGTACAGGGCCATCGTTTCTTTGGTCATCGCCTCACGCGACGCCTGGTCCTTCTTGCCCTTGTACTTGTCCTGCACTGCACGCAGTTCAGGAGCAATCATCTGCATCGCGCGCTGCGCCTTGATCTGGCGCACAAAGATCGGAATGAGCGCCATGCGAACCACGACCGTAAGACCGACGATCGACAGCGCCCACGTGAGCCCTGAACCCGAGTCCATGCCCAGGAACGTCAGCCCCTGGTGAACGAGCACCATGATGTTCGCCACAACCCACTCGAGCGGGTAGAGCCATCCAAAGAAGTCCACGTGTGGTCCTTACGTTGTTACTGATGAAGTCGGGGTGTGGTGCCCAAACAGTGGTGATCCAACCGCCGGCACCTCGTCGATTCCGCCATTGCTCCACGGGTTGCAGCGGAGGATCCGCCAACTGGCGAGCGCGGCACCCTTCACCGCACCGTGTCGCCGTACAGCCTCGAGGCCGTAGTGCGAGCACGAGGGGTAGTACTTGCAGGTGGGACCAGTCATCGGAGAGATGACCAGTTGGTACCCGCGGATGAGTCCAACGAGTGCGAGCCCAGGCAGGCGAGCGATGCTCCGCGCCACGGACGTCGCACTCATGCGATGGCCTTTGCTTGTGCCCTACTCACGGCGTCGGCCACGTCCTCACGTAGCCGGCCGAAGGAAGCGTCGGCCGCAGCGGGCAATGCGCGGACAACGACGCCGGTGCCGGTAGGTAGCGTAGGAAGCAGCTCAGCCATGATCGCGCGCAGCCGACGCTTGATCAGATTGCGAGTCACGGCACCTCCCACTGCTCGAGAAACAGCGAAACCGGCCATGCTCTTCGCATTGCCGGTTTGCGCGAGATACACCACTACCGAATGGGTGCCAGCCTTGCCTCCTCGGCGCATGACGACCCGAAAGTCGTCCGAGCGCCGGAGGCGTTGGCCGGCGGCCAGCACTAGGCCGACAAACCAGCGCGACCCTTGCGGCGGCGTGCCTTCAAGATGGCACGTCCTGCACGGGTGCGCATGCGCAGGCGGAAGCCGTGCGTCTTGGCACGCTTACGATTGTTCGGCTGAAAAGTCCGCTTGCTCACGGCAATACTCCACGATTAGAGGGGTGGTCTGAATAGCGCACCTACGGTACGCGGTGGGGGAGCCAGGGTCAAATCTCAACGTTGCCGTTGGACCACAAGCCCAAACGGTATAGGCTCCCTCATCAATGCTTCACACGGTCGGAAGACACGCCGGTGAGTACAGATGACAATCAGGTAACACGGTCTCAACGGCCTGTGCACAACGCTGTGGAGAGGAACAGCTCGGTGGTGAACGATCCGGCTGGTCGATCGATCGACGACGTGTGGTCATCGGCTGTTGGCATTCTCATTGCAGATGGCACCACCACCGCCCAACAGCGTTCATTCTTGCGCCTCATCAAGCCTCTCGCTGTCGTTGAGAACAACGTCTTCTTGGCCGTGGCCGAAGACTTCACGAAGAACTATGTCGAGACCACGCTGCGCCAGGCAGTGACGAATGCACTCACTGATGTGCTCGGCCGTGATGTCCGCATTGCCGTGACCGTCGATGCCTCGGTGACGCCACCCGCCTTGCCCATCGACGACGCCAATGAAGACGAGTCTCCCGTCCGTCGCCAGCCGTCCGTCGCGTCGGCCGAATTTGAGGACCCGCACCTCAACCCGCGCTACACGTTTGACACCTTTGTGATGGGTGCGTCCAACCGCTTCGCCCATGCCGCTGCGCTGGCGGTCGCGGAGAGCCCTGGCAAGACGTACAACCCGCTCTTCATCTATGGCGACTCGGGATTGGGTAAGACCCACCTCCTTCACGCGATTGGTCATTACACACGGCAGTTCAAGCCCCAGATGCGTGTGAGGTACGTGAACTCCGAAGAGTTCACCAACGACTTCATCAACTCGATTCGTGACGACCGCTCCCTCAGCTTCAAGCGCCGCTACCGCGAAGTTGACGTTCTTCTCATTGATGACATCCAGTTTTTGCAGGGCAAAGAGCAGACGCTTGAGGAGTTCTTCCACACCTTCAATGCGCTGCACAACGCCGGCAAACACGTCGTCATCACCTCAGATGTAAGCCCCCGCAACCTCGACGGCATCGAGGAGCGCATGCGCACTCGCTTCGAGTGGGGTCTCATGACGGATGTGCAGCCGCCAGACCTTGAGACTCGTATTGCGATTTTGCGCAAGAAGGCTCAGGCCGACGATGTCCAGGCGCCCTCAGATGTGCTTGAGTACATCGCCTCGAACATCACGAGCAACATTCGCGAGCTTGAAGGCGCGCTCATTCGCGTCACTGCCTTCGCCGCTCTCAACAAGCAGCCAGTAGACCTCAGCCTTGCTCAGCTTGTGCTCAAGGACCTCATCTCTGATGACGACTCCGAGATCACGGCGTCGACCATCATTGGCAAGACGGCCGAGTACTTCGCCATCTCTGTCGAAGAACTGACGGGCACCTCGCGGTCCCGCGTCTTCGTCACAGCACGTCAGATCGCCATGTATCTGTGCCGTCAGCTCACGGACCTCAGCCTTCCGAAGATCGGCGAGAGCTTTGGCGGCAAGGACCACACCACCGTCATGTACGCCGTCAAGAAGGTCGAAGATCAGATCGCTCAGCGGCGCCAGATGTACAACCAGGTCAACGAGATCCACGCGCGAATCAAGCAGCAGTCCCGCAATTAGCGGCTTCTCGTCACCCGCTCACAACAAATCACCGACGCGCATCGCGCCACGAGCCGTCGTTGACCCCAAAAGTGGGGTACTCACACATGTGGAAAACTCTGTGAATTGCAGTGGACACGTCACTTTTCTCTCTGGATTGACATGTGAACGAATGACACGTCCCTGTGAGGTTCTCTTGGAAGTTCACAGCCGTCGATGTCTACTCACCGAACCACATGTATGTGATTCCACGGGTCCACTTCCCACACCACCAGGCACGACGGTAGTTCTCCACAGAATCCACGGCGCCTACTACAACTCCGAACTACTCTCTATTTGTTATTCACACGGTCCTTCATCAGCTCACACCCGGCTCACTGAGCCGCCCACCTATCCGGGACTGGACGCGTCAGCCTCTTGGCGTACTCTGTGAACCGAAAGGGGAGTTCAATGAAGTTTTCCGTTGACCGCGATGTGCTCGCCGACGCCGTTGCTTGGGCTTCCCGCGCAGTGCCCCATCGGCCGCCGGTGCCTGTTCTCGCTGGTGTCTTGGTTGAGGCCGATGCTGCTGGCACCGTCACGCTGTCGAGCTTCGACTATGAGGTCTCGGCTCGCGGCGAGTTCGCCGCTGATGTCGAGACCGGTGGATCCATTTTGGTCTCGGGCCGTTTGTTGCGCGAGATCGCCAGTGCCTTGCCGCACAAGCCCGTCACCTTTGAACTCGATGGCTCAAAGGTTGCCGTCACCTGTGGAGCCTCGCGATTTTCGCTTGCCACCATGCCTGTTGATCAGTACCCGGCACTTCCTGTGATGCCGGATGTCTCGGGCGTTGTTGATGGGTCCGAACTTCTCGCGGCCGCGCAGCAAGTCCAGGCAGCGGCATCGCGCGATGAGACTCTGCCGATTCTCACTGGTGTTCGCATCGAGATTGAGGGCGAGCAAATCTCTTTGCTCGCGACCGACCGCTACCGCCTCGCGTTGCGTGAGTTGACCTGGAAGCCGGCAAAGCCTGACATGTCAGCCGTTGCGCTCGTTCGTGCAAAGACTCTTGCCGACACGGCAAAGACCCTCGGATCCGGCGAGGTCGAGGTGGCATTGAGCGCTGGCCAGGGCGTTGACCTCATCGGTTTCTCGGCCGGTGGTCTCACCACCACCTCGTTGTTGATGGATGGCGAGTACCCGCCGGTCCGGCGGCTTTTTCCGGAGTCATCGTCGATCACGGCCATCGTCTCCACGTCGGAACTCATTGAGGCAACGCGACGGGTCTCTCTTGTCGCCGAGCGCAATTCCGCGGTGCGTCTCGCCTTCACCGAGGGTGAAGTAGTACTCGATGCGGGACATTCCGACGACGCGCAGGCATCCGAAGCACTCGAGGCAACGGTCGAGGGTGGCGACATCACCGTCGCGTTCAACCCTGCGTATCTGCTTGATGGCTTGAGCGCGCTCGACGCGCCGTACGTGCGCCTCGGGTTCACTCAAGAGACAAAGCCCGTTGACTTTGTGGGCATCGACAAGCCGGACGGCACACTCAAGACGGAGTTCCGCTACCTTCTGGTGCCCATTCGCATCTCGAGCTAGCGCCCATGCGTGTCACGCATGTGTCGTTGACCGACTTCCGCTCTTATCCCGAGGCTCACATCGAGTTCGGACCAGGGGTCACCACGTTGGTGGGCCGCAATGGTCATGGCAAGACAAATGTGGTCGAGGCCGTTCGGTATCTGTCCACACTGTCGTCTCATCGAGTGGCCGTCGATGCACCGATGATTCGCGCGGGCGCTGAGCGAGCAGTGGTGGCGGCCCGCGTACAACGCGGGGATCGTGCACTGACCATCGAGATCACGATGTTGCCGGGGAAGGCGAATCAGGCGCGGCTCAATCGAGGCGCCGCGCGGCCGCGCGACCTGCTTGGAATCTTGCGCACGGTGGTCTTTGCTCCTGAGGATCTTGCGCTCGTCAAAGGTGACCCAGCGGTGCGACGCACCTTCATGGATGAAGTCTGCGTTGCCGTGCAGCCGACGCTTGCCGGGGACATCGCCGACTACGAACGCGTCCTCCGCCAACGCTCCACGTTGCTCAAGTCGGCGAAGGGCAAGGCACGCATCGACGAAACGATGCTGAGCGTGTGGGATGAGAAGCTCGCCGACCTTGGTGCCCGCATCATGCGCGCGCGCCTCGCAGTGGTCGAGCAACTGAAGCCGCTCGTTGCACGTGCCTATGCAGATGTGGCCCCAGGCGAAGGCACCTGCACCATCGCCTACCGCACCCCCCTCGAAGTGGTAGACCACCTCTTGGAATCTCCACCCACCGATGCCCCAGTGGTAGATGACCTCTTGCCGCCGACGCCACGATTGAGAGAGGCATTGCTGGCTCGGATGCAAGAACTCCGCACCCAAGAACTCGACCGCGGCGTCTGTCTCGTTGGTCCCCACCGCGATGACCTCGACATCTCGATCGGCGACCTCCCCGCCAAGGGCTACGCAAGTCACGGCGAAAGCTGGTCATGCGCGCTCGCGCTGCGCCTCGCGACCTACGACCTGCTCACCAACAACGGTGATGACGGCGATGACGGCGAGCCCGTGCTCATCCTCGATGACGTCTTCGCCGAGCTCGACACCGGCCGCCGCGACGCTCTCGCGCAACGCATCGTGGGCGCAAGCCAAGTGCTCATCACGGCAGCGGTAGGCGCCGACGTTCCTGACCAGTTGCAGCACCACCCGCGCGGGAATCACACGTTGTACGTCACCCCAGGCGTCGTCGCAACCGAGGCGCCCGACGCTGTGGTGAAGAAAGAACAGATGGCCGGTACTGACGAGGACCTACCGTCATGACCGACGAACGCTCAGAGCCCACGCCGCGTAAGGATCCCGCGGCCCTCGCCCGCGAAGCGATGGAGCGAGCCCGCGAGGCAGCGCGTGAAAGAGGCGCGACGCGAATGTCGCCTCAATCCGCGCGGCGCTCACGCGCCGCGAAACGCGCGGCCACCGACTCTCAGTCCTCGCCTCAACCATTTGGCACGGGCCGCGACCCACGAGCGATGAACGAGAACGTCCGCGCCTTTCTTGGACGGATGGGATGGAGTGAACACATCGAGGTCGCCTCGGTGACCGCGAGGTGGCGCGAAGTGATCGGCGATCAAATCGCCGATCACTGTGAGCCGGTCACCTTCGAAGAGGGAATCCTCGTGCTGCGGGCCTCCTCAAGTGCATGGGCAACCCAGATGCATCTGATGTCAGGTCAGGTGCGCCACCGCATCAATGAAGAATTCGGACGGGAGATCGTCAAGGAGCTTCGGTTCATCGGTCCGAGCGACCGCACGTGGGTGAAGGGTCCGCGCCGCGTCAAGGGCCGTGGCCCCCGTGACACCTACGGCTAGGTCGCCACAGCGTCGGCGGGAGCCAAAAGGTCCCGGTCACAGCCCCCACAAGGCCGCACAAACGCACCTCCAGCGTCGGCCTAAGTAAGCAATACCGCGCAAGTTCCCACAGAACGGCCCTCATTGACCAGGGAAGCGCCCTCAAACGGCGTAGAATGAACCGAGGTATCACGCGAGCCGCATCGGGCCGCGTCAGGCGCTTGGAAAGGCATTCTGTGGCGAACAGCGACGAGCAGTCGAAAGAGCCGTCATATGGCGCAGAGAACATCACCGTTCTAGAGGGCCTGGAGGCAGTCCGCAAACGGCCGGGTATGTACATCGGCTCCACCGGCGAACGCGGACTCCACCACCTTGTCTATGAGGTGGTCGACAACTCCGTCGACGAAGCACTCGCCGGCTACTGCGACCAGATCAGCGTGACGTTGCTCGAGGACGGCGGCGTGCGCGTCTCCGACAATGGCCGTGGAATCCCCGTCGACCTTCACCCCACGGAGGGCAAGCCCACCGTCGAGGTCGTGATGACGATCCTTCACGCGGGAGGAAAGTTCGGCGGTGGCGGCTACGCGGTATCGGGCGGCCTGCACGGCGTCGGCATCTCTGTCGTCAACGCGCTGTCCGAGCGGGTCGAGACGGAGGTCCGACGCCAGGGTCACGTGTGGCGGCAAAGCTTTGCGAATGGCGGCAAGCCGCAAGGCACGCTCGTCAAGGGTGAGAAGACTGACGAGACCGGAACCGTCCAGACCTTCTGGCCGGACAGCGGGATCTTCGAGACCACCGAGTTTGACTTCGAGACGCTGCGCGCTCGCTTCCAGCAGATGGCCTTCCTCAACAAGGGCCTCACAATTGTCCTCACCGACGAGCGCCCCGACCACATCACGGTCGAAGGTGACGACGCCGACGCTGAACCAGTGAGCAGGACCGTCACCTACCGCTATGACGGCGGTTTGGTCGACTACGTGACGCATCTCAACACGCTGAAGAAGACCGAGCTCGTTCACCCTGAGGTGATCTACCTCGAGGCTGAGGACACGAACGAGAAGATTTCGCTTGAGCTCGCGATGCAGTGGACGAACGCGTATTCCGAGTCCGTCCACACCTATGCGAACACGATCTCGACCACCGAGGGTGGCGCGCACGAAGAGGGCTTCCGCGCAGCGCTCACCTACCTCGTGAACCGTTATGCGCGCGACAAAGGCCTGCTGAAGGAGAAGGACGAGAACCTGACAGGCGACGACGTCCGCGAGGGCCTCACCGCCGTTATCTCGGTCAAGCTCGGTGAACCGCAGTTCGAGGGCCAGACCAAGACGAAGCTGGGCAACACGATCGCGAAGACGTTTGTTCAGAAGATCGTCGGCGATCAGTTGACCGACTGGTTCGATTCGCACCCGGCCGAAGCGAAAGAAGTGATCCGCAAGGCGCAGCAGGCAAGCCAGGCGCGCATCGCAGCACGTAAAGCGCGCGAAGCAACGCGCCGCAAGGGACTTCTCGAATCCGGCGGCATGCCAGGCAAGTTGCGCGACTGCTCCTCGAAGGACCCGTCGATCTCCGAGATCTTCCTCGTCGAGGGTGACTCCGCAGGCGGCTCCGCCGTCCGCGGACGCAACCCCGAGACCCAGGCGATCCTCCCGTTGCGCGGAAAGGTGCTCAATGTCGAGCGCGCTCGCCTCGACCGCGCGCTCGCCAACACCGAGATTCAGGCGCTCTTCACCGCCTTTGGTTCCGGCATCGGCGACGACTTCGACATCGAAAAGGCGAGGTATCACAAGATCGTCTTGATGGCCGACGCCGACGTTGACGGTCAGCACATTCGCACGTTGCTACTCACCGTGTTGTTCCGCTACATGCGGCCGCTCATCGAGGCGGGATATGTCTACCTGGCCCAGCCGCCGCTGTACCGGATCAAGTGGTCGAACGCCGAGCATGAGTACGCCTTCTCCGATCGGGAGCGGGACGCAATGGTCGATGCAGGCCTAGCGGCCGGCCGCAAGATTCCCAAGGAAAACGGCATCCAGCGCTACAAGGGTCTCGGCGAGATGGACTACTCCGAACTGTGGGAGACCACGATGAACCCGGAGACCCGCACCTTGCTGCAGATCACCATGGACGACGCTGCTCTCGCCGACGAGATCTTCACCGTTCTCATGGGCGAGGACGTTGAAGGCCGCCGTAGCTTCATTCAGCAAAACGCGAAGGACGTGAGGTTCCTTGACATCTGAGACCCACAACCACGGGGCGATCGAACAGGTCGACCTCAGTGTCGAGATGCAGCAGTCCTACCTCGACTACGCAATGTCGGTCATCGTTGGCCGCGCATTGCCGGACGTGCGTGACGGCCTCAAGCCGGTGCACCGCCGCGTCATCTACGCGATGTACGACGGCGGCTATCGTCCCGACCGCGCCTTCTCAAAGTGCACGCGCATCATCGGCGACGTCATGGGCAACTATCACCCGCACGGTGACTACGCGGTGTACGACACCTTGGTGCGCATGGTGCAGGACTGGTCCTTGCGCTATCCCCTGGCCGACGGCCAAGGCAACTTCGGTTCGCCCGGCAACGACCCCGCCGCCGCCCACCGATACACCGAGTCGCGCATGTCGCCCATCGCAATGGAGATGGTCCGCGACATCGACAAGGAAACGGTCGACTTCCAGGACAACTACGACGGCCGCACCCAAGAGCCGACGGTGTTGCCGGCTCGCTTCCCGAACCTCCTGGTCAACGGTTCCGCCGGTATTGCGGTGGGTATGGCGACGAACATCCCGCCGCACAACCTCCGTGAGGTGGCGTCGGGAGTTCAGTGGTTCCTGCAGAACCCCGGGGCGTCGCGCGATGAACTTCTCGACGCGCTCATCGAGCGCATTCCGGGCCCCGACTTCCCCACCGCCGCGACCATCCTTGGCCGGCGCGGCATCGAAGAGGCGTATCGCACGGGTCGCGGCTCGATCACGATGCGCGCGGTCGTCAACGTCGAGGAACTCCAAGGCCGTCAGTGCCTCGTTGTCACGGAGCTGCCCTATCAGGTCAACCCGGACAACCTCGCGCTCAAGATCGCCGAGCTCACCAAAGAAGGCAAGCTCACCGGCATCGCGGACATCCGCGATGAGACGTCAGGTCGCACCGGCCAGCGCCTTGTCATTGTGCTCAAGCGCGACGCCGTCGCCAAGGTGGTGCTCAACAACCTCTACAAGCACACCCAGCTGCAGGACACGTTCGGCGCCAACATGGTGGCGCTTGTCGATGGCGTGCCCCGCACGCTCAGCCTCGACGCATTTGTCCGCCACTGGGTGACGCACCAGATCGAGGTCATCCAGCGTCGGACCACGTACCGCCTCCGTGAAGCGGAGCGGGAAGCCCACATTTTGCGCGGATACGTCAAGGCGCTCGACGCTCTTGACGAGGTCATCGCCCTTATCCGTCGCTCGCCCACGGTGGACGAAGCGCGGCAAGGACTCATCGAGTTGCTCGATGTGGACGAGGTGCAGGCGAACGCGATTCTCAACCTTCAGCTGCGCAGGCTTGCAGCCCTTGAGCGCCAGAAGATTGAGGAAGAGTACGGCCGCCTCATGGCGGAGATCGAGGATCTCAAGGCGATCCTCGCCTCCGAGGAGCGTCAGCGCTCGATCGTCTCGGAAGAGCTCGATGAGATTGTCCGCAAGTATGGCGATGAACGTCGCACGGACATTAGCCCGTTTGATGGATCGGTGGACTACGAGGACCTCATCGCGGAAGAAGAGGTTGTCGTCACCATCACCCGCGGCGGCTATGCGAAGCGCACGAAGTCCTCGGAGTACCGGGCACAGCGTCGCGGCGGCAAGGGCGTGCGTGGTGCCACGTTGCGTAGCGACGACATGGTCGAGCACTTCTTTGTCACGACAACGCATCACTGGTTGCTCTTCTTCACCAACCTTGGCCGCGTCTACCGGGCCAAGGCCTATGAGCTTCCTGAGGGCGGGCGCGACTCGAAGGGCCAGCACGTGGCGAACCTGCTCGCGTTCCAGCCGGATGAGGAGATCGCCCAGGTCCTCGACCTCAAGACGTACACGGACAAGCCGTACCTCGTACTTGCGACGCGACGCGGCCTCGTGAAGAAGACGGACCTCACGTCATACGACTCGAACCGTTCGGGTGGGCTCATTGCCATCAACCTCCGCGACGTCGAGGCGGAAGACGGCAGCGTTCACCCCGACGAACTTGTTGCCGCCCGCTTGGTGGCCCCCGAGGACAAGCTCATGCTCGTCAGCCGCAAGGGCCAGTCGCTGACGTTCGAAGCGACGGATGACGCGTTGCGCCCGATGGGCCGCGCAACCTCCGGCGTCAAGGGCATGAGCTTCCGCGGTGACGACGAGCTCCTTGCGCTCGA
>JAEZXC010000100.1 GCA_023442845.1 Actinomycetes bacterium | reverse complement strand
CTCATCACCGAGTACCTCGATCTGTATGAGGTGGCGGATGTGCTCAAGCCGGGCGCAGACCGTCACGACTCGCTGCGCTACGGCGCGCGCATTGAAGCCGGCCTGCGTTCCTTCCTTGAGGCAGGCGGCTTCACTGCGTTCACTACGAGCTTTGAGGACTTGGGTGAGCTTCGTCAGTTGCCGGGCCTCGGTGTGCAGCGCCTCATGGCCGACGGCTACGGCTTCGGTGCCGAAGGTGACTGGAAGACGGCCGTACTCGTGCGCGCCGCCGCCGTCATGGGCGTCGGCCGTCCTGGAGGCGCGAGCCTCATGGAGGACTACACGTATCACCTTGAGCCGGGCAAGGAGCTGATCCTCGGCGCCCACATGCTCGAGGTGAACCCGGCGCTGTCGAGTGGCCCAGTGCGCCTCGAGATCGCACCGCTGGGCATCGGAGGCAAGGAGGACCCGGTGCGTCTGGTCTTCACGGCCGACGCTGGCCCGGCCGTGGTGGTCGCAATGTCCGATGTGCGCGAGCGCTTCCGGCTTCTCGCGAATGTGGTGGACCGCGTGCCGCTGCCCGAGCCGATGCCTAAGCTGCCGGTCGGCCACGCCGTATGGAAGCCGCGCCCCGACTTCCGCACCTCGACTACGTGCTGGCTGACGGCAGGCGCCGCACACCACACGGTGATGTCGAGTCAGGTGGGCATCGCAGAGTTCCGCGAGTTCGCCCGCATGAACGAGGTGGAATTGCTCACCATCGACGAGAACACGACGATCGAGTCCTTTGAACGTGAGGTAAGGGCTAACGCCGCGTACTACCGGCTCAACCAGCCGCTCTAGTACGCACTGGGTCTCACGCCCAGACCCCTGTCGGGGTCCCGTTCCGCCGGGTCCCACTGACACGAGACGTCGCCACGTCGCCCCTGGTTCCAGGCGATCGGCAGACGAAGTCAGTGGGACCCGGCGGGCCCGACGGTGAAGGGCCTATGCACGTGTCGGTCGCATGACCTAGAGTTGAACCACAAACGTTCCGACCCGCCAGAAAGAGCCCCTGGGCTCTGCCCCATGAGGGCCAGGCGGGTCGGTCATTTTTTTGGGGAGGCCGTCTCCCGCTACTGACCTCAGTAATAGCGTGTCTTGCCGTTGCGAAAGAGGTCGAAGTCACTGATTCGCGCGTCAGAGAGTTGCCGTTGAGGTCGCGCGTCTCCGCGCTCAAGGTGGCGCAGCCATGCCCATGCGATGTAGTCCGCGACCTCGCCGCATGGCTCTGATTTGACCGGCCTGAAGGCTAGGTGGAATGGAATCCTGCGCGCCTTGAGCACAGGTTTGATCGCTGCTTTGAAAGCGCTTTGTTGTGATCCTGTAAGTACGGAATCAAAGATCAGGACGATTCGGTCGCAAGCACCGTCGAAGGCCGAGTCGAACCACTTGGCAATTGCACTTCCGACGAGCGTCATCATCGCGCTTCCGGAGTGTTTTGACGGGTGCGCGTAGTGCTTATCAAGGTAGAACACGCGCGCTGTGACCGGTGGTTGCATGTCGTTGATGACCTGGTAGACGCGATCGCGCGTGGCCTGCGAGTTGTTCGTCGCGTGGAACTCGACCTCGGTTGCACCCTCAGCAAGCATCTCGTACCGCAATGAGGCGATCGCGGCGGACATGCGATGTGGATCGTAGGTGTAGTAGGCGGCGATAAGAAAGTAGTGGGTGCCCTTGGCAGTGAAATAGAAGTTGCCCGACTCGTCCATGAAGACGTAGAGAGTGCGCTTCCCCCGACGTCTCGTGTCAGTGGGACCCGGCTGGCCCGACGGCGGGGTGTGTTTAGGATGGACATGCCGGAAAATCCGGTCCTTTGGCGTGCCCTGGAGGCATTGTGACCCGTCCATTCGCACCTCTTCTTGAGGTGTTGCCGGCATCCCCTGTCACCGACGGTGAACACGTGGTCGCACCCATCGCGGGTGCCGCGGCACTTCTCGCCGCAAGCTCCTCGAATGCGCCGATTGTCGTCATCGCCGCCACGGGAAATGACGCCGCGGCCTTCGTCGCCGAGCTCGGCGCCTATGTGGACCCTGAGACCATTGCGCTCTTTCCCAGCTGGGAGACGTTGCCGCATGAGCGCCTGAGCCCCCGTGCGGACACGGTTGCCACGCGCCTTGCCACCTTGCGCCGCCTCACGCGCCCCGAGGACGCTGCTCAAGAGACCGGCCTGCCAGCGCCGCGTTACGTGGTGGCCTCGCTGCGTGCCGCGCTGCAGCCTCTCGCTCCCGGGCTCGATGCGCTCGAGCCGGTGCGGGTGCTTCCCGGTGAGCGCATCGACCTCACCGAATTGACCGAACGCCTCGCTGCCGCCGCGTACACCCGCGTCGACATGGTGGAAAAGCGCGGTGAGTTCGCGGTGCGCGGCGGGATCGTCGACGTCTTCGCGCCCACTGACCCGCACCCGATCCGCATTGAGTTCTTTGGCGATGAGGTCGAGTCGCTTCGTCAGTTCTCGGTGGCGGACCAGCGCTCGCTCAGTGTGGTGGACCGCTTGTGGGCGCCGCCGTGCCGCGAGTTTGTCCTCACCGAAGACGTCCGGAAGCGGGCAGCCGCCCTTCAGGGCACGCTTCCCAACGCGGGGGACATGCTCGCGCGCATCGCGGCTGGCCAGGCCGTGGAGGGCATGGAGAGCCTCATGCCTGCCCTCGTTGACCGGCTCGTGCCGTTGCCGCGTTTGCTTCCCAGCGGTTCGCTCGTGGTGGCGCTGGAGCCCGAGCGACTGGCCCGCCGCGCAGAGGACCTTTACCGCACGGCCCAGGAGTTCTTGGCTGCCGCGTGGGTGAGCGCCACCGCAGGGGCCGACGCTCCTCTTGACCTCAATCGCGTGACGGAGGCTTCGCCGGAGAGCGCCTTCGCTCATGGTGGCTTTCTTGAGATGGATGAGGTGCGCGAGGTTGCGGCCGACGCCGGCTTGGGTTGGGCGACCATCGGTCCCTTTGGTCCGGCCGAGTCCCGCAGCGCGGGGCTGAGCGACAACGAGTCCTTTGTGGGCCGGGCTGGCGCTGCCCTCACCACCGCCCGTCAGCGCCTCGCAGAGGGGTGGCGCGTCGTCATTGCGGCCGCAGGCACCGGCTCAGCGCAACGCCTCGCGGAGCAATGTGAGGAAGCAGACCTACCGGCCCGCGTCACTGAGGTGCTTGATTCGCATGCCCCCGAGGGTGTTGTTGAGATTGTCCCGGGCATCGCCGCTCACGGCTTCCACGTGCCCGACGCCCGCCTCCTCGTTCTCACCGAATCGGACCTCACCGGCCGGGCGACAACCGTTGCCGGGCCCAAGGTGAAGGTGCCGAGCCGCCGCCGCAACGTCGTCGACCCCCTGCAACTGCGCCCGGGCGACTTTGTTGTCCACGAAAGCCATGGCGTCGGCCGCTTTGTCGAACTGACAACGCGAACGGTGCGCGGGGTCGAACGCGAGTACCTCGTCATCGAATACGCGCCATCAAAGCGCGGCGGTCCGGCTGACCGTCTCAGCGTGCCAACCGACCAACTCGACCTTGTGACGAAGTACGTGGGTGGGGAGACTCCCGCCGTCAACAAGATGGGTGGTTCGGACTGGGCAAAGACCAAGGGGCGTGCGCGCAAGGCGGTCAAGGAGATCGCGGCCGAGCTGATCCGTTTGTACAGCGCGCGCATGGCGTCAAAGGGCCGCGAGTTTGGCCCGGACACGCCGTGGCAGCGTGAACTCGAGGAAGCGTTCGCCTTTGTCGAGACGCCCGATCAGCTGAGCACCATCGATGAGGTGAAGGCTGACATGGAAAAGCCGGTGCCGATGGACCGGCTCATCTGTGGTGACGTGGGCTTTGGCAAGACCGAGATTGCGGTGCGTGCCGCGTTCAAGGCGGTCCAGGACGGCACTCAAGTGGCCGTTCTGTGTCCCACGACGTTGCTCGTCAAGCAGCACGTCGACACGTTCTCGGAGCGGTTCGCGGCCTTCCCGGTCAAGGTGGCGGCGCTCAGCCGCTTCCAAACTGACGCCGAAGCGCGCGAGGTGGTGGAGGGCCTGGCAAAGGGTGAGATTGATGTGGTGATCGGTACTCACCGCCTTATTACGGGCTCCGTACGTTTCAAGCAGCTGGGGCTGGTCATCATCGATGAGGAACAGCGATTTGGTGTCGAGCACAAGGAGACGCTCAAGGCGCTGCGCACCGATGTGGACGTGCTCGCGATGTCTGCCACGCCGATTCCGCGCACGTTGGAACTTGCCGTCACAGGCATCCGCGAGATGTCGACGCTTGCCACCCCACCCGAGGAACGCCACCCGATCCTCACCTATGTGGGTCCCCAAGAAGACGCACAAGTGGCGGCCGCGATTCGCCGCGAACTGATGCGCGACGGCCAGGTGTTCTACATCCACAACTCGGTGAAGACGATCAACCGGGCCGCGTTGCACCTTGGCGAACTTGTACCCGAGGCGCGCATCGCTGTCGCGCATGGGCAGATGAGCGAGAAGCAGCTCGAACAAGTGATTGTTGACTATTACGAGGACCGTTACGACGTTCTCGTCTGCACAACGATTGTGGAGACTGGCCTCGACATCACGAACGCGAACACGTTGATTGTGGAGAAGGCGAACACGTTTGGTTTGAGCCAACTTCACCAACTCCGCGGCCGTGTGGGGCGCGGTCGCGAGCGGGCCTACGCCTACTTCTTGTATCCGCCGGACCGGACGCTGACCGAGACGGCCCATGAGCGTCTGCAGACCATTGCGGCGAACACCGACCTTGGCGCCGGTATGGCGGTGGCGATGAAGGACCTCGAGATCCGCGGCGCGGGCAATCTCTTGGGCGCCGAGCAGTCGGGCCACATCGAGGGTGTTGGCTTCGATCTCTACATCCGCATGGTGGGGGAGGCTGTAGCGGGCTTCCGAGGCGAGGGTGAGCAGGAGCGCGCCGCCGTCACGATCGACCTGCCGATCGAGGCGCACATTCCCACCGAGTACATCGAGCACGAACGCTTGCGTCTCGAGGCGTATCGGAAGATCGCCGACGCCGACACCGCGGACGACCTGCAGGCGGTGGCGGATGAACTTGATGACCGTTACGGCGCGATTCCCGAACCCGTGTCCAACCTCTTTGCCGTGGCACGCGTGCGCGTCGACCTGCGCGCAGCAGGTGTGACCGACGTGGTGGCGCAGGGCAAATACATCCGCTTTGGGCCGCTCGAGTTGCCGGACTCGGCTGCCGTTCGGATGAACCGTCTGTATCCCGGCACCGTCATCAAGCCGGCCATCCGCCAGGTGCTTGTTCCCGCGCCCACCACCACCCGCATCGGCGGCGCGCCCCTTGAAGGTGTCCCGCTCCTTGAATGGGTCATCGAAGTGCTCAAGTCCGCCCAAGGCACGCCGGTAGGATGACGGGCATGAAGCGCATCGTCGCCGCAGTCGTCATCGCCCTTGCACTTGCTGGATGTGCCGTGACCGGCCAGCCTGCAAACCCCGGCACCGCCGCCACGTTTGATGGCCGCACCGTCACCAATGAGGACGTGAGCCGTTGGGTGACGGCGTTCAATGACCTCAATGTGGCCGTTGACCCCTCTGCCGTGCTGACGCTGCTGCTGCTTCAGCCGACCATTGAAGAGTCCGCTTCGGACGCCGGCATTCTGTTTGTCAAGGATGACCTCACCTTTGAGGCGCGCAAATGGATTGCCTCCCAGCGCGGTGATCAGGCCGACGTGACCGACGACATGCGTGACGTCGTGCGGCTGGTGCGCACCGTGGTGATTCTTCTTAACGGCGCAGACACCGCAGGCGGGCTTGCAGAGGCGATTCAGCGGATCGAAGCCGAGGCCGTCGTATCGCCGATGTACGGCAAGTTCACCATGGAGCAGTACGTGGAGTCGCTACAAACGGCTTTCGCGCGCGAACAGAATGAGGCGAGCCTGGCGGATGTCAGCTACCTCGTCTTCAAGGACGTTTCTGGCTTTGCACCCACGGCCGAACAGCCGTGGATGACGAGCGAGACGCCCTCCCTCGAGCCGGCAGTCGGATAGGCCCTGTGGCCCGGCGAGGCCGTGCTCACATCGATAGACTCACAGGGGAGTAAATCCCCATGAATGCCCGCACAAGCGGCACAACGTAAGGAGCAACATGGCCAGCATTGAGGCCGTTGGCGCCCGCGAGATTCTTGACTCGCGCGGCAACCCCACCGTCGAGGTCGAGGTCGCGCTCGAGGACGGTACGTTCGCACGCGCGGCAGTCCCGTCCGGTGCATCGACCGGTGCCTTCGAGGCCGTCGAGCGTCGTGACGGCGACAAGGGCCGTTACCTGGGCAAGGGTGTGGAGCAGGCGGTTGACGCCGTCATCGACGAGATCGCTCCGGAGGTCGTTGGCCTCGACGCCACCGAGCAGCGTCTCATCGACCAGATCATGATCGACCTGGACGGCACCGACAACAAGGGCAAGCTTGGCGCGAACGCCATCCTCGGCGTCTCGCTCGCCGTGGCGAAGGCGGCAGCCGATTCGGCCGACCTCGCCCTCTTCCGCTACGTGGGTGGCCCGAACGCTCACGTGCTTCCCGTTCCGATGATGAACATCCTCAACGGTGGTTCGCACGCGGACTCCAACGTGGATATCCAGGAGTTCATGATTGCTCCTGTTGGTGCCCCCACGTTCCGTGAGGCACTCCGCATGGGTGCTGAGGTGTACCACTCGCTCAAGTCCGTGCTCAAGGAGCGTGGCCTTGCGACCGGTCTTGGTGACGAGGGTGGCTTCGCGCCCAACCTCGGCTCCAACCGTGAGGCGCTTGACCTCATCCTCGTTGCCATTGAGAAGGCCGGCTACAAGCCCGGTGACGACGTCGCGCTTGCTCTTGACGTTGCCGCCACCGAGTTCTTCAAGGACGGCGCATACCAGTGGGAGGGTGGCCAGAAGTCGCCCAGCGAGATGATCGCCTTCTACGAGGGCCTCGTCGCCGACTACCCGCTCGTGTCCATTGAGGACCCGCTGTCGGAGGACGAGTGGGACTCGTGGTCAGAGCTCGTCACCAAGGTGGGCGGCCTCACGCAGATCGTGGGAGACGACCTCTTCGTCACCAACCCCACCCGCCTGAAGAAGGGCATCGAGACCGGTGCGGCCAATGCTCTGCTCGTGAAGCTCAACCAGATCGGCACGCTGTCGGAGACCTCCGACGCCGTGCAGATGGCGCAGCGCGCCGGCTTTGCCGCCATGGTGTCGCACCGCTCGGGCGAGACCGAGGACGTCACGATTGCTGACCTCTCGGTGGCCTACAACGCGGGTCAGATCAAGACCGGTGCCCCGGCCCGTGGCGAGCGCGTCAACAAGTACAACCAGTTGCTCCGCATTGAAGAAGAACTGGACGACGCCGCAAAGTACGCGGGCAAGGCTGCCTTCCCGCGTCGATACGGCAAGTAAGCGCCAGCTGCTTGGCGTGAGCACGCGTTTCATAGAAACGCGTCGTTACGGTCAGTAAGGCTGTCAGTTAACTGAACACGGGTGGCTCCCCGCGAGTCACCGCCAGTCGCGTGCGGCGCGCCTGGACAATGAGGGCATGTCTGCCCCTCAGCGTCCGGGCGCGCCGCGTTCGTCTGCGCGTTCGTCTGTGCGCTCAAACGCGCGCCCGCAGCGCCCGAGCGCTACTCGCTCGGGACCGCCGTCACGCCCAGGGCCAGGCGCTCACTCCGGTGCAACCCCTCGCGTGAAACCGCGGATCGAGGCCGCTCCCGCGCGGGGGTCGTTCGCAGCCGTTCTGTCGTGGCGTGTCTTCGTTCTCGCGGGCGTCCTCGCTTTGGCCTTCGCTCTTGTATGGCCATCGCTGCGCGTCTTTGGTGAGCAGCAGGCAGAGTACGAGGCGCTTCAAGCAGAAAGGGCCGAGGCGCAGGCCGAGGTCGACGCCCTTGAGGCCGAACTTGCTCGCTGGGATGATCCAAATTACGTCCAGGCGCAAGCCCGCGAGCGCCTCGCATACGTGTTCCCCGGCGAGAGCCCCTTCCGGGTGCTCGACCCGGAACTCGCTCGCCCTGCTGCTGAGGGCTCCGTGGATGCCCTCGCCGAAGGGGAGGACCCGACGTCGGAGGGGCCGTGGTACGAGCGGTTGTGGTCGACGATGGAGCGTGATGGGGCTCTACCGGCGCCGCCCATGCCGCCAGCGGCCACGCCCGGTGCGTCAGAGCCAGCCACCACGATGCAGACCATTCCGGGCGGTGACACCCCCGCCACTCCCGCGCCCGGCGCCAACATAGACTTGGGCGGATGAGCGCCACCTCAGCAGAACTCGCTGTCCTCCACGCCCAGTTGGGCAGGCCAGCGCGAGGTGTCGTGGCGATTGCCGCGCGGTGCGTGTGTGGCAACCCCACCGTCGTCACCACCCTGCCGCGCCTACCCGATGGCACACCCTTCCCGACGCTGTATTACCTCACCCACCCCGGTGCCGTGATCGCCGCCTCGCAGCTTGAGGCCGTGGGTGTGATGAAGGAGATGCAGGACAGGCTCGCCGGCGACCCCGACCTTCAACTGCGCTACCAAGCCGCCCACGAGCAGTACCTCAGTGCACGGAACGCGATCGATGATGTAGCGGAGATTCACGGGATTTCGGCAGGCGGCATGCCTCATCGGGTCAAGTGCCTTCACGTGTTGGTGGGCCACGCGCTCGCGGCCGGACCTGGGGTTAATCCCCTTGGAGATGAGGCGCTCGAGCTGATGGCGGATCGGTGGAGCCCCACCCGGTGCACGTGTGAAGACCCGGGCGCTGCGCTGCGCGCGGAGGCGGAGTAACCCGCGGTTAGGCTGTGCGCATGACCCGTGTCGCTGCCGTTGATTGCGGCACTAATTCCATCCGCCTGCTCATTGCCGATATCGCCGACGGCCGTCTCACCGACGTGGTCCG
>JAEZXC010000066.1 GCA_023442845.1 Actinomycetes bacterium | reverse complement strand
GCTTCGGCTTCGCGGGCACTCGCACCCAGTTCCAGAAGCCGAGCAACACATCGGTGATCGAGGCGCGCACTCCGATGAACGCGACGATCGCGTAGGTGGTGAGCACACCGTTGAACAATGCGAAGGCACCATTCGCCCAATTCTCCTCGCGAATGCAATACGCGAGCGTGTAGAACGAGAACGCGGCAATGAGGTAGGCAAAAAGCACATAGAGCGCTGGCGTCGCAGTGCGGTCTTTCACCTTGGGTGTGCGCGCAAATGCGATCTTCGACTTCGCCGCCGCTTGCTGCAACGACTTCAATGTTCCCGCCAGGTTCACGGGCAGGAGGATGAGGTTGAAGGCGTACACGCGGAACACATCGCTGCGCTTGTATCCCAGGCGGCGGAAGTCGGCCGCCATCGCGAGGAAGTACGGCAGTGCGGCCGCGACAATGATGGGGCTCAGCAGGCGGCTGTCGAACCAGTAGCCAAGGAGGAACAACAGTCCAAAGCTGGCCCACGAGATCGACGCCATGTAATTGATGCGCAACGCAATCGTGGAGCGACGCACCCGACGTCCTGCCTTGCGCTCCCGCCGGATGTAGCGGAGAAACTTCGGCGCAATGAGGAGGCCACCATTTGCCCATCGCGCACGCTGAACGACGAGAGAGCCATAGTCCGGTGGCGTCGCGCTATAGCTGAGACGCTCGGGGTAGTTGTACAGACTCCAGCCATTCTCGACAAGATCGATGCTCGATTCCGTGTCCTCAATGACCGTGCGGTCTTGAACGTAACGGTGAACCGGCTGACCCTTCACGTAGGTGGTCTCGACGATGTCGTTGAGTGCCACCTTCCGGATGACGGCGTTCGCGCCCACCCAGAACGTGGCGTCAAAGTGCGTCAGACCTTGATGAAGGATGTGCTGAATGTCGGTGGTTGCCCCGGCAATCCGCTCGAGACGAGTGTCGGCGCCGCGGAACGCTGAGTAGGGCGTTTGGATCACCGCGATCCGTTCATTCCCCGGCAACTCAAGTTGGTGGACGAGCCGCAAGCAGTACTCACGAAGCAACACCGAGTCAGCATCAAGCGTCAGCAGATAGGTAGTGTCCGGGAACTCGATGACGTCGTCCCCTTGAGCATCCCCCGCGTCACGTAACACGACACCCAGACGCGTCTCAACTGCGCGTTTCCGGCTCCCCATGAGCCCGATATACGCATTGAGGTTCATCGCCTTGTTCGCGTCGTGCGGCAAGTGCGCGTACGCCTTGCGCTCAAAGGAGGTGAGAGTGGCGTCAAATGTCCACACAAGGCGTCGGCAGAATTGCGCTATGCGCGAAGCGGGCACGTTGGCCCCCTCGTCAAGGGCGCCAAACAAAGCTCCCGCTGTCGTCTCAAAGTCCTTCGCAAGGGCGATGTACACCTCGTTGACGAAGAAATCGTCGGCATGGTTGTAGCGCGGATACGCCTCGGCCTGTTCGCGCAACCATGCCGCCGCCCACCGGAAGTCAAGCGCGAGCCCACGCACATCGTCGGCCGTACTCGCACCCCCACGAGCCGCCGCCGCTTCATGAATCTCAAGTGAGGCGGCAAAGCGCTGGTAGGGCTCACGCAACAGCGCCTCAATCTCATCCGGGAGTGCCCGGCAGCCTTCGAGGCTCTTGCGGGCCGCTTCCGTCGTGGGATTCTGCGGGTCGTCAATAAGCAAAACGATGTGGATGCCCGGGTACTCCTGCAAGGCGGCCGACATGAGCGTCGAGCGCACAACGGACGGCTCTTCCGCGTACGAGGGCACCAATACGGTCATCGACGGGCGTGCGTCGCCCATGTGTGCATCGATCTCGGCGCGCGGTACGCGGACGTGACTACGGGAGCGATAAAGCGCGCCTTGACGAGCAAGGAGGTACATGAGCGCCGAGAGCAACAGCAGCGTCATGATCCCGGCGTAAAGAATGGTCTCGATGACGAGCCGGCTATCACTGAAGCCGTCGTCAATGAAGCGCGACACGGTTACCTGGACGATGTAAGTCGCCCACGCGACGACTGTGACGGCCATGGCGAGGCCGCCGAGCCATGTGGCCGACGTCGCAGCTGGCTTCTCGCGCATCGGCAAGGCCGGGCGTGGCTTTTCTGCACCCCACTGCCGGCGTCGCCGCTTTGGTTGCGGTGTGGGTGCGGCTTTTGGCGTCGGATCCGGTACGGATCCGTCGCTCTTGCTATCTATGGCGGGGGTCGTCGCGACGTGTGGGTCGCTCTTCCCCCTCTCGCCTGTTTCGGCGAGGGTGTCGAACTCCACCCCTGCACTCCTGTCGGTTACCCGTATGGCGGGACCGAAGTCCCCTCAGCTGAGACGCATCACTTGATATGTGATCTTCCTCACAGTGAGTTTATCGGGTGCTGATCAGTGCCTTGACACGCTTTTCGCTGGAAAACCGGCGTGTTGAGGCCGAAACGCCGATAGATCGGGGCTCAAGTACCCAGTGGTTACTCATCGATAACGGGATCGACGCCGCCGCTTGCGGCGTTGATCGGGCGTGAGATCGCCACGCCGTTCTTTCCGCGATGCTTGATCGCATACATCGCCTCATCGGCGGATCGGAGGAGTTCTGACGGATCGAGGGCACGGCTCGACGCCGCCGAGACACCGACGCTTGCGCCCACCGTCACCTCGAAGTCATTAACGCTGATTGGGCGCTGTACGTGTCCGAGGATGGCGCGCGCCACCCCGGGTGCGTCAAGCGCGGGCTCCCCGACGAGGAGTACGGCGAACTCGTCCCCGCTCATCCGCACACCAAGTGCGTTGTCACCGTAATCATGCAGTGCGTGCGTGATGCGCTGCGCAGTCTCAACGAGGACGTGGTCGCCCGTAGCGTGCCCATGACGGTCGTTAACCGACTTGAAGTCGTCCAGGTCAACGAAAAGTAGCGCAACGCTCACGGGCACGTCCTCTTCGCCCTCACGGAGTTGAGCAAGTCGTTCCCACAGGACTACGCGTCCAGCGAGACCCGTGAGGTGATCGTGAGTGGCCTGGTGGCGAAGCATCCGTTGCGTCTCGGCGAGCTTGTCAACGAGCACGGCATTCTCAAGCAAGGTGACGTGTTGGCGCACCAACAGGAGCACTACCATTCCGCCTGCCGCGATCGCGACGGGCAAGGCGACGCCGTTGTCCCGTTCAAAGGCCATCGCCACGGCGGCCGGCGCAACAAAGATGTACGGGGCGTAAATGAAACGCTGGCGGGTACTCACCACTTCGTTACGGGCCGCTGTCCCCTGATACGTCAATGTGGCGAAGCTCCACAGCAACCAGCCGACGGCCCACAGTGGTGTCTCGCCGCCCGCATACAAGAGATCTGACGCCGCGAGGACCATCAGCGCCGTAGCGGAAAGCAGGGGCATGGCGCGATGTCGGCTACGAAACTCGGTGACGGCCACCGCTGCGGCGAACAACGCGACGCATACGGTGAGGAAGCCAATGACAAGGCCAAGTACACCGGCAAACCCGCCGCCGGCGTCGTGCCACACGTGGATTAAGAGAACAGACCACGTCGCGACGAAAAGCGAACTCACCGCGATGCCGCCATCGACGGCCATACGTACACGAGACCATACGTCTCCTGAGTACGACGCCAACCACCAGGCAGTCGCGGTGCAGCCGACGGCAATGAAGCGAACAATGGCGGCGTATACCGGCGGCACGTCCGCGGCGAGCAATAGTGCGGCGACGACCCAGACGCTCGCAGCGGCCCGTTGCAGGCGCCATGAACGCAGACTCCGAACCCGCGTCGCGCGTCGGCTGGCGAAATGAAACGCAACCGCCGTACCAAACGCGGCCGCTCCGTCGAGGACAAAGCCGACGGTCTGCGGTACCTGGAGGCGAATGACGGCGAGGGCTAACAGTGCCACGGCGGCAACAATGGCGACTTGGGCAACCCGCTTCATGTTGGGCGTCACATTTGAACCCTTCCGACATGACTATCGTCACCGGAACCGCCGAAATGAGAGGACTGCCGTGACCGGCGCGGGTTACCGCCAAAAGTGTGGGCGATACTGGGATCGAACCAGTGACCTCTTCCGTGTGAAGGAAGCGCGCTACCCCTGCGCCAATCGCCCTGAAGCGTCCACCATCCTAGCGGGTGCCGGACGCTCTTCGTCACACGAGGTGACGCTGGCGCGGTGGCGCCGGATCGAGGTGAGCGTCGGCCTGCTCCTCGAAAACTGAGGCAAGTTGGGTGAGGAGAGGGCCACGCCCCACGTCAAGTCCGTCGAGTGAAACGACGTGCTGGACGTTACGGGTTGACGAAGTGACGGCAGCAAAGGCATGGCCCGCAATAACGTCATCAAGTACCGACATCGGTAGTTCGGTTGGAGCAGCCACCCGGATGCGGATTCCTGCTCGGGCGCCCCACTCGAGAGCGAGTCCGCGTGTGATTCCTGCAAGGCATCCGGACGATAGTGGCGGAGTAAGGATCTCCCCACCCGTTTCGATGAGGACGTTTGTGCCCGTCCCCTCGCACAGAAAACCAAAGGTGTTCGACATCAGCGCCTCGTCCGCATCCCGAGCCGCGGCGTAATTGGCCATCACGACGTTCTCGGCGTAGGACGTGGACTTCACCCCAGCAATCGCGGAGCGCTCGTTCCGCTTCCACGGTGCCCGTACCGCACGGCATTCCAGCGGGATGGTGGATGGGCCGCCCCAAATGACAATGTTCGGAGGCGACTGTCCCCGTACCGAACTCATCGGCCCAGGCCCGGAGATCACGGTGATGCGAATTCGTTGAACGTCACCTGCGCGAGCGTCCATCACCGCCGCCACGCCGTCGCGCACGGTCGCCATGTCAATGCCCGCCATTCCCATGCGGTCCATCGAGTACTGCAGGCGGACGAGGTGACGGGTGAGCGCGAACGGTTCACCGCGGCGCACTGCAAGAGTCTCGAAGACGCCGTCGCCAACGGTCAGGCCATGGTTGTGGGCCGAGACGATCGGCTCGTCTGCTTCCTTGAGGTCTCCATCGAACCACACGACAGCGTTCATGGACTCATTGTGTCCATCGAGGCAAGAGCGATCAACCTGGACGCCTTGAGCTCGGTCTCGTCCCATTCGGCTTGCGGCTCGGATCCCCACGTAATGCCTGCTCCAGTGCCAAATCGCAAAGTGCCACCCTCGGCGTCGTCCCACCAAAATGTCCGAATTGCGACGGCCAGTTCCGCTTCCTTGCGATCGGCGTCAATCCAACCGATCGCGCCGCAATACGGTCCCCGCGGCGCCGTCTCCTCGCGTGCAATGATGCGCAGCGCAGCCTCTTTTGGGGCGCCGCTGACTGAACCGGGCGGGAACGTCCCGCGCAACAGAGCAGGCCACATCTGGGCCGTCCACACATACTCGGCGGAGAGCTTTGCCGAAACTGTGGATTGCAAGTGCACCAAACCGGGATGCTCGTGAAGCCCCAGCAACTCAGGCACCTCGACCGTTCCCGGTTGAGCAACGTGTGACAGATCGTTGCGAATGAGATCGGTGATCATGACGTTCTCGGCTTCGTCCTTGGGGAGCATCCCGACGCCTGGCGCCGCTGTGCCTTTGATCGGAGACGACAGCACGTGGTCACCTTCAACGCGAAGATAAAGTTCGGGAGAAGCTGAGACGACCCAGGCACCTGGCCGATGCGGCGTGCTGGGGATCGCGATGCGGGACGCGAACCGGGCGGGATTGCCGCGAGCGAGCAGATGAGATAGCGCGGTCGCGTCTGGCCCAGCCGCTGCGGCCGGCAGCGGCGCCTCGAGAACCCGGCACAGGTTCACTTGATAGACCTCGCCGTCACGGATTTCCCGCCTGATGGCCTCAACACCTGCGACGTAGGCGTCATGGTCGAGCGAACTGCGCCATGCCGACCTCGCCGGACCCTTCCACTGTTGAGCGCTACCGCGACTTTCGGGTTGCACCTCGCAGTAGTCGACCTCGGCAAAGCGCCACGCATCGATCGTGCCGTCAAACTGAGCGACGACCACCCAGAACCCACCGTCGGCAAGTCGGTCACCGTCTTGCCGTGCATCGATATAGTCGATGACGCCACGCGCGCGCACCCCGCGGAAAGCGGCGTCACCGTCGCTCAAATGCAACCGATCGCGCGTCATGGCGCCCAACTTAACGCCTCACCCAGTCGAGGCCCGTCTCGGTCGAAATACCTCGGTGCCTGATTTGGACGCGAGCCTCGCCATGGGCTAGAGTCTCTACTCGCTCGGGAACAACGTTTCCGGCGTGCGGACGTGGCTCAGTTGGTAGAGCATCACCTTGCCAAGGTGAGGGTCGCGGGTTCGAATCCCGTCGTCCGCTCGAAGGGCCGATGCCTAACCGGGTATTGGATCTGCGGTGGGTTGGCCGAGAGGCGAGGCAGCGGCCTGCAAAGCCGTATACACGGGTTCGAATCCCGTACCCACCTCGCACGGGCGATTGGCGCAGCGGTAGCGCGCTTCCCTGACACGGAAGAGGTCACTGGTTCGAACCCAGTATCGCCCACCAGTAGTGACCGGCACGTCTCGTGCCATCTCCACCCTCGCCGATACGCGTCAGCACGCGGAATCAAAGCCACCACTTGTGCCGTTCTGACATGATGAATGTTCGCGACGAGAGGGTGGCATGGCCGACATTGTTCACGAACGCACGAAGCGCCTTGGGCATCGTGGAGACGCTGTGGTGCCGTTGTCGACATATCGACTTCAGTTAACCCCAGACTTCACCTTTGCCGACGCTGAGGCTCACCTGTCGTACTACGCGTCGCTTGGCGTCAGTCACCTCTACCTCTCCCCCATCCTCACGGCCGCTCCCGGATCGACGCACTTCTACGATGTGGTCGATCACTCTCAGATTGCCGCCTCGCTCGGCGGGGTGGAGGCGTTGCGGTCGTTGGCACATGCCGCGCACAGCAAGGGGCTTGGACTCATCGCGGATGTGGTGCCCAATCACATGGCCGTCCCGACGCCCGTATATCACAACCGCGCGTTGTGGTCAGTGCTTGCTGAGGGCGAGAACTCACCGTACGCCCATTGGTTCGACGTTGACTGGTCAAGCCACGACGGCGTCCTCATGCCCGTGCTCGGAGACCGCATCGGCACGATCCTCGCGCGAGGCGAGCTCACCCTTGATGCGATGGTCGTGCCTGGATTCAGCGACGCCGGCGAGGTGCCGGTGTTGCGCTACTTCGACCATGTGCTGCCCGTTCGCGAGGGCACGGAGAATCTGCCTCTCGATGCGCTCGTCACCGAGCAGCATTACCGCCTCGCCTACTGGCGTGTCGCAAACGAGGAGCTGAACTACCGCCGCTTCTTTGACGTCGGCTCCTTGGTCGCAGTGCGCGTGGAGGACCCTGACGTCTTTGAGGCGACCCACCGGACAATCATCGACCTCGTCGCCGACGGCACTCTCGACGGACTTCGGATCGACCATCCAGACGGACTTGCCGACCCCGCTGGTTACATTGCCCAACTGGCGGAAGCAACTCACGGTGCATGGATCGTCGTCGAGAAGATTCTCGAAGACGAGGAACGACTGCCCTCATCGTGGAAGACAGCAGGCACGACAGGCTATGACGCCTCCTGGCGTATCGGAGCGCTCTTGCGAGACGCCGCCGGCTCGGCGCCTCTCGCAGGCACTCTGTATCAACTTACGGGCGACGCGATGGGCGCTCTTCCTCGACTGATTGATGAAGCGAAGCGCGAGATTGTGGCGGACTCACTCACGTCCGAGGCTCGTCGCCTCGCGACTCTCGCCCACGACGTGTGCCGCACGGACGTGCGCCTGCGTGACCACACCTGGGCCGCTCTCTATGACTGCCTGCGCACGATGCTCGTCACTTTTGGGCGTTACCGCGCATACGTTGTTCCCGGCACGCCCGCAAAACCGGCGTCACTCGAGGCCATTGACCATGCAGCGACTCGCGCCCGGGCACTCCTCGACGAGGAGCGTCACGAGACGCTCGACGTGGTGGTCGATCTTCTCAAAGGTCTCGAAGTGGGCTCTGCGGGGCGCACGCACGATTCGCAGCGCGCCGAACTCATTACGCGCTTCCAGCAGGCCTGTGGTGCGGTGATGGCGAAGGGGGTGGAAGACACCGCGTACTACCGATGGACTCATTTGCTCCCGTTATGTGAGGTCGGCTCGCCTGCTGGCCGTTTCGCTCTCGCTCCGTCGTCGTTCCACGCGTGGGTTGCTGAGCAACAGATGACCTACCCCCACGCGATGACGACACTCACCACGCACGACACGAAGCGCTCTGAGGACATTCGCGCACGCCTCGGTGTGTTGAGCGAGGTGCCCGAGCAGTGGGATGCATGGTTGGCGCGTGTCCGTGCCGCAACGGCCGAGATGCGACCGACGGAAATTGACGGGCGCATGGAGAACTTGTGGTGGCAGACGCTCGTGGGCACCGTGTCCGCCGATGGCGATCTCATGGAGTGGGACCGCCTTGAGGGCTACCTGACGAAGGCGATGCGCGAGGCCAAGACTCATACGAGTTGGGTCCGGGTGAACGAACCGTACGAGACGGCCGTCCAGTGGTTCGCCCAAGCAACTCACGCCGACCCCGCCGTTCGCGAACTAGTCGCCGAATGGACCGCGCTCACAAATGAGGGCGCTCGCGTGGCGATCCTCTCGCAGAAGCTCATTCATCTCACGATGCCCGGCGTCCCTGACATCTTCCAGGGAACCGAAATCGTCCGGCCGCTCTTAGTGGACCCTGATAACCGCCGCCCCATTGACACTGCCGGTCTCGCAGCGGACCTTGCCAAGTTGTCGCGAGGCGCGAAGCCCCGTTCACTCAATGACGAGAAGATGCACGTGACAACAGCGGCGCTCCACGCACGTCGAGCACATCCACAGGCGTTCGTCGGCGTCAACGCGGGATACGTGCCACTGCCGTCCTCGAGCGGCCATGCCGTCGTCTTCGCCCGGACCGAAGAGGACGAGCCGCGCGTCATCACGGTCGCGACACGGCTCGGCATTGAGCTTGAACGGCTTGGTGGTTGGAGTGATCACACCGTCACGTTGCCTGATGGACAGTGGCAGGACGTTCTCACGGGTGCCGAAGTCGAGGGCGGCACTGTTGGACTTGCCACGCTCCTGAAGACCCACCCCGTGGCCCTCTTGGAGCGCCGGTGATCGAGAACAAGGCCGTGAGGGTGTGGGCACCGCGGGCATCGCACGTCGCTGTTCACGTGCGGGCGCCAGGATTGCCGGCCGACGCTGTTGCCAGCACACATGAGATGGCACGCGAGGCGGGGGGCTGGTGGAGCGGTCCCGCATTGCCTGCGGGCACGGATTATGCCTTTAGTGTCGACGACGCTGGCCCATTTCCCGATCCCCGTAGCCCGTGGCAGCCACATGGAGTTCACGGCTTTTCGCGAGTCTTTGACGCCGCCGCACACCGTTGGGGCGACGCGGGGTGGCAGGGACGCGACGCTCGGGGCGCAGTGACGTATGAGCTTCATGTCGGCACGTTCACCGTTGCTGGCACCCTCGATGCGCTGGTGGGGCACCAACTGGAGGACCTCGCACGCAAGGGCATCGAGATGATCGAACTCATGCCGCTCGCCGCCTTCCCCGGCAACCGCGGATGGGGCTACGACGGCGTCGCACTGTACGCCGTGCACGACGCGTACGGAGGCCCCGCGGCGCTGCAACGATTCGTTGATGCCGCACACCGCGTCGGCATTGGCGTGTGCCTCGACGTGGTCTACAACCACCTCGGCCCAGACGGGAACTACCTCGGGCAATACGGCCCGTACTTCACCGATGCCCACGAGACTCCGTGGGGCTGGGCTGTCAACCTCGACCAGGACGGTTCCGAGGGTGCACGCGAGTTCATCGTTGACAATGCACTGCGCTGGTTCACCGACTTCCACATTGACGCGTTGAGGCTTGATGCTGTTCACGCACTTGTCGACGACTCCCCCGTCCACATCCTCGCGGAGTTGTCGTCACGGACTGCGGAACTATCGAAGCGCCTCGGTCGTCCTCTCTCACTTGTCGCCGAGTCGGACGAGAATCTCCCCGCGACCGTGACGCCCATTGGAGAAACTGCCTCGGATGGCACGCCGGGGCGAGGGATGACCGGTCAGTGGGCCGATGACGTCCACCACGCACTCCACGCCTATCTCACCGGCGAGCGACACGGCTACTACGTCGACTTCGGTTCGATCGAGACCCTCGACAAAGCACTCCGCGAGGTCTTCGTTCACAACGGCACGATGTCAACCTTCCGCGGCCGCCGATGGGGTGCTCCGGTGCCTCCCGACATGGACCGTCGCCGTTTCGTCGTGTTCGCATCGAACCACGATCAGGTGGGCAACCGCGCCCTCGGAGACAGGCCTGCATCGTCCCTCAGCCCAGGTGCACAAGCAGCGTCACTTGCTCTCGTGCTCCTCAGCCCATTTACGCCCATGCTCTTCATGGGTGAGGAGTACGGCGAGACCCGGCCGTTCATGTTCTTCACCGACCACGCAGAACCTCTTGGAACCGCGGTTTCCCAAGGCCGTATGACCGAATTCGCTGGTCACGGCTGGGAAGCGCTGTATGGCGGGGATATCCAGGTTCCGGATCCGCAGGACCGAGACACCTTCATGCGGTCCAAACTTGGCAGCGGTATCGCCGCCTCTCACGCGAGCCAGCGCGCCATTGAGCAGTGGTTTACCGAGGTGATGTCCGCCCGGCAGTCCACGCTCGACCCTGATGCATGGCGACAGTTTCCAGTGGGAGCGCACGAGGTCGCTCCGCGCCAACTGGTCATGACCGGCCCTGTGGAGGTCCATGCGAACCTCTCCGTTGACCCAATGCCTCTCGCGGGACGGGTCATCGCCGTGTTTGGTGCCGACAACTCCCCCGCCCCACTTACCGAACTTCCGCCGGATGCCGTCGCGCTCATCGACTCGGCTGCGACCCGCGAGGCTACGCGGGAGTAGCGCGCTGCGCAGGTTCCCTCATTGCGCAGGATTCCTCAATGCGCCGGGTTGCTCATTGCGGCGAGTCGTGACAGCGCCCGGAAGTACTTCTTGCGATATCCGCCCGCCAGCATCTCAGGGGTAAAGATATCGCCGAGCGAATCGCCGCTGGCAACAATGGTGGCATCGGCGTCGTAGAGGCGGTCGACAAGATTCACCACCCGCAGTGCTTGAGTTTGGTCGGCGAGTGGTGCCACGTTCGCAATACCGAGCCAACGAACGCCCTCGATGTAGGCGCCGAGTCGGCTTGGATGAACAAAGGCAAGATCGTCAACGAGTGCTCGCCACTCGACAACATGGCCGCCCCACCTGTCAGCAACCGCCGCAACCTCGGCGTCGGATGCGACTGCAAACGACATGTCGCCACGGTGGCGGTAGTCGGGACCGTCGATCGTCACCACCTCAAACACCGTGGCGAGAGCCTGAATTTCCCGCTTGAAATCCTCAGCAGCGAAGCGGCCCATGCCAAGGGACTCCGGGAGCGTATTGGAGGTGGCCGCGAGAGCCACGCCAGCGTCGGCCAATTCCCGCATGAGTCGCGCCATCAACACGGTGTCGCCCGGGTCATCGAGCTCGAACTCGTCAATGCACACCGCACGAAACTCACTCAAGGCAGTGCGCGCGTTCTGGAAGCCGAGCGCTCCCACGAGGTGGGTGTACTCGACAAAGGTGCCAAAGGCCGCGCGCTCACCGACATGCGAGGCGAGGGCGGCGAGGAGGTGAGTCTTGCCCACGCCAAAGCCGCCGTCGAGATAGATCCCCTTGCCGGCTGAACTGCGACGCAGGCGCGCTGTTGCACCTTCAGCGAAGCGACGAACGCGGTCGCGGCCCTCGCGCTGGGATGGGAAGTCAGGGTCCGGGCTATATGTATCGAACGTCGCGTCCCCAAAATGCGCAGGAACGCGGAAGCGCCGTATCAGCGCTTCCGCGTCAAGCACGGGCCTGCGGCCCACCAACGTCACGTCATCACCTCGTGAGGTCATACGCGTTTGCGATACGCAGAACGAATCGGACCGGTTACGCCTCGACCTCGGAGCGGTCCCCTGACCACAGCGTGTGGAACGTGCCTTCACGATCGACCCGCTTGTAGGTGTGGGCACCGAAGAAGTCACGCTGGCCCTGGATAAGGGCGGCAGGCAGGCGTTCGGCGCGCAACGAGTCGTAGTAGGCCAGCGACGACGAGAACGCGGGCGTTGGGACACCGGCGAGCGCTGCCTGAGCGACAACTCGACGCCAACCCGACACTCCGTCGGCTACGGCGTCAGTGAAGTAGGGGTCGACAAGCAGCGAGGGAAGCTCGGGGTTTCGCTCATACGCCTCGGTGATCCGGTTGAGGAAGCGAGCACGAATAATGCAGCCACCACGCCAAATGCGCGCCATCGCACCACGATCAATGTTCCAGTCGTACTCCTCCGACGCGGCCTGGATCTGATCGAAGCCCTGGGCGTATGCAACGACCTTGGACGCGTAAAGGGCAACGCGCACGTCCTCGATAAAACCCTCACGGTTCTTGATGTGGAACTCGCCTGCGGCACCTGTCAGCACCTCACGTGCTGCGTCACGCTGAGCCGTCTGGCTTGAGATCGCGCGAGCGAAGGTCGCTTCGGCAATGCCAGTGACCGGCACACCAAGGTCGAGAGCGTTCTGCACGGTCCAGCGACCGGTGCCCTTCTGACCCGCCTGGTCTTGAATGACGTCAACAAGGGGCTTGCCCGTCGTCGCATCGACCTGCTTGAGCACTTCGGCGGTGATCTCAATGAGGAAGCTCTCGAGGTCGCCCTCGTTCCACTCCTCGAAGATCTCCCCGATCTCGGCCGGCGTCAGGTCAAGGCCTGCGCGGAGCAGGTGATATGCCTCAGCAATCAGCTGCATGTCGGCGTACTCGATGCCGTTGTGCACCATCTTGACGAAGTGGCCCGCGCCGTCGGGGCCCACGTGCGTGCAGCACGGCACGCCATCCACCTTGGCCGAAATCTTCTCGAGGATCGGACCAAGAGAGGCGTAGGACTCAGCAGGACCGCCTGGCATGATCGAGGGTCCAAGGAGGGCGCCCTCTTCACCGCCGGACACACCCGAACCAACAAAGTGAATGCCCTTGTCGCGTAGCGCAGCCTCACGACGGCGCGTGTCGGGGTAATGAGCGTTTCCGGCGTCGACGATGATGTCGCCTTCGTCGACGAGGGGCACGAGCGCGTCAATGACGGCGTCAGTCGGCCCACCCGCTTGCACCATGATGACGATCTTGCGCGGCTTCTCGAGCGACGCCACAAAGTCCTCGAGCGTCTCAGATCCAATGAACGTGCCTTCGTCACCGTGCTCGTCGACGAGTGATCGCATCTTCTCGGGGCTACGGTTATGCACCGCGACGGTGAAGCCATTACGAGCGAAGTTACGAGCGAGATTCCGGCCCATCACGGCCAGACCGGTCACACCAATTTGCGCAAGCGCCATGTCACTTCCTTGCTGGGAGGGGTACGGCAACAAGCCTAGAGGGTGTCGCGCCTGGCGGTGTAACCGGTGATCGCGTGGCGGACCCGTGGGTGCGCGCGCACCGCCCGTAGGCTTCCCGTATGGATGCCACGGCCGTTCCGGTCGCGTTCCGCGAGGCGCTGAACTCCCTCGGCCGAGCGCGTACGCGGCGTGATGTGCGCTTGGTGGAAACGCCTGCCCCGTCTCGGATCGCGCCGTACGCCGTCGCCGTCAACGGCGTCGTGCTACCCGAGACTCTTGAAACGACCGGCCGCTTCGTCGCCTTGCACGATCCCGCAGGGCAAGAGCCATGGGGCGGTACATTTCGGGTAGTAGCTCTCGTGCAAGCACGAGTAGATGCCGAGGTGGGGCGAGATGATTTGTGGGCCGACGCCGCATGGTCCTGGCTTGATGAGGCACTCGATGGCATCGAGCACTCCCATCTTGGCGGCACGGTGACAAAGGTGGTGTCTCGCTCCTTTGGCCAACTCGCAGAAAGAGAGGACGAGGTGACAGTGGAACTGCGGGTGTCATGGACGCCCCACGACGCGGACCTCGGCCTTCACATTGTGGCGTGGACTGAATTGCTAGCGATGTGTGCGGGGGTCCCCCCTGCGCCCGAAGGCGTGTCCGTGCTTCCTGGAGGACACGTATGAGCGTTGCCGAGCCCGGCGAGGCGCACAATTCTGACATCGACGCCCCGGACGGCCCCCCGTCAGTTCTGCTGACCGCTCCTGAGGGTGGTGTGCCTCCGGTCATCGACACGCCCGAGGGGCTTCAGCACGTCATTTCGGCCTTTGCGCAAGGAACCGGGCCTGTCGCGGCCGACGCTGAACGTGCGTCGGGATTCCGGTATGGCCAGGCGACCTACCTCGTGCAGTTCAAACGTGAGGGCGCTGGCATTGCGTTAATCGATACGGCAATCCTCAACGACCTCAGTGGCCTCAACGAGGTGCTCCACGGCGTCGAGTTTGTTTTCCACGCGGCAAGCCAGGACCTTCCTGGTATGCACGCGCTTGGCCTGAATCCAACATCGCTCTTCGACACCGAACTGGCCGCTCGCCTCCTGGGTTGGGCAAAGGTGGGCCTTGCCTCGGTGATTGAGAAGGAACTTGGCTTTACGTTGGCTAAGGAGCACTCCGCTCAGGACTGGTCGATGCGACCACTGCCCGATTCGTGGCTCGCATACGCCGCTCTCGATGTTGAGCTCCTCGTGCCGTTGCGTGATGCCCTTGCCGCCCATCTTGAGGCCGCAGGGAAGTCCGAATGGGCAGCGCAGGAGTTCGAGGCGGTGCGCGTGGCTCCCCCAGCCGAGCCACGCGTTGACCCGTGGCGGCGCACCTCCGGCACTCACACGGTGCGTGATGCCCGCGGGCTCGCCATTGTGCGGGCGCTCTGGGAAGAGCGAGACAAAGAGGCTCAGCGCCGCGACGTGACCCCAGGTCGAGTTCTGCGAGACGCTGCCATCATCGCTGCCGCACGCGACAAGCCCAGCTCGTTTGACGCACTTGTCGAGATCGCCGAGTGGCGCACGAAGGGCACCCGCCGCGCGGCACCGCGGTGGTGGCCGACCATCGAGGCGGCGATGAACCTTCCCGAGAAGCAGTTGCCGGCTCGCCGCGCCCCTCAAGGGGATGGTCCGCCGCCAGCGCGCGCGTGGGCAGACAAGCGCCCAGAGGCCGCGGCGCGTCTCGCGGAGGCACGGACCGCGCTCATGGCGATCGCGGAGCGCCACACCGTGCCACTCGAGAACCTTCTCCAACCCGACGCCCTGCGCCGGGCATGCTGGGAGTACCAGTCGGGGGGTGAAGAGTGGGTGCGTGCATTCCTCGTGACGCGTGGTGCGCGACCGTGGCAGATCGATCTCACGGCACCCGCGATTGCCAGCGCCTTTGTCCGTGCTCAGGTGCTTGGCGTCGCGGCGGTCGATGCGTCGTTGTCTGACCTGTGACGTCGGGTTACGTCAGGCGCGCCAGGGCCGCGTCGGCAATCGCCGACGCTTCGAGGCCGATATCGTCCAAGATTTGAGCCCTGGTCGCATGGTGCAGGAACTCACGCGGCACACCATGGTGCGACCACACCGCGTGGCGACCCGCCATGCGCGCAAACTCAGCCCATTCCTCGCCGACTCCCGCGTCGGTCAAGCCATCCTCAACGGTGACAACGAGCTCGGCGTCGCCGATCGCCTCAAGTAGACCCTCAGGAACTGGATGCACCCATGTTGCGGTGGCAGCAATGACGGTCTGGCCTTGCGCCGCAAGTTTGCCAGCAACGTCGATCGCTGTGCTCGCCATCGACCCGATGCCGAAAACCACCACTCGTGGAGCACCGTCGCCAAACGTCGCGAGCACGTCGATGTCACCGCTTGTCCTCACGGCGGGAAGGGGATCTGACACTGCGCCCTTGGGGTAACGCACCACTGTGGGAGCGTCATCGACTTCCGTCGCCTCACGGAACGCCGCACGCAACGTCGGCTCGTCACGGGGGGCGGCGAGGCGCAATCCGGGGACGTGCCGCAGAAGCGCCATGTCCCACATCCCGTTGTGGCTCGCCCCGTCGTCGCCAGTGATGCCTGCCCTATCCAGCATGAATGTCACGCCCGCCTTATGGAGAGCGACGTCCATGAGCAACTGATCAAACGCTCGATTGAGGAAAGTGGCGTATACGGCGACCACGGGATGCAGACCCGAGAAGGCCAATCCTGCCGCCGCCGTCACCGCATGTTGCTCAGCGATTCCAACATCAATCACACGGCCCGGGAAAGCGTCAGCGAACGGCTGCAGGCCAACCGGCTGAAGCATGGCAGCGGTAATTGCCACGACATCCTCACGCTCCGCGCCAATCGCCAGCATTTCGTCGGCAAACACGCTCGTCCAGCCGAAGCGCGATGGCTCGATCGGAAGGCCGGTCTCGGGGTGAATCTTGCCCACTGCATGGAAGCGGTCAGCGTGATCCTGTTCTGCCGGCTGATAGCCGCGACCCTTTTCCGTGAGCACGTGAACGATGACGGGTGCACCGTAGCCCTTTGCGTGAGTAAGAGCGGCCTCGAGCTGCGCAAGATCGTGGCCGTCGACCGGCCCGAGGTACTTGAGACCAAGGTCTTCAAACATCCCATGCGGACCAATAAGGCCTTTGAGTGCACGCTTGCCGTGTATGACAGTTTGATAGGTGAAGTCGCGAACGGGACCGCGGCCGTCAAAGGTCCGCTTGCCCCAACTGAGAAAGTTCTCATAGGTGCGAGACGTGCGAATGCCGTCAAGACGTCGGGCTAAACCACCGATTGTTGGCGCATATGAGCGTCCGTTGTCGTTGACGACAACAACGACGCGGTCATCGCAGTCAGCGAGGGAGTTGAGCGCTTCCCACGCCATGCCGCCGGTGAGCGCGCCATCGCCAATGACAGCAACGGTCGTACGATCAACCTCGCCCTTGAGGGTATGTCCTCGCGCGATCCCTGCGGCCCACGAGAGCGCAGTCGACGCATGCGAGTTTTCGACGATGTCGTGTTCTGACTCAGCTCGCGAGGGATAGCCCGACACTCCCCCTCGCTTGCGAAGGTTCGAAAAATCGGACCGGCCCGTCAGGAGTTTGTGCACGTAGCTCTGGTGCCCCGTGTCAAAGACGAGACGGTCAAACGGTGACTCAAATACTCGGTGCAATGCGAGCGTCAGTTCGACAACACCGAGGTTTGGGCCAAGATGCCCTCCCGTACGGGAGACCGACTCCACCAAGTACGTGCGGATTTCCTCAGCAAGGTCGGCAAGTTCCTGCGCCGATAGCGACCGCAAGGTCTGCGGTGACTCGATGCGCTCCAGCACGCTCGCTCCTTGCCGTCGAGGTTCTCCCACTGTACGTCCTGCAACGCCCCGCGAGGCGTACGTGTTCCGCGTCTTAGCCCTGCGTCACGAGCGAGCGCAGGACGTACTGGAGGATGCCGCCGTGGCGGTAATAATCCGCCTCGCCAGGTGTATCGATCCGGACGACCGCATCAAACTCGACGACGCTGCCATCGGCCTTTGTTGCGCGCACAGGCAGAGTGCGGGGGTGCTCCCCAGCACTAAACGCCGAGACTCCCGTGATGTCGAACACTTCGGTGCCATCGAGACCAAGGCTGGCCGCATTGTGGCCCGCCGGGAACTGCAAAGGCAGCACACCCATCCCGATGAGGTTGGAGCGGTGAATGCGCTCAAAGCTCTCGGTGATGACGGCGCGCACCCCAAGAAGTGCGGTTCCCTTGGCCGCCCAGTCGCGTGACGAGCCGGATCCGTATTCCTTGCCGGCAAGGACAACGAGCGGAATGCCCGCCGCCTGGTACGCCACCGATGCGTCATAGATGGTGTCCCGTTCGCCGGTGAGGTGATTGAACGTGTATCCACCTTCCACTCCATCGAGAAGCAGGTTCTTCAGACGGATATTGGCGAACGTGCCGCGAATCATCACCTCGTGATTACCTCGGCGAGACCCATACGAGTTGAAGTCCTTGCGCTCCACGCCGTGCTCCGCAAGGTACTGGCCCGCGGGGCTGTCGGGACGGATTGAACCAGCGGGTGAGATGTGGTCGGTCGTCACTGAGTCGCCGAGCAAGGCAAGCACTCGTGCACCCGCGATGTCGACAACAGGTTCCGGCGTCAATGCCATGCCCTCGAAATACGGAGGCTTACGTACGTACGTCGAATCTGCTTCCCACTCAAACGTGTTACCTGCCGGCGTCGGCAAGGTCTGCCACCGCTCGTCACCGGCAAATACGTCTGCATAGTCACGGGTGAACATCTCTTGTGTGATTGACGAGCCAATGACTGCCTCCACCTCGGCCGGGTCGGGCCAGATGTCGCGCAGGAACACGTCGTTACCGTCACGGTCACGACCGAGCGGCTCCTTCTCAAAGTCGAAATCCATCGTGCCCGCGAGTGCATAAGCAATGACAAGCGGCGGCGAAGCCAGGTAGTTCATCTTGACGTCGGGGTTGATCCGGCCCTCAAAGTTGCGGTTTCCCGACAGGACGGACACGACTGAAAGGTCGTGCTCGTTCACGGCCGCTGAGACCTCTTCCGGCAGCGGACCAGAGTTGCCGATACACGTGGTGCAGCCGTATCCCACGAGGTGGAAACCAAGCGCCTCGAGGTCCGGCCAAAGTCCAGCCTTGTCGTAGTAGTTCGTCACCACCTTTGAGCCGGGCGCCATCGACGTCTTCACCCACGGCTTCGAGGTGAGACCCCGCGCATTCGCGTTGCGCGCGAGGAGGGCGGCCGCAAGCATGACGGATGGGTTGGACGTGTTCGTGCACGAGGTGATCGACGCAATGACAACGCGCCCGTGATCGAGCGTCGTCTCCGTACCGTCGGACATCGTCAGCGGGACCTGCTTGTGCGGGCGTCCGAGTCCCGCACGCGCGGGAGCAGCGGTTTCGGTGTCGTCGTCAACAAGTGAGTCCGTGGCAATCGGGTCCGACGCCGGGAAGGTGTCCTCGATAGCAGCATCGAGGCCGTGGGTCTCGTCCTCGTCGTGGAGCACGTAGTCCCGAATGACATTGCGGAAGCCGTCCTTCGCCCTCGTGAGCTCGATGCGGTCCTGCGGACGCTTGGGCCCAGCGATCGACGGCACCACCGTCGACAAGTCAAGCTCCAGGTACTCAGAGAAGACGGGCTCCGAAGCGGGGTCGTGCCAAAGACCCTGCGCCTTCGTGTACGCCTCGACCAGCGCAACTTGCTCTTCCGACCGGCCCGTGAGACGCAAGTAGTCGAGCGTGACGTCGTCGATGGGGAAGATCGCGGCCGTCGAACCGAACTCCGGGCTCATGTTGCCGATCGTCGCGCGGTTCGCGAGCGGGACAGCGCTGACGCCCTCGCCGTAGAACTCGACAAATTTGCTGACGACGCCGTGTGCACGTAGCAATTCGGTAATGGTGAGCACGACGTCCGTTGCTGTCGCGCCAGGCGGAATCGCGCCGGTCAGCTTGAAGCCAACCACCTTGGGAATCAACATCGACACCGGCTGTCCGAGCATGGCTGCCTCGGCCTCGATACCGCCAACGCCCCAGCCAAGGACCCCAAGACCATTGATCATCGTCGTGTGCGAGTCCGTGCCAACGCAGGAGTCGGGATACGCCTGGACGACGCCACCGATCTCATTCGTCATGACGCCACGAGCGAGGTACTCGAGGTTCACCTGGTGAACGATGCCGGTGCCGGGAGGCACCACCTTGAAGTTGTCAAAGGCTGTCTGTCCCCAACGCAGGAATTGGTAACGCTCACGGTTGCGCTCGTACTCAAGAGCAGTGTTGCGCTCAAGAGCGTCAGCACGGCCAAAGATGTCGATGACGACCGAGTGGTCGATAACGAGTTCCGCGGGCGCCAGCGGATTGATGACGGTGGGGTCGCCGCCAAGTTCACGAACCGCCTCCCGCATTGTCGCGAGGTCGACCACGCACGGCACGCCGGTGAAGTCCTGCATGACGACCCGGGCTGGGGTGAACTGAATCTCCGTCTCGGGCTCGGCCTCGGGGTCCCACGCGGCGAGCGCCCTGACGTGATCGGCGGTGATGTTCTTGCCGTCCTCGGTGCGCAACAGCGCTTCTGCGAGGATCTTGAGCGAGTACGGGAGCTTCTCCAGCCCCGGAACGGCATCCAAGCGATAGACCTCGTAGGCCTTGTCGCCAACAGTGAGGGTGGACTTGGATCCCAGGGTGTTGATGCTCATCGCGCTCCTTGATTTGTCGCAGTCCAGTCTACCGGGGTAGTTCCGAGGTCCCGGCTCTCCTCGTCAACCTCGCACAAATGATGCGATCGCTTCGACGTGGTGCGTCATGGGGAACAGATCCCACGCCGATGCGCCGTCGAGTACGTAGCCGTCTTCAGCCAAGAGCGCTGTGTCTCGCGCCAACGCAACGGGGTCACACGCGACGTACACGATACGTGCCGGCGCCAACGCCGTGATCGCCCTCACCGTGGCGGCCTTAGCCCCGGCGCGCGGTGGGTCGAGCACCACTGTGCCATCGCTGAAGTCGGCGCCTTCCGTGGCCATCTGCACGAGCGTGCGGCGGGCATCCCCAATGATGGCGCGCGCATCCGAGAACCGTGAGAGGTTTTGCTCGAGAGAAGACGTCCCCTTCACCCCCACTGACTCGACAGCCGTGACGTCCCTGCCCTGCGCGGCAAGCGCGGCGGCAAACAGTCCAACGCCCGCGTACAGGTCGAGCACTCGATGAGAAGGTCCGACTCGACTGAGGACCTCATTAACCAAGAGCGCCGGGGCGTTCCGATGAACCTGCCAAAAGTCACGTGCATTGAGGGTGTACGTGAGATCGCCCACCTTCTCCGTCAGCATCTTCCCCGCTCCACGGGCACCACGCACCACATGAACCCAACCGGTCGATGTCTCGATGACATCAATTCGTTCGCCGGGTCGCCCCAACGTCGCGAGGAGCGAGGCCTCGGCAGCCGGCGTAGCAAGTGGCATGGCAGCAAGAGTTCGGCGGCCCTTGCCACCTTGAAGAGCCATGGTGGCGCGGCCATCCTCGCCCGCCACCGCACTCACGCGCGTGCGATAACGAAGCCCGCCCGCATCGTCGTCGCCCGGCACGGCCCGCACGTGGCCGTCGAGCTCGATCCCTGCGAACCGTTCAAAGGCTTCGCGCAGCACCGCGGTCTTCCATTCGCGCTGAGCAGGAAGCGCAACGTGACCGAGCTCCGCTCCCCCAACCCCACCTTGGCCCGCCTCCGGCCAGGGATGATCGACGCGGTCGGCAGACGCCTCCAGAATGCGGACGGCGTCGGCGTTCCAAAAGCGAGCGTCTGGTGCCGCATCGACCACCCGCGCCTCGACAACCTCTCCAGGCAGAGCGTGACGCACAAAGACCGCGCGTCCCTCATAACGGGCGACGCAGTGCCCACCATGAGCAGGTTTTCCCACGGTGACCTCGATGGTCGTCACGGCATCTCCACTTCTTCTGCCAACACGGTGGCAATCGTGCGGTCACGCCGCGCTGATTCGAGCTTCCAAGGGACGGCGCTGACGACGACATTGGGCACATTGAGCAACTGCGCCCGTAACCGCGCGGTATTGCGGTTGTGGAGCAATTGCTCCCACCACCGTCCCACGATGTACTCGGGCACATAGACAAACACCGCCTCGCGTGGGGACCGCAAGTGCAAGCTCTTCACGTAGGCAAGGACCGGTCCAACGAGGTCGCGATATGGAGAGTCGAGGACGACGAGCGGCGTACCGACGTTCATCGCTGCCCAGCGCTTCTCCAACGCCAACGAGGCGCCTCGATCCATTTGCACCGTCACCGCCTTAAGCGTCGAGTGGCGTGCTGCCTTTGCATAGGACAAGGCGTGCAGTGCAGGCCGATGAAGTTGCGCGACGAGCACGATTCCGTGCGTCGCCGACGGCAACGTTGGCGAGTCCGCGCCCTTGTCGAGCGCGAGGTCGACGCGCACGGCCGCGTAGTGCTTCTTGATCGCGCCCATGAGAACGACGACGATGACGATGAGCGCGATCGCAATCCATGCACCGTTTGCGAAGTTGAATACCGCCGTGATGACAAGCACGCCGGTTGCCGCAACGAGTGCCGCGATGTGGAGGACGCGACGCATACCGAGGAGCAAGCGATCCTTCGGCGCCGTTGCGGTCTGGTACTTCGTCCGGGTCCACTCCACCATTGCGCGTTGGCTCAGGACAATCGACGTGAAGACGCCGACGATGTACATGTGAACCAATTGGCTCACACTTGCCTCGACGGCGATGACGATGACGGCGGATAGCGTGGCAACGAGCAATATCGAACCGCGCTGAACCAGACGGTCGTTTCGCATCGCCATCTGGCGAGGCAACACGCCGTCCACCGCGAGCAGACCCGTTAGCCTCGAAAAGCGCCGGAAGACGCTCGAGCCAGCCGCCCACAGGATCATGCCGGCAGCGACGCCAACGATCCACACGGCGACGGGGGTGTCGAACACCCGTTCTGACACCTGCATGAGGATCGAGCCGTCGTTCCAGCCGGTCAGGCGAAAGTGCGACGCCAACCACAGCACTGCGTAGAAGGCGCCGGCGCTCGCAAGCACCGCGATCAACAGGGTCCGTGACGCCCGCCTCCCGCGCGGTTCCGCATGGGCGGGCCCCGATGCCGCGAGGTGCTCGATACCGGTCACCATCACGGCACCCGACGCGACGGCGCCTGCGTATGCCACGAGCACCGGCCATCCGCCCGACGCTGTGGCTTCCGGAACAAGGCCCGTCGCCTCGTCCTGCCTCATGGCGCCTACGACGACAAGCACGACGATGACGAGAACAAAGCCATGCCATACCGCAAGAAGCACACGCACCCTGTCGTGAACGCCACGCAGATTGACTAGCGTCATGACGCCCAAGGCGGCAACGCCAATGAGGGTCGCCTTGCCATCCCATGACGGCATGAGAAAGGCGAGGACCGAGGCGATCGCCGATACGGAGATCGCCACGGTGAACAAGTAGTCGGTGAGGAGCGACGCGCCCGTGACCATTCCAAATCTGGGCCCGAGCCGGTCGCGCACCACGCCGTAGTCACCACGCTCATGCGGGAACGCACGCACTTGCGACGCGTAAGCCGCGCCAAGCAACGCGAGGATGAGAACAGAACCAAGCGCCATCGCAGGAATTGCGCTCTGCTGGCCACCTGAACGCAGTGCCTCGACAACTGCGTCGGGGCCGTACGCGACAGCCGACAAGACCCCGGCACCAAACACGGGCAGAGCGAGGCGCGTCCGCAACGTGTGGGTACGCACCACGTCCGTGGCGACCGGAGCGCCAAAGGCGAAGAGCTTGACGCGCTCAATAAACCGCTGCACGTCGCACCATCCTAGGCTTCGTCCGGTATAGCGTGGTGGCGTGCACGTGGTGATCATGGGTTGTGGCCGCACTGGCGCCACTCTTGCCGTCGAATTCGAGTCGCGTGGTCACTCGGTGGCCATCATTGACTCGGTGGCTGTCGCGTTCCGCCGTTTGCCCGCCCACTTCCAGGGCCAACGAATCACCGGGCTCGGGTTCGACCGCGACACGCTGGTTGCTGCAGGCGTCGAAGACGCGTTCGCGTTTGCAGCCGTGTCTGACGGTGACAACTCGAACATTCTCGCGGCGCGCGTCGTCCGGGAAACGTACGGGGTTGAGAACGTCGTGGCCCGGATTGCGGATTCCGCCCGGGCCGAAGTGTATGAGCGGCTCGGCATTGCGACGGTGGCCCAGGTGCCGTGGATGGCCGCACAGATTGTCACGCGACTCTTGCCAGGAGGTTCCGACGCGGAATTCACCGACCCTGATGTGGGGGTCGTGATGCGCCGGTTGCCGTTCAATGACGGGTGGATTGGGCACAAGGCATCCGAACTTGAGAAATCATCGGGTGCTCGTATCGCCTATATTTCGCGCTTTGGCACCGCCGTTCTTCCCGACGCATCGACGATTCTGCAGGCGGGCGACGACCTCCATTTTGTGCTTGCCGACGCCACGTCCCGGGATGTCGTCAAAGTAGTCAGCCACGCCCCAAGGAGCGCCTCGTGAAAGTGCTGATTGCCGGAGCTGGCTCGGTGGGTCGCTCGATCGCGCGCGACCTCCTCGAGCACGGTCACGACGTTCTACTCATCGATCACTCCCCCAGCGCGATGCGCGTGTCGCAGGTAGCCCAAGCAGAGTGGATGCTGGCCGACGCGTGTGAGCTAGCAGCGTTGCGGGAAGCCGGCACCGAAACGATGGATGTGGTCGTCGCCGCAACGGGAGACGACAAGGCAAATCTCGTCATTTCTTTGTTGGCGAAGACAGAATTTGCGGTCCCTCGCACCGTCGCGCGCGTCAACAACCCCCGCAATGAGTGGATGTACGACTCGCAGTGGGGCGTCGATGTCGCGGTGTCCACTCCCCGCATCATGACGGCGATGGTGGAAGAGGCCGTTGCCGTCGGTGACCTCGTCAAGGTCTTCACGTTTCACCAGTCGGGAGCCGCCATCATTGAGGTCACGTTGCCCTCAGACTCCCCGCTCGGCGGTGTCCCATTGCGCAATATTTCATTGCCGGACGACGTCGTTCTTTCGTGCATCGTGCGCGGCGACCGAACGATCGCTCCCAGTCCCGAGGACACTCTCGAACCGCTCGACGAACTGTTGTTTATTTTGTCGGCGGAGGCGGATCCCGATGCTCTTCAGCAAGTTCTACGTTCCGCACCATCCGCCACATAACGAAGAGCGCAACTGCGAACCACGGCACACCGAGAGCGAGCTTGGCCGTTCCCAGTGCGGCCGTCGCGCCCGCGAGATAGAGCGGGATCTGGACCGCAAGTTTGACGACCTGCGTGGCGACGTAGAAACCCGTCGCAATCTGGAAGCGGCGCATCGCACGCCGATCCGCTCGCCAGCGGGTCGACCAACCCTTGAGTAGCCCAACAACGATGCCGACGGCCGGCCAGCGAAGCGCCATCGACAACGAAAGCGCGATCGTGTAGACGCCGGTGTACCAGAAGCCCGGGACAAAGTACTCGTTCGCATCGCCCGCTCGCCAGGCCCATATCGCACCGAGCGCGACCCCAAAGAGTCCACCGAGTGCCTGCGTCACGGGTGTGCGCTGGATGAGCCGCACGATCACAAGAACGACGACGATCGCAACGGAAGCGATCACCGGGACTCGGTAGCCGCCCCACATAAGGAACGCCGCGACAAAGACTGCGCCAGGAGCAACGGCCTCGGCAAGACCGCGCCAGCCACCAATCGCCTCAGCCCAATCAAAATCGTCACCCAACAATTGCTGAGCGGGCATCGCCTTGCGGGGCTCACGCACGGCGTCGCTCATGCGGGCAGCAATTCGTAGCGGGGGTTGTAGATCATGGCGACATCCTCACCCGCAGCGACGCGGCCTTCGACGTGCAGCACTGCGCCCGGCTCAATCCCCGGAATCCCCCGGCGGCCAAGGAAGACGCAATCGATAGCGCCGCTGTCATCGACGAGGCGCACAACGAGCCGCGCGGGACGATCAGCCGGGCTCACTTCCACGTAGTGGACCCGTCCGCGTACCCGCGCGACGCTCCGCACGGTGAGGGCTCCCGCGGGAGTCACATCGAGTGGCGCGCTGGAATGAACCATCGTCGTCACGCGGTCCCAGCAGCATCCGTGGCGGTACCCGTTGACCCAAAGCCGCCCTCACCACGGTGTGAACCGGGCAAGGTATCGACTTCGATGAATCGCGCCTTCTCGACCCGTTGAATGACAAGCTGCGCAATGCGATCGCCAACGGACAGTGAGACCGCTTCATGAGCGTCGGTATTGAGCAAGGTGACGCTGATCTCTCCTCGGTAGCCAGCGTCGACCGTTCCGGGCGCATTGACGACCGTGACCCCATGGCGCGACGCAAGGCCACTGCGCGGATGCACGAACGCGGCATAGCCATCAGGTAGAGCGATACGAACTCCCGTTGGCACCGTCCGACGCTCGCCCGGTGCAAGGGTGATGGCGACCCGGGTTGTGAGATCAGCGCCCGCGTCGCCCGGGTGAGCGTACGACGGAATGGGCACATCGCTCGTTGTCGTGCTGATCAACACCTCGACGCTTGTCATGGTGCTCCACCCTAGGCGCTTAACGCGTCCAATTCGACCTGCTTAAGCCGCGCACTCCGAGCAAATCGGCTGGTCGCCCTTGAAACTTGCCAGCTGGCTGCGGTGGTGCACCAAGAAGCAGGACATGCATGTGAACTCGTCTTGCTGCGGCGGGAGCACACGCACCGACAGTTCTTCGCCCGATAGGTCTGCGCCTGGCAACTCAAAGCTGTCGGCAACGTCGGCCTCATCCTCGTCGACCACACCCGAACTCTTGTCAGAGCGACGCGCCTTCAACTCTTCAATCGAGTCCGCCGCGATCTCGTCGTCAGTCTTGCGCGGGGCGTCGTAGTCGGTCGCCATCCGTGAGTCTCCATTCACCTGGTGGTGTGTGATCAATGCATAGCGAGCACTTTTTGTTCCCGCGTGGCGCAGGCATTGTGCACCACAAAACCGGTTTGCGCGAACTCTAGGCCGATTTCACGGGCCACGGTGAGCGTGCACCCGCCTCAACGAGCGCGTCCCTCAACTCATCCCACGTTTCCGGCATGGCCGCGATAAGGAGATGTTCATCTGCGGGGCCGCCGTCAATTCCCGCGACCTTCACGCCAGCCTCCGCGGCAATGAGCGCACCCGCCGCGTGGTCCCACGGCTTGAGCCCATGCTCGTAATAGGCGTCGATTTCGCCAGCGGCAACGAGGCACAAGTCGACACTTGCCGCCCCAAGGCGACGAATATCGCGCACCGATCCGAGCATCGCCGCCACGATTCGTCCTTGAGCTGTGCGGCGCTCGGCGATGTACTGAAACCCCGTGGCAAGCAAGGTGGCATCAAGCGGAGCCGAAGAGTCTCGGTTGAGCCTCACACCCTCACGCCACGCGCCGTGGCCGCGTGCTGCCGACCACAGCACACCCGAACCATCGCACACTGCGCCCGCTTGCGCGGTCCACGTCGTCGGATCCGCTCCTCCGGTCACGGCCGCCACGGAGACGGCGTAGTGCGGCAGCCCGTAGAGGTAGTTGACCGTTCCATCGATGGGATCGATCACCCACGTCACGTCCGATGTGCCGTGGACATCGCTTCCTTCCTCACCAAGGATCGAGTCGTCAGGTCGAAGTGAGGCGAGCCTCGTACGCAAGAGTTGCTCAGCGGCCGTGTCCATTTGCGTGACGATGTCGATGTGAGATGACTTCGTTGTGGTGACGTGAGCCTCCGCGCGGCCGCGCTTCACCAACGCGCCTGCCTCGCGAGCGAGTAGCGATGCGATGTCATGAAGTGCGAGCGAATCGACCATGTCTCCAGCGTGACACAGCGTTCGGGCGTGCCGTACCGCGCGCCACGCGTCGTTGCGTGGCACAGTGGAGCAATGACCGTTGCTCACCTCAAGGGATTGTCCGAGGACGGCACACACGTGTTGCTGGTCGCCGAGGATGGCGCAGAACTGCGCCTTGAGATCTCTGACGAACTGCGAGCTCTTGTGCGACATGCACGAGTGACGCGCGCGGTCGAACCGGGGCAGGCAACGTCGCTCACGCCACGAGAGATCCAGCAGCGCATCCGTGCGGGTCTCAACGCCGCAGAGCTCGCGCATCTGACGGGGGAACCACTCGAAGCGCTCGTCAAGTTCGAGGCGCCTGTGCTTGCCGAGCGTGCGTACATCGTGCAACTTGCTCACGGCACCCGAGTCGGCACGGACTCAACCGCACCCACGCTCATCGACTTGGTTGGTGATCGCCTTGCCAGCCGTGGCGTCGACGCGGACGCGGTCAAGTGGGACGCATGGCGCGGCGTGGACGAGCCGTGGAAGGTTGCCGCGGATTACGTGGTTGGCGGTCGGACCATTCGTGCGGCGTGGACCTTCGATCATGTCGCCAAGGCGCTCACCGCTGAGGACGACGAGGCTGCGTGGCTGACGGAAACGGAACTGCTTGAAGCACCGATTCCGCGTCGCCACCTGAGCGCCGTGCGTGTTGATGCAGTTCCGCTTGAACCGCGTAGGCCAGCTGCGGTCACGTCGACTGCCGATGAACAGGGTGTGCTCGGCGAGTCCTCTGGCGGCCACACCGATGATCTCCTTGAAGACCTCGCGGCACGGCGCGGCACGCGCGAGCCGATCGAGATGGACGAGGACGACGATGAGGGCGATGAGCGCTTTGAGGGCTTTGGCCCCGCGCGCTCAACCCATTCGGGCGAGCTGCCCACGCAGGCCCCGCAGCCGCAGTCCCGCACGATGCCGCATCCGGCTGGCTCGGCGCGTACTCCTCAGCCCGACAAGGACGGGCCAAAGCCACGCAAGGGACGTGCTTCTGTCCCGAGTTGGGACGAAATTGTCTTTGGCGCGCGCAGCGACACGTAGCAGGGGTTACAGCCTGCCCGCGATGAGAAGCGGCACGGTCAGCTCTGCCGGCGTCAATGATCCATGCATGCCGATGAGGTTGAGCGAATGCGGTGTTTGGGTGCGTGAATCGACAACAATCGCCCGCTGAGCCATGGCGACAATGATGTCGCCCAGGCGTGACGTCACCTGCTCGTTCACGGGACCGAATAAGCCGAGGCCCTCGGCTTCCCCCCGGGTCATGACGACGGCATGGTCGCCCAGATGCTCACTCCACCGTTCGGTGACGGCGTCAAGAGAGGCGGAGTCCACGTAGAGGTGGAGGGCCCGCGGCTCGCCTGCGACGAGATCGACATCCCGAGCAAGGATCGCGTCGCCTGCGACATCCCAACGGGGCTGTCCGTCGACATCGACCATGCCGTGATCGGACGTGACCACCATGACGGCGCCTTCCGGCAATGAACCCGCCAAGCGTCGTAGTTCGCGATCAGCGTCTTCCACCGCCGCGACCCAATGGTCCGATTGCCACCCATGCTTGTGGCCCGCGGCATCGATATCGCCCCAGTACATGTAGGTGATTCCTGGTTCATGAGCGACGTTCTGAGCGATATCGACACGGTCAGCAAGGTGCCTTGTAGCGACGAAGCGCCCGCCGCGCAATGCCGCGTGAGTCAGACCTGAGCCTTCAAATCCGTGGTTGCCGAGCGTCGTCACAGCAATCCCCGCCCTCGCCGCGCCCTCGAGAAGAGAGGGACAGGGCTGCCACTCCTCCGGGTCATACGCGCCCTCCCACGAAATGAGGTTCGCGAGACGGCCGGTACGCGGGTTACGCGCCGTGTAGCCCGTCATGCCCGTCTGGCCAGCGCCGTATCCAGTGCCAAAGAGCGAAAGAGAGGTCGCCGTCGTCGTCGGAAAACCAGCCGTCAGATGCCCAGCAGAAATCGAGCGCAAGAAGGGCGCGTGGCCGCTGCGAGCCTCCAACTGATAGAAGCCCAGGCCGTCGAGGATCACAACCACCACGTGGCGCGCCGCCGGGATGCCGAGGCGCTCGCGGTCGTTGGCGGAGTCCCGGCCTACGACCACGTGGCCCGCACCGATCGCGTCGAGACATGCCGACAGAACTGCGCCGAGTTCCCGCCCACCATAATCCGGGCGTTCGAGGCCGAGAGCGGCGAGTCGATCTCCCGCTGTCACGTGTGGCGGCCCACAGCCCGGTTGAGCGCCTTGCCGAACTCTTCGAGCGCACGGACCGACTCATCTCCATCAGCGATGACACTTGCGCGTGCAAGCGTGTCGTCACCCGTGAGATCACCCGTGTAACCGTGGTCCGCGTCGCAGTTCTCGTCACCGCAGTGAGCGGGCTCGAGGTCGATCCGTGAATGTACTCCCCACCCAACAGCGAGCACGAGTTCGTGGGGTACGTCGCCTTCGGAGAAGTTCTCGGGATGGTGAATCACATGCGTCAGGGCCACAGAACTGATCGTGCGAAGAGGTGCAGACTCAACGGTGGCCGACGCTGCCGGCGTCCCCCCGCTCTGAGGACCAGCCCCATCGTCGATGTGAGCACGGAGCAGATGCGTGTCGGTGAGCACAAGTACCGACATGTGGCGGCGTACTTCTGCCGAATCGAAGGTGGTCTCCGCGTGCACAAAGTGCGCTCGCACCTTCTCGTCGCCAATAGCGCTGCGGAGGACGTGTTGTGCAAGCGCCGGATAGTAGCCAGCGCCCGCAATAGCGTGGGCAAGCGAAGACGACATGCGGGATATTGTCGCACCTGCGCGCGTGGCGTGGCGACCTGCCTCGTCTGCGCAGTGGACAATGGCGGACAACCCCTGCCGAGCCGGAGACGGAGTGTGCATGAGCGAGCCTGCGGGACAGATCGTCGACATCGACGTGAGTGCCGAGATGGAGTCGTCCTTCCTTGAGTACGCATACTCCGTCATCTACTCACGTGCGTTGCCTGACGCGCGTGACGGCTTAAAGCCTGTCCAGCGCCGCATCATCTACACGATGGGCGATATGGGCTTGCGCCCAGACCGTCCCCATGTGAAGTCGTCGCGTGTGGTCGGCGAGGTCATGGGCAAACTGCATCCTCACGGGGACTCGGCTATTTACGATGCGCTTGTCAGAATGGCGCAGCCCTTTTCTTTGCGCCTGCCGCTCGTTGACGGGCACGGCAACTTTGGGTCGCTTGACGACGGCCCGGCCGCATCGAGGTACACCGAGGCACGCCTTGCTCCGGCGTCGATGGCCATGGTCGCGGATCTCAGCGAAGACGTCGTTGACTTCGTCCCCAACTACGACAACAAACTCCGCCAGCCTTCGGTGCTCCCGAGTGCGTTGCCAAATCTCTTGGTGAATGGCGCGGCGGGTATTGCCGTGGGCATGGCGACAAACATGGCGCCTCACAACCTCATCGAAGTCGTTTCGGCCGCTCGCCATCTCTTGAGCAACCCCTCGGCTGGCCTCGATGACCTCATGAAGTTTGTGCCCGGCCCTGACCTTCCGTCGGGCGGCAAAATCGTGGGGCTCGACGGGATTCGGCAGGCCTACGAAAGCGGCCGTGGAGCCTTCCGCACGCGCGCGACCGCCCGCATCGAGAACGTCACAGCAAAGCGCAAAGGCATCGTCGTCACCGAACTCCCGTATGGCGTCGGACCGGAACGCGTCATTGAGAAGATCAAGGACGGCGTCTCTGCCAAGAAGATCCAAGGTATTTCGGCGGTCACGGACCTTACCGATCGTCACCACGGGCTGCGTCTCGTCATCGAAGTTCGGACCGGCTTTTCACCCGAAGCAGTGCTCGAGCAGTTGTACAAACTGACACCGCTTGAGGAGAACTTCGCGATCAACAATGTCGCGCTCGTCAATGGCGAGCCTCGCACACTCGGCCTCAATGACCTGCTGTCCGTATGGGTGAATCACCGCATCGATGTGACGCGCCGGCGCTCCGAATTCCGGCTAGCAGCGCGCAAGGACCGCCTCCACCTCGTCGACGGCCTCCTCATTGCGATCCTCGACATCGACGAAGTGATCCAGATTATTCGGACGTCCGACGACGCTACTACCGCCAAAGACCGACTCATGCTCGCTTTTGATCTCAGCGAGGTTCAAGCGGAGTACATCCTTGAACTGCGTCTGCGCCGCCTCACGAAGTTCTCGCGGCTCGAACTCGAAAACGAGAAGTCGCAGTTGCTCGCTCAGATCGCTGAGCTTGAAGAGATCCTTGCGTCCGACGCAGTCTTGCGGGCCGTCGTTGGGCGTGAGATGGACGCCGTCGCCGTTGAACACGGGACGCCCCGGCGCACAATTCTGCTGGCAGATGCGGGAAACACAGTGACCGCCGCGGTTGCCGGTGTGAGCGCCGCCACCTCCGCTACCTCGTCGGCTCGGGGCCGCGCGGCCGCCCCCGACCTCGAGATTCCTGACACGCCATGCTTCGCCCTCATGTCAACGACGGGACTCGTCGCGCGCACCGCTGACGACCACCCGGTAGCACGCGAAGGCCGACGCTCCCCTCACGATGCCCTCGTCTCCGTTGTGTCGTCGTCTGCCCGGGCCGATGTGGGCGTGCTGACGTCGGCCGGTCGTGTTGTGCGGCTCTCGCTCCTCGAGGTTCCGGCGCTGCCGTCAACTGACGACCCGCCATCGCTTGCGGGAGGCGCGCCAATACGCGAACTCGTCGTGCTTGAGCGCGGTGAGGATCCCGTAGCGCTCGTGCCACTCGACAGCGACATTCCACTCGCCGTCGGCACCCGGCACGGCGTTGTCAAGCGCGTGACGCCGGAGCCTGCGCCATCACGCGATGCGTGGGAAATCATTGGCCTGAAGGACGGGGACGAAGTCGTGGGCGCTGCACCCGCACCTGACGATGCAGAGCTTGTCTTTGTCTCGTCGGATGCTCAGTTGCTTCACTTCCCTGCGAGCTCGGTGCGTCCCCAAGGTCGCCCCGCAGGTGGAATGGCCGGAATGAAGCTCGCGCCCGGCGCATCGGTGATGTCTTTCAACGTCGTGATGGAAGGCACAGACGCCGTCGTCGTCACCGTGTCCGGCTCGACCGACGGGCTTCCGGGAACGCAACCAGGAGCCGCCAAAGTCTCTCCCCTGACCGAATACCCGGGCAAGGGGCGTGCCACCGGCGGCGTCCGTGCTCATCGCTTCCTCAAGGGTGAAGACGCTCTTCTTGCAGCGTGGGTTGGGGCTGCGCCAGCGCGAGCCGCCGCAGCGTCGGGACAACCGCTCGACCTACCTCAGGAGTTCGGCCGCCGAGACGGGTCCGGCCAGACGTTGCCGACTCCGGTTGGCGGGATCGGATAGCACCCGACCTCTTGTCGCCTTAACACGTCAGTGATCGAAGGCCCAGTTCTTGTCCGTGACGTACTTTGCCACGACAAGTCCAATAAGGATCGCAAGCACCACGAGCAACACTTGCAGGATCCCGGCGGTCGCGTCGACGTACCGAGCATCGTTGAGGCTCACGACAGCTTCGTGCGCAAGAACACCAGGAATCTGCACGAGCGACGCGGGAACCTGGAGGGTGATGACGGGCCACCGGCCACCCCGCGCGCCGAAAGCCGCGAATAGTCCGAGCACAAAGCATGAGAGGAACGTCGCGGTCTGGACCGCCATGCCATTGTCGATAAGAAAGACCCGGGGAACGTTGACGAGTCCGATCGCGGCGGCGGTGAGCGCCATCCGCCACGGCGAGTTGAACATGAGAGCAAAACCAAGCACGCCGCCGAATGACGCAGCCGCGACGATGAGGAGTTCGAGCCACAACGCGACGTCGATCGGTTCCCGGGGAGACGTGTCAAGCGGGCTCAAGAGGGAACCCGCCCACACGACCGCGGCTGCGGCAAGGGTGAGCCAGGTGCCATAGACAACGCGCGGGATACCTGCTGAGAAGTCTGACTTCGCAAGGTCTAGAGCACCCGTAATGAGCGCAAAGCCGGGAAGCAAGAAGAGCACGGACGAGATGTACCCGGAAGCGTGCGTCTCGAGCCCCGAACCAATGGCGCTGATGAGCGCCATGACACCGATGTACACGCCCGTTGCCGTCGCCGCCGCAGCCATGACCGAACCGAACACGTTGAAGTGATGGCGCGCAAGTACGCGGCGTACCCACTGGCCAAGGAAGGCGGCAACAAAGACGACTGCCACCTCAAGCGGCCGTGCACGGTTGAGCACGGCGAATGCGGCGCAAGCCGCACCAGCAAACGCCGCATTCGCCCACACCGGATAGAGCGCGCTGCGGTTCTCAATCTCATCGAGTGCGGCGTGGACATCGGCCGTCGACATCCGCTCCGGAACCGAGCGACGGAAACGGTCAAGTCGCGCGATGCGATCGGCATTGACGCCGAGGTGAGGCGCCTCCGCAACTTCGGTGCGGAACTGCTGGCCGGCACGTGACGTCGCGGTGATCTCGGATGTGGTGACGGCACTCGCGTGGGCATCAATGCCAAGAGCGTGGGCAACTGTCGTCATTCCCTGCTTCACCCGGTACGCCGCGGTTCCGGCGGACAGCATCAGCAGTCCGACGCGAAGCACCGCATTTGAGCGGCGACCCAGCTCCTCGGCATCGATTCCGGAAGCCGCACCCGTCTCGTCAGTCACGCAGACATTCTGACGCACCTCGTGGCGAAGACGTGCGACCAGAGGTCCCCCGCGTGGCAGACGTGGATTAGACCGTGCCGCCGAGTTGCGCCACGCGTGTCTCGATGATCGCTGCCCACTGGCGAGAGCGTCGGCGGGTCTCGATGGTGCCATTTCCCGCAATCGCCCCAGCGCCAAGCACAACGACAGCGGCAATGTCCCAGCCAAGGAGCGCAAGGGCGGGGCCGCCAAAGGCGGCGATCACGACCATCCCCGCACTCCCCCAGAACGAGCGCGCGGCACCGAGCATCGCGCCGAGCGCTGCGGCGTCGGTGCATTGATGGATCGCGCGTGCCGCCGCCGCGTCAGGGATCCTCGGGAGCATCCTTGTCCAACCGAGATCGGGCAATGACGGGTCGAGAATTCGATACATATGATCGCGGCTCACTCGTTCACCGTAACTGGTGGCGGCGCCCCGCGCAGAATGGACTACGTGTCGATACGGGTGGCGTCGAGGCTTGCGGCCCCGGCAATAATGAAGTCTCTGCGTGGCCCCACGTCGTTGCCCATGAGGAGTTCGAAGATCTCCTCCGCCTTCGCGGCGTCGCGCGCGGTCACACGGCGCAACGTGCGCTTCGTGGGATCCATCGTCGTCTCTGCCAGCTGATCCGCATCCATCTCGCCAAGGCCCTTGTAACGCTGGATATCGTCCTTGAAGGACCGTCCGGAGCGCTTGAGTTCACGCATGGTGTCGTGCAACTGCTGTTCGGAGTACGTGTAGATGTACTCACGCTGGCGCCGCGCGGACCCGGCGACCTCGATGCGGTGTAGCGGCGGCACCGCTGCATACACTCGCCCTTCATCAACCAACGGGCGCATATAGCGGAAGAACAAGGTAAGCAACAGGGTGCGAATGTGGGCGCCATCCACATCCGCATCAGTCATGAGGATGACCTTGCCGTAACGGGCCGCATCAATGTCAAAGGTTCGCCCAGACCCGGCGCCAATCACCTGGATGATGCTCGCGCACTCCGCGTTATGGAGCATGTCGGTGACGGACGCGCGTTGGACGTTGAGGATCTTTCCGCGGATCGGCAGCAGTGCCTGGAAGTCGGATTGCCGCGCCAACTTTGCGGTGCCGAGCGCCGAATCACCCTCGACGATGAACAACTCCGACTGCTCAACGTCATTGCTTCGACAGTCCGCAAGCTTGGCCGGCAGCGTCGACGTCTCGAGCGCATTCTTGCGGCGCGAAATCTCCTTCTGCTTGCGAGCCGCGACCCGGGCACGCATCTCCGCGACGATCTTCTCCAGCACGGTGCTTGCTTGCGCCTTGGCGTCGCGCTTCGTGGAGTTGAGAATCTGCGTGAGTTCAGCCTCGACAACTTTGGCAACGATCGAGCGCACCGGCGTGGTGCCGAGCACTTCCTTCGTCTGGCCCTCAAATTGAGGCTCAGGAAGCCGCACCGTGACGACGGCCGTGAGCCCCGCCATGATGTCGTCCTTCTCAATGCGCTCGGCGCCGTCCTTGCCCGTCAATTTCAGGCGACGCGCATTCTGCTCAATCACCTTGCGCACGGTCTTCGTCAGCCCCTGCTCGAAGCCCGCCATGTGCGTGCCGCCCTTAGGCGTCGAGATGATGTTGACAAAGCTGCGCACCTCGGTGTCGTACCCCACGCCCCACCGCAAAGAGATGTCGACGTGGCATGTGCGCTGAACCTCCTCCGAGACGAGTTGGCCGTTCGGCTTCAGCACGGGCACTGTTTCCGAGTAATCGCCCTGGCCAGTCAGTTCCCAAATATCAGTGATGCCTGCGTCCGGGGCAATGTGCTCAACAAAATCCTTCGTGCCGCCATCGAAACGGAACGACTCTTCGCTGACGTTGTCGGGATCGCGTTCATCGCGCACCACAAGGGTGAGCCCCGGCACAAGAAAGGCCGTCTGCCGCGCGCGCGTCACCAGTTCGTCGTATGAGAACGCAGCGCTCTTGTTGAAGATCTGGCGGTCCGCCCAATAGCGCACTCGCGTGCCGGTGACATTCTTCGTGACCTTGCCGGTCACCTCAAGTTCAGACCCGGTGAGGAACGGAGTGAACTCCGCGTCGGGCGTCGGCCCGCTTGCTGGGTCTGCCCAACGGCCAGGCTCACCGCGCCGGAAGGCCATGTGATGGGTCTTGCCATCTCGGTCGACCCATACGTCGAGACGCTCGGACAGGGCGTTGACGACCGACGCCCCGACGCCATGGAGACCGCCCGACGCTGCATACGAGCCGCCGCCGAACTTGCCACCGGCGTGCAGCTTGGTCATGACGACCTCAATGCCTGTCAGCCCTGTCTTGGGCTCGACGTCGACGGGAATGCCTCGCGCGCGGTCCCGCACTTCGACAGAGTCATCTGGGTACAGCACCACGTCGATGCGATCGCCAAAGCCGCCGAGTGCTTCGTCAACGGAGTTGTCGATGATCTCCCAGAGGCAGTGCATGAGGCCACGAGAATCCGTGGTGCCGATGTACATGCCCGGCCGTTTGCGAACGGCCTCAAGACCTTCAAGAACCGACAGATGACGCGCTGAGTAGTCGGAGGTGGCCACCCCGACATCTTAGGCTGGCGCTCCCCCAGCGTCCGCGTGGCACGCGGGCCAGGTGAGCACTTCGGTGTCTCGGCGGTCAGCGAGTCCAAAACAGCGGCGGGCGACCGTCCGGAATCCCAACGGGTCTCACGAGATTCATCGCGATGTTGTCACTCTTGATAATGAACTCAAGCGACTCATACAGTTCCCGTCCTATGGGAGTCGCATGCAGCTCGATGACGCGAACGCCACGGGCATCACACGCCTGGATCAGCGCCTTCATCACAGCGCGGGCATAACCACGACGCTGATAGGGCGGCGCGGTGGACACCCACTGGATGTACGCAATATTGGTGGCGGACACCCCTGGTTGAGGCAGGCGGGGCGAGATGTTGGCAAGTCCACAACTCGCCAATTCACCATCGTCGCCATCAACGACCACGCCAATGAGGTCGTTTCCTAGACGGGTAGCGACGAGCGATTCGGCGTACGGGCGCCAATCGGCGTGCGGCTCATTGCCGACCGCCGTATACATCAGCGCACCGAGACGGACAATCTCAGGCGCGTCGGCAACTGTCGCCTCGCGGACGAGTACCACCGGCTTACCAGATGCTTGCGATGGTGATGTTGGCCAAGGTGAGGACCACGATGGCTGCCATCAGTGGTGCTCGTGCATCCCGGCGCGCGACATTCTCGGCGAGGCCAGCGATGGCCAACGCGATGAGCAACTTCACTGCGAGCTTTGCCGGATTCGCCTCATCCTCGACAAATGCGAGAATCGCGAGAACGATGCCTGACAGCACCTGGAATCGCGCACTCCACACCAAAATCGCGCGGAAGCTCTTCGCCCCTTTGATCCACGTTCCAATGGCGCCGACAAGGACGAGCAACGCACCAATCGAGTGCACAATTGCGAGGATCTTCTGCGTGGTATCCACTAGGACTCCCTGGTTAAGTGATCACCCAGATCGTACCCGCACCGTTGCGCTGACCAGCATCGTTGCGCCCTACGCTGAGCGCATGACCCAGGCCTCCCGGTCCCCCAGACGCGGCGTCGGCTATGCGCTCCTCGCCGCCGCGCTGTTCGGCATCAATGGCTCGATCTCAAAGGTTGTCATGGCCGCGGGCATGACGGCACAGCAACTGACGTGGGTACGCGCGACGGCGACCTGTGTGATCGCCGGCATCTACGTTGTGGTGTTTCAGCGATCAGGACTGCGCGTCTCTGCTCGTCAGCTCGTGACGTATGCCGCGCTCGGTCTCGCGGGACTCGCGATGGTGCAGTGGCTGTACTCGGTGGCCATCCGTGAGCTACCTGTCGGGGTGGCCTTGTTGTTTGAGTACACGGCAGTCATCATCGTGGCCCTTGTCGCCGTGTTCGTTTTTCACGAAGCCGTGCACCGGCGCCTGTGGCTCGCGATCGGTTTCGTTCTCGTTGGGCTCGCCGTTGTCGCGCACGTGTGGGACTCCTCGCTTAGTCCGCTCGGCGTGACTGCCGGGCTCGCCTCTGCGCTTGCGTTCGCCTGGTACTTCCTTGGTGGTGAACGCCTCATGGCGCATACGCACCCGGTGACGGCAACGTTTTGGGCTGCAGCGTTCGCTACGGCCCTGTGGACGGTGCTGTCTGGCTGGTGGCGTATCGACTCGGCGACGGTCGGCTCTGCGCTGTCACTTGGGGGGTCGCTTGCTGATCTCCACGTGCCGATGTGGGCCGCGCTCGTGTGGATCGCCGTGCTGGGCGGCTTTGTGCCATTCATGTTGATCTTTGCCGCCATGCGACACATCAGCGCGACAATGGCGGGGCTCATCGCAACCTCAGAAGTGATTTTCGCGTTCGCCATCGCGTGGGTGTGGCTTGGCGAAGCCCTCTCCACGGTTCACATCGTTGGCGCGGCGCTGGCGTGCGTTGGAATCGCTATTGGCCAGACGGCACGGAAGGCACCGCACGAGCCGGTTGCAGGTCCGGGAGGCTCTCCGGGGGTGCCGTCGGCTACGGAGCACGGGGAACGGCCCGTGCGCGACTAGGGCCGCGTCGGGTTATCTGAGAGGTCCCCAACGACTGTGTGCCACGGCGTCACGGTGTAGTCGAGAATGAGACCCGCGTCGCGATACGGGTCCGTCCGCACAAATTCGTGGACCACAGCCGGGTCGTCAACATCGAAAACGATGACGCCTTCGCTCATCGGGTCGCCCGCGCCGCCTGCGAGGAGGACGCGGCCCGCGTCTGCCTCGTCCCAAAGGGCCTGGAGGTGCGCGGCACGAAACGGCGCCCGACGTTCGGCGACGTCGGCAACATAGGTGTACCGGAGCAGATAGTGCATTAGTCGAGGTAGTCCCGTAGTACCTGGGAACGGCTTGGGTGGCGCAACTTCGACATCGTCTTGGACTCGATCTGGCGAATCCGTTCACGCGTCACACCGAACACGCGACCGATCTCATCCAAGGTCTTCGGCTGGCCGTCAGTGAGCCCGAAGCGCATCCCTACCACGCCCGCTTCACGGTCGCTCAAGGTGTCCATCACCTTGCTCAGTTCCTCTTGGAGCAAGGTGAAGCCCACTGCATCGGCAGGCACAACGGCTTCAGAGTCTTCAATGAGGTCACCGAACTCACTGTCACCGTCCTCGCCGAGTGGAGTGTGGAGCGAGATCGGCTCGCGCCCATACTTTTGGACCTCGACGACCTTTTCGGGCGTCATGTCGAGTTCCTTGGCGAGTTCTTCGGGGGTGGGCTCGCGTCCGAGGTCTTGGAGCATCTGACGCTGCACGCGGGCTAGCTTGTTGATGACCTCGACCATGTGCACGGGAATGCGGATTGTGCGCGCTTGGTCAGCCATTGCACGGGTGATCGCCTGGCGGATCCACCACGTCGCGTAGGTGGAGAACTTGTAGCCCTTGGTGTAGTCGAACTTTTCCATGGCGCGGATGAGGCCCAAGTTGCCCTCCTGGATTAAATCCAGCAGCGGCATGCCGCGGTTGGTGTAGCGCTTCGCCAGCGAGACCACAAGACGGAGATTGGCTTCGAGTAGGTGGGCACGTGCGGCCTTACCTTCCTTCGCCAAAATCTTGACATCACGCTTCTTTGCGCGGGTCATTTTCGCGCCGGTCTGCAGCAAATGCTCGGCGTATACGCCAGCTTCAATGCGCTTAGAAAGCTCCACCTCTTCTTCAGCGCTGAGAAGAGCAGTCTTTCCGATGCCGTTCAAATACACACGAACCAAATCGGCGGACGGGTTGGAGTTATTGCCGGAGCGGCGCCCCTTGTCCCTTGCCTGACCTTCCAGTTCGTCATTTTGAATATCGGCACTCTTCATGAATCTGCCTCCTGGATTTTTAAGTGGACTCAATAACTACAACGCACGGAGTTACGAAAATGTTCCCGTGAAAGACGATGAATGTCAATAGGGTAATTTTGCCATGCAAATATAATGTTAAGAATAACTACCGTCACTAGCATTCCACGAGAACTGTAAAGGGTCCATCATTGACTGATGCGACCTCCATCATTGCCCCAAATTGTCCCGTTTCGACCGTCAAGCCACGATCGCGCAAGTTCTCGACAATTTTTTCAATGACGGGCTCGGCCTCTGGGCCCGGAGCTGCGTCTACCCACGACGGCCGCCGTCCCTTCTTTGTCGCCCCCATCAACGTGAATTGGCTAACGACGAGCACCGGGGCGCCAGCGTCGACAGCGCTGAGCTCGCCATCCAGAATGCGCAGCTCCGCGATCTTGCGGGCCATCGTTTCCCAAGCATCGGCAGCGTCCTCGCGGCCAACGCCTACGAGCGCCAAAATGGCGCCAGTATCGCCTCCGTCAACGTGGCCAACAACGGAGCCGTCGACAGTGACTGACGCGGATTTAACTCGGGTGAGAACGGCTTTCATTTACTGTTTATCCTCCAAGAGCTCGGTGGGGAGAATCAGACCATGGCGAACCAGGTCAACGACGATGGGAACTAGGGCGTCCTTGATTGCAGGTACTTTGGACTCATCGAAGGCTCCAAACATTGCCATGATGTCGATGACGGAGCCCAGCGCAGCTTCGGGATGCAGCGCACCCAGAACGGTTGCCACGGACTCATCGATTGAGTGTGTCCAGGCGGGGCCGTCGGTGCGTGAGATGCGCGTATCGAACTCAGTGAAGCCCTGGCCGCTTTCGACGTCGGCAAGCGAAACGCGTTCGATGGCGACGCCGGGGCGCACAGTAAAGGCAGCTTCGAGGATGGTGTCAGCAGTTTGTGTACGAAGCCATTCGGCGCGGCCGAGATACTCCTCGGCTTCGGCGGCGAAGGGAGCACCCAAAGGCTGAGGCATTTCCTCACAAACAGCGGAAGTCGGGCCGTTGATGCGTTGGACTGTGATGTAGCCGAACCCGATGCCTGTCACACCGCTGTTGCGGAAATGCTCCAGCCAGGCACGGGAGCGCTCGCAGCCTTCTGGACTGCGGGGGTCGATGGACTCGTCTCGAAGCCAGGTGCCGATGTATTCCGCCGGCGTAGCGAGATCCCGTTGTGTTACCCACACTTCGAGGCCCTCAGCAGGGAGCCAAGAGGCGATGCGCTGTTGCCAACTTTCGCCCTCGATATGGGCCCAAGCGCCGAGCAGATGCGCCGTGCCGCCGTCGGTAAGATGGTCGGCCAGATTGCGGATCATAAGCTCGGTGGCACCGTCCAGATTCAATCCTGAGTCACGGTAAACATGTTCCACACTTGGCAGCCCTACGACGAACGGCGGGTTGGCCACAATGCGGTCAAACTTTTGTCCTGCAACCGGTTCAAACCACGAACCTTCGAGGGCCTGCGCCTGGTCGAAGCTATTTGCTGCGAAAGTAGCGCGGGCAAAAAACAGCGCCCGGGGGTGAATGTCCGTCGCGACAATCGACTTTGCATCAGGCTGGGCAAGGCTCTGGATGCCACAACCGGCGCCGAGATCGAGGACGGATTCCACCGCCGAGGTCGGCGAAATATCGAGGAGGGAGCGGGAAGCCCGCCCTACGCCCAGGACATGATCGGGTCCAGGAACGTGATCGCTCATAGAGGCGTCGCGGTCGGAAAAGACAATACGGTCGACTCCCGCAATCTCGACCGGGCGCACATCGATACACACCTGTGCGTTGGCGGCGGTGCCGGCAAGTATGCCGCTGTCCAGTAACTTGGCTGTCAGCTCAGCCCCAAATAGCTGCTCTGCGTCGGCGAAATCGCCCAGGATGAGAAGCCGCAACGCGGTCACAGTATCCGCAGAAACGCCCTCAGTTTCGGTTAGTAGAACATCGACAACGCCGGGCTCACCGCGGTCCAGCGCGGCCAACCCCTCGGCGCCTAGGACTCGACGCAGTGACTCGCCGGAAAACTCAAGGCGCCTAAGCGTGGTTGCGAATTCCTCCGCACAGTCGACAAAAGCACGAAGCTGCTGATCAGTCGGTGGGGTGAAGGTGGAGGGGGAAAAGGTCATCGTAGGCACTACCTTCGTCGTAAAGCGGGGCGCAGGGGCTAGTTAGGGGAGCTTGATGACGGATCGTCGTCTTCCGGCATATCGATGATATTTGCATCATCGAAGGGATTTGAGGTGGTCTCGTTACCTGACTGCGGCGGTGTGTCGGTGTCATCGGTACTGGCGGCAGAACCGAGTGCGCGCATCTCCGCTTCCTTGAGGGCGCGCTGGCGCTGCTGCTCCTCCCATTTGCGGTTTTGCTCGCGTACAACTCCAGGCTTGTAGACGCGCGGTTTGCGCTTGTCAGCGGGTTCTCCAACACCATTGGCGATGACAACCGCGATCCACGGCATCGGTACGGAGACGACCATGAGAATCGCTGCGATCCACGGCACATCCCACCACAGATAAAAAGCGCCGGAAAGAAGCAGCAGCGGAATGCGAGACCATTGCAGGGCCGCGTAGACGTGGCGGCGGTGGTCATAGTTGCGAATCCGAGAGCCGCGGGCGTCGGTAATCAACGCCGCGTCTTTCTTGCGTCGCCGGGAACTTCCGCGTTTCGGCAGCGCGGAGTCGCGACGGTCATTGATTCGCGCCATGATTGTCTAGCATACGCCTGTGGCGTGGGGTCGTCTCAACTGGCTATGCCCGTTGCAGCCGCATGCTCGCGTAGTCGTAGCGATGTTGTGGGTGGCTGTGGAAGGCAGCAGTCTGCAGCGGCCAGCACCTGGGTCGCTAGGCATAATTTGACCGATGGGGCACAATTGGAATCTGTGAGCACTCCATTGAAGACGACAAAGACGATTGAACGCACCGATACCCGCGTCGATGAGTCGACGAGGGACGACACTCCGAAGTTCTTCCATTACGTCAAGAAGGACCAGATCGTGAACTCCGCGGTCAACGGCTCCTACGTCGTTGCTCTGTGCGGTGAAACCTTCCCAGTGAAGAAGTCGGCGAAGCCGGGTTCACCGGTATGCCCTGACTGCGAGCGGATTTACAAGTCCCTGCGTCGCAAGTGAGCGGGCTTCGTAAATGGCAGCAGGAGGCCCTCGACAAATACCTGGCGACTAACCCCAAGGACTTCCTTGCAGTGGCGACACCGGGCGCAGGTAAGACGACCTTTGCCCTGCGTATCGCCAGTGAGTTGCTGTCGCGTCGGATTGTCGAGCGCATCATCGTCGTAGTTCCCACTGAGCACCTTAAGGTGCAGTGGGCTGCTTCCGCTGCTCGTTCGGGGATTGCGTTGGATCCCAAATTCTCCAACGCCAAGGGTGTGGTAAATCCCTCCTACCAGGGAATTGTTGTGACCTATGCCCAAGTCGCAGTGCATCCGTTTAAGCACCATGCCGTAGCCACCGCTCGGCCGACATTGGTGATTCTGGACGAGGTGCACCACGGCGGCGATGCCAAGAGCTGGGGCGACGGCATTTCCGAAGCTTACGGCGATGTCGAACGCCGCCTGTGCCTAACTGGTACGCCGTTCCGCTCCGATGACGCGGCGATTCCGTTTGTTCGCTACTCGCCGGACGGCGATGGATACTCGCGTTCCGTCGCCGATTACACGTACGGCTATTCCAATGCGCTTGCCGACGGCGTCGTGCGCCCAGTGGTCTTTTTGGCTTACTCCGGTGAAGCTCGCTGGCGTGACAGCGCGGGTGATGAGTTCGCTGCGCGACTGGGTACCGTGATGAGCCCAGAGGAGACCACTCGAGCTTGGCGCACCGCGCTTGACCCAAAGGGCGAGTGGATGCCTTCTGTACTACGGGCAGCACACACCCGTCTCTCGCAGATGAGGCAGCATATCCCGGACGCGGGTGGCCTGGTTATCGCCTCCGATGCGGCAACTGCTCGTGCGTACAAACGCATTCTCGAGCAGATTGCCTCTACGCCGGTGGCGTTGGTGCTCTCGGATGAACCGGGCTCGTCGGAACGAATCAAGACTTTCTCCGAGTCCACCGATGAGTGGATGGTGGCCGTGCGCATGGTCTCCGAAGGCGTGGACGTGCCGAGGCTGGCGGTCGGTGTGTACGCGACCAGTTCCTCGACTCCACTATTCTTCGCGCAGGCTATCGGACGATTCGTGCGAAGCCGCATGCCGGGGGAGACTGCTTCCGTCTTCTTGCCGTCGATTCCGGTGCTGCTCGACTTGGCCTCGCAGATGGAGGTGCAACGCAACCACGTGCTCGGCAAGCCGGATCGGCCTTCGGAAGGCTGGGAAGATGACTTGGTCGCTGAAGCCAATCGCCGCAAGGATGAGCCCGACGAATTGCTGCCGGCCTACGAATCCATTGGCGCGGATGCTGAACTCGACTACCTCATCTACGACGGCTCCTCCTACGGCACCGCAACCGTTGCCGGTTCCGCCGAAGAGGCCGACTATCTGGGTTTGCCAGGGCTTCTCGACGCCGACCAGATGCGACTCCTGCTGCGTCAGCGGCAGGATGAACAGCTTAAAGCCGCCAGTGCCCGAGAGAAGGAAGCCCGCGAGGAGGCGAGGGAATCGTCGTCAAGCGGAGGCGAAGGGGGCGCGGTCCACCGCATTGAGGGATCGGCGTACCCGAGGCCGCAGAAGGTGGCCAGTGAGGTGTTGCCGAAGTTGCGGAAGGAGCTCAATACGCTGGTGTCGATGACAGCGGCGCGAACCGGGAAGCCGCATGGTCAGGTGCATAACGAGGTTCGGCGCGCCTGTGGTGGCCCGCCGACTGCACTGTGTACGGAGGAGCAGTTGCGCGATCGCATTAGCTACCTGCGTAATTGGTAGGGTTTCAAACGAACTGAGCAATCTATCGGGCAAATTATGGTGGAGAGAAGTATGTCGGCAAGCAGTGATAAGTCGAGGCCGTCGGAATTGACCGTCGGTGGTTTGTCGGCTGTACCAGGCAATGACGGTCGGAATATTGGTGTGCTGGCACTGATCTTTGGCGTCGGCGGACTCTTGATGTCCTGGATGATTGTTGGTGGCATCCTCGGCGCCTTTGGCATTGTTCTGGGCATCATCGCGATGGCGAAGGCAATGAGCGCTAAGAAACGCGTGCAGGCAGCTGGGGGAGACGCGGTCATCAGCGGTTCGTTCGGATTGGGCGTTGTCGGCATTGTGACGGGTATTGCAGCCGCCGTGGTGTCGCTGATGCTGTATTCGTCGACATCAGATGCGATGTCGAAGTGCGAGAAGTTCGAGCGCACCTCGGGAGAATATGCCGAGTGTATCTCTAAGCAGATGGGGACCGATCAGCCAAAGAAGCAATCGGAGTGAGTTTGGACGCGAAGTCAATAGCGGTCTTACTTTGTGTCCGGAGTTTCGGTTAACGCCAGATGCGCGATGAGGAAATGAGCTAACCCCGTAATCCACCCCCGAAGTCCAACTGCCTGCAGTTTCGGCCGGGGGTTTCTTAGTGAAATCTCATATTTGGCCGAGTATTGGTAATGATATTGGTGTCAGAAAGTACCCACATTTGGCATCCCCTACATGCGGTAAACGTTTCAACATGTGTGCAATACAGGATGTCTGCTGATTATTGAATAGGAGCGTGAATCGTGGCAGCGACATCTACGCGCGACAACTCCCCGGAACTGTCACCTGGTCAACAAGACCGTGGTTACCTCAGCCGGGAGCTTTTCCGTAAGCGCACAGGTCTAGGGCTCGGTATTATTCTGTCCCTGCTCGTGTACTTCTTTATGCCGGCTGAGCTCGATCACAACCTGCGTGCAACCGCAGGTGTAGCAGTGCTTATGGCCGTGTGGTGGATGTCCGAGGCTATCCCGATCGCCGTTACGGCTCTGCTGCCGCTGGCGCTATTCCCGATTCTCAACCTCGCGGAGATTAAGGATTTCTCGGGCAAGTACACAGACCCGACCATCTTCCTCTTTATGGGCGGCTTCCTGTTGGCACTGGCGATGCAGCGTTGGAACCTTCACAAGCGTGTCGCATTGTGGGTCCTGGTGCTCATGGGGTCGTCACCAAAGATGCTGATTCTCGGCTTCATGGTGGCTACTGGCTTCCTGTCGATGTGGGTATCCAACACGGCCACGGCCGTGATGATGCTGCCAATCGGTGTGTCCGTCCTGAGCCTGATTGTCCGAATGCTGCACGATGAGAAGACTGCTGCAGAGGATGCGGGATCTGCGAGTGAATCCGTCGCTGAAACCCCCGGTGGGGATGCGCTGGAGGAGGCCGAGGAGTCGTCGTCAAGCTATGACCCGATGCCAAAGTCGAACTTCGGTATCGCGCTGATGCTGGGTATCGCTTACGCGGCATCGATTGGCTCGCTGGGCACCATTATTGGTACTCCTCCGAACGCTATGCTGGCGGCCTACATGGCGGAGCAGGGAGTCAATATTGGGTTTGGCCAGTGGATGCTGCTCGGTGTCCCAGTGGCGGTTGTGCTCATGCTCTGTGCATGGTTCCTGCTGACAAATGTTCTGTTTAAGCCGGAGATTACGCATATTCCAGGTGGTCGCGAACTCATGCGTGAAGAGCTGAAGCGCCTTGGCCGTATGTCGACTGGTGAGCGTCGCGTGCTCATGGTGTTTATCGCGGCTGCACTGGCGTGGGTCTTTGTTCCGGTGCTACTGCCCGACACCAAGATTGCCGATGCGGTGATCGCAATGACCGTGGGTATTGCGCTGTTCCTTATTCCGGGCGGTCCTGATGGCGTTAAGCTTATGCGTTGGGAAAATGCGTTAGAGCTGCCGTGGGGCGTGCTGCTGCTGTTCGGTGGTGGCCTGGCACTGTCCTCGCAGTTCGGTGCCTCTGGGCTGTCGGACTGGATTGGCGAGCAGCTGTCTACCCTCGGCTGGATGCCAGTGGCTGCACTCGTGGTTGTCGTCGGCGCCGTTGTGCTGTTCCTGACCGAGTTCACCTCTAACACCGCAACAGCTGCGACCTTCCTGCCGTTGGTAGGTGCCATGGCTATCGGTCTGGGCCACGACCAGATGATTTTCGCCGTTCCAGTTGCACTGGCAGCTACTTCGGCCTTCATGATGCCGGTTGCAACACCGCCGAATGCGATCGCCTACGGCTCTGGCTACGTCAGCATGGACAACATGGTCAAGGCTGGTGTCTGGCTGAACGTCGTCGCACTGATTGTGATTTCTGTGGCATCGCTGACGCTGCTGCAGTGGGTATTCGGCGTCGTGTACTAGTTGAGTATTTAGTAGCCGGTAGAGGATGGTGGTTCAGTGTGCTGGACCACCACCGGACCGCTTCGCCTAGCGTTGCTTAGATGCTCCTTCGCCCCGTTCCACTTTGGTGGTCCGGGGCTTTTGGCTGCAAATGTGAAACTGTGTGAGTTTATGACACTTTCAGGCCATTTTTCAGGCCATTTTTGACATAAACGCAGTCAGTAACTTGGATTTGCCTACCGCCGCCCGCCATAAACGCAGTCAGTAACTCACTAACCCTGACACCTAAAGAAAAATCGGGCCCGAATAAGGTGTGAAACCTAATTCAAGCCCGATTTTCTAGTCAAGCAGTTAGCGCATTTACGACTCCAGGTTAAAGCTTTACTCCAAGTAGTCGCGCAGCACCTGCGAACGCGATGGGTGACGCAGCTTGGACATCGTCTTGGACTCAATCTGACGGATGCGCTCGCGCGTCACACCGTAGACCTGACCAATCTCGTCCAGGGTACGTGGCATGCCGTCGGTAAGGCCGAAGCGCAGACGGACGACACCGGCTTCACGTTCGGAGAGTGTCTCCAGAACGTCGCCAAGCTGATCCTGGAGGAGCGTGAAGCTAACGGCGTCCACGGCGATGACTGCCTCGGAGTCCTCAATGAAGTCACCGAGCTGGGAGTCGCCCTCGTCACCGATGGTCTGGTCCAGCGAAATCGGTTCACGAGCGTACTGCTGAATCTCGAGGACCTTTTCCTCGGTGATATCCATTTCCTTAGCGAGCTCCTCCGGAGTGGGCTCGCGGCCCAGATCCTGGAGCAGCTCACGCTGGATACGGCCGAGCTTATTAATGACCTCAACCATGTGAACCGGAATACGAATGGTTCGAGCCTGGTCGGCCATTGCACGAGTAATGGCCTGGCGAATCCACCACGTTGCGTACGTGGAGAACTTGTAGCCCTTTGTGTAGTCGAACTTCTCGACCGCGCGAATCAGGCCGAGGTTGCCTTCCTGAATCAAGTCGAGGAAGGCCATGCCACGGCCGGTGTAGCGCTTTGCCAGGGACACCACGAGACGGAGGTTGGCCTCGAGTAGGTGATTCTTGGCGCGCTGACCGTCGCGAGAAATCTCGCGCAAGTCGCGCTTTTGAGCGTAAGCGATGCGCTCGCCGGCTTCCTTGGCCTCGTCAATTTTGTACTGCGCGTACAGACCGGCCTCGATGCGCTTTGCCAGACTGACCTCTTCCTCGGCAGTCAGCAGCGCGACCTTACCAATCTGCTTGAGGTAGGCGCGGACAGAGTCAGCGGAGGCAGTGAGGGCAGCATCCTTGCGGGCCTGACGCAGACGAGCGGACTCGTCCTCGTTCCAGACCTCGTCGCCCTCGTCCTCTTCATCCTCGTCTTCGTCCTCGTCCTCGTCGTCCTCTTCTCCATCCTCGTCGAGGTCGTCGTCTTCGAGGTCGTCATCATCCAGATCGTCGTGAAGATCATCGTCTTCGAGATCATCATCTAGATCCGGGTCGTAGTCCCGCTCCTGCTCCAAGTCGTGGTCGAGTTCCTCGTCCTCGAGCTCTTCGTTCTCAGTTGCGTCGAGAGCCTGCGCGTCCTTCGCCTTCGCCGCAGCAGCCTTGGCCGCGGTGGCCTTCGCAGCCGTTGTTCGCTTAGTTGCCTTCTTGGCGGCGGCCTTACGCGTGGTCTTCTTAGCGACCGACTTCTTGGCCGCCTTCTTCACGGTCTTCTTGGCAGCTGCCTTCTTAGCGGTCGCCTTTTTCGCCGCAGTCTTGGTAGCAGCCGTCTTTTTGGCAGCAGTTTTCTTCGCGGCAGTCTTCTTTGCCGCGGTCTTCTTTACTGCCTTCTTGATGGCCTTCTTTACAGCCTTCTTTGCAGGAGTAGCTGAACCGGTGCCACTCCCGGTGGATTGGTCCTGAGCTTGCCCCAGTTCGTTGCCTGCCACGAACGCCCTTTCACGATGTACGTTGTGTGCGCCGCCAAAGCCGCCGCCAGCTTCTCTCTGTCAGAGAGAAGCTCAACGCGCCAGTGGTGCGCCTTTACTTCGTCTATAGCCAACTAGCCGAATGGAAAACATTCAGAGCTGACCTTTTCGTGCCACGGTCATCAGTGTTGCTTTCTGGCTCTTATCGAAGAAGTAATCGGTGAAAATCCTCATCGAAGCAGTGCGCTTGAATTCGATTTTCCCAATCCTCCTCGAGCCTGTTGATTATTCAACCTTGCCGTGAGTCAACTTCTTATTGTAAACCAATTCTGAAAATCGCCGCCACGGGGCATGGCTTCAAGCACGTGTCACGCCCGCCACGTAGCAATCAATCCCCGTATAAGAAATGAAACTGTTTAAGGGTAAAGCCCCTGGTCAGCTGCAAAGGCGGCGCCAGCAATACCCGCATTATTATCCAAACTTGCGGGCACAACTGGAGTCTTACATGTCAACAGCGGAATCCACTTTTCGTGTTCGCGGCTGATTCCGCCGCCGACGATGATTCGTGACGGCCAAAACAGCGCCTCGTAGGTCTTAAGCACCTTGCTCACGCGCTCAGCCCACTCTTCGAAGCCGAGCCCCTCAACATCTTTAACTCTCGCGGACGCAAAGTGCTCGGCCTCCATGCCATCAATGATGAGGTGGCCTAACTCCGAATTGGGGTATAGCAGTCCGTCATGAATAAGCGCGGAGCCGATGCCGGTACCAAAAGTCAGCAACAACACGGCGCCTGTCTTATTGCCCGGATCGCCAAACTGGACTTCAGCAAGGCCGGCAGCGTCAGCGTCGTTAAGCACGTGCGCCTTGTTGTTGGGCAGGTATTTAGCGAAGAGCTCTTGGCAGTTCGTATTAACCCAAGAACCGTCAATATTGGCGGCCAGCAAGGCAATCTGATTCTGTACGACGGACGGAATCGTGATGCCGACATCGGAATCCCACTTCGCAATGTCCACAATTTCTGCAATGGTCTTCGCAACCGCCTCCGGGGTTGCCGGCTGTGGCGTGAAAATCTTAATGCGGTCGCCAATTAGCTGCCCAGTATCAAGGTCCACGCGGCCACCCTTGATTCCGGAGCCTCCCACGTCGATGCCAAATCCAATTCGTTGTCCCATAGCTCAAATTGTACGAAACAGACACAATGGGGGCATGAGCATTAACTCGCGTGGCACCGAACAACTCGCTAGCAGGACAAATAATAGGGGGTTTAGTGCACCGAATAGCCCCGGATCCGTGCGACCCAGCGTCAGGGAATTGCGCGATCGTGCGGTACTTATCGCCCGCGCAGCTGCGGCGCACATCGCCAGTCGTCGGGTCGAACTCGGCTCGGATGGCGTTTTAGCAAGCTCCGAAACGAAGTCCTCAGCTGTTGACCCCGTCACCGTCGTCGACCGTGAATCTGAGGAGCTCATTCGTTCTCTCATCAAGGCATTTAGCAGCTCCGACCGAATTTTGGGCGAAGAAGGTGGGCTTGACGACGGCGCGGACTCTCCAGCGCAAGCTACTGACGCGGCCGAAGCGGTGACCTGGATCGTAGACCCCATCGATGGCACAGTGAATTTCCTCTACGGCCTGCCCAATTTTGCTGTGAGTATCGCCTGCGCCGTAGGCGATGAGGTAGTGGCGGGTGCAGTGGCAAATGTGTCCTCGGTAGAGATTTACAGTGCAGCAAAGGGAGAGGGCGCTCAGGTTTCTCGGCGGGACGGCACTATGCAGGCACTTAATTGTTCCTCAACGGCCGAGCTGGAAAAGACACTTGTGGCAACGGGATTCAGCTATTCCGCTAGTCTCCGGAAGGTGCAGGGCCGGATAGCGTCGCAGTTGCTGGGGGAGTGTCGAGATATTCGTCGCATGGGATCGGCGGCGCTTGATTTGTGCATGGTGGCGCACGGCCGTGTTGATGCGTATTACGAACACGACATCAAGATTTGGGACTATGCAGCAGGTGCTCTGATTGCGGCTGAAGCAGGCGCAAGAATTAGGGTTCCGGAATTCACGCAGTGTGCTAACGCTGCTGGCCGGCCGGAGGGAGACCCGCTCGACTTCGGTGTCGGTGCGGCGAATCCTGAAGTTGCCGATGCGTTCTTCGAGGCATTGGATGGTGCTATCGCGAAGGCTAGGAATTAGTGCGTCGGTCTAGGAGCAGGTGCTCGAGCCTAACGAGTTCAACCCCTCTAGGTCGGCTTGTTCGCCACGGTTCAATGCGGACAACGTTTCCTCAACCTGGCTGGCTACTTCGAGGTCCTTAAACCCCTTACCCAACGACACATCGACGGTTGCATCCGGCCGTCCATCGTGGATGAGCTCAAAACAGGGGAAAAGAGCGTGAAGCGCTGCGGCGTGGCCATTGAACTGCTCGCCATAACGCAGCTGGCCGAAGCAGCCGAGGTCTTGGTTTTCCACAATAGGGTCGTTGCCGTAGGGAACCTGCTCATCGAGAACAAAATCGAGCTGCCGCAATTGCTCGGCGACGGTTGTAGCCTGGCCGACTTTGCCGTTGGCGTTATAGACGCGCACATGAACATCCGACGGTGGAACGACGTGTTCTCCGATTAGCGTGGTGGAGGAAACAGGGGTGCCAGCCGCGGGGAGGGTACAGGGGACCGGATAACTGGCCGGTTGGCTGCGGAATGCCAATACCCACGACGTAGCGGCAATCACTACAGCAACTACGGAAACCACCACGTAGGGAACAATTTTTCGTCGATGTGATGCGCTCGAAGTGCTCGCGGGGCCTGAACTCATAGCCATCATGTTATCCTCTCCACGGCTTATGGGCATAGAAACCTATTCTGACCTGCAGAGATGACAGATTGCGTGAATTGCCTTAATATCCGCTGAGAAAGGCACTGGAGAGTACAGGGTGTCAATCGTCTCAACGCGTTGTATTCTCCGAGAAAAAGTCAGTTCACAATGTCTAGCAAAGGTCCAGAAAGAAGGTTTGGGACATGGCTGTAAACTACGATGCCCCGCGTACTCGTGAAACCGAAGAGCTGGAGACCGATTCCCTCGAGGGCCTTCAGGCTGCATCTGCTGAGAAGGAAATCGACGACACTGACGACGGCGAAATTGTTGAGCCGTTCGAGTTGCCGGTCGCCGACATCGCGGGTGAAGAATTTGATATGGATGTTGCCCCGAAGGGGGAGGATGAATTCACCTGTGGCTCTTGCTTCATGGTGATGCACCACTCAATGATCGCAATCGATAACGGCGATGGATTCCCCATCTGCCAGGACTGTGCCTAATCCCCGCACAGCCGGGATACCTTCCTAGGAAAAGGAAAACCGCCACTATCACGGTAATGGCGGCGCTGGAGCCGTCGGCAAGCGTGTAGCGGCGGTGAGAGATTGTGACCTAGCGGTCGAAGAGACTATCAAGCAGTGCCTCGGGGCGGCGGGTGGAGACCAGCCAATAGGGGGTTGGGTCGTCCGGATCGTCGAGGACTAGCAGCACCATCGTGGGAATCCACGTGTGCGTAACCAGGAATGCTGCTGGATCGAGCTGACGGCCCAACGCATTGCGCTGCGCGGACTTCGGGACCACCAGGGATTTGGCAACAACCGATGCTGGCAAAACTGCCGTGCCAGCGTGAAGCCAGCGTTCACCAGTGCTGTCCACTTCCACGGACACCGTGGTCTTCGACATTGTCAACAGCACCCACACGCCCACGGCCAGACAAATAATGCCGCCGACGACAAGCCAAATCGGTGAACGGTTAAAGCCAATCTGGGCCGTGCATACGAAAACGGCAGCAGCGCCGAGTATCCAGAACCACCAGGGAACCCAGAGCTTTTCGGAATAGACAATCGATGAATCTCCGCTCGAGCTCATTGTTATTGCCGCTCCTTCAGAGACGGATGCTGAGCTGTCGCTGCGACGAGGCTGCAGGTTATCTTTTCCACTCACGGTTATCCATTCTAGGGCACGGCTATGCTCGGTACTGACAAGGCCGAAGTGCGGTTCTTAAAAGACGCGACAGCGAAGGATATACAAAGAGATGACTTATGCCCCGGTGCAAGTGAAAAAGCTCGCTAAAGACGCTGTGATTCCCCAGCGTGCGCATGCCGATGATGCCGGTGTGGATTTGAGCTCAGCGGAGGATGTCGTCCTAGCACCAGGGCAGCGGGCGCTCGTGGGAACCGGTATTGCCATTGCTTTGCCGGCGGGCACAGTGGGATTGGTTCATCCTCGCTCCGGATTGGCTTTCAAAAAGGGGCTATCCATCGTCAACGCTCCCGGCACGGTTGATGCCGGTTACCGTGGTGAGCTTAAAGTCTGCCTGATCAACTTGGATCCGACCAATGCGGTGGAGATCGCCAAAGGCGATCGAATCGCACAGTTGGTTGTGCAGAAGGTCGAGCTCAGCCCGCTGGTGGAAGTCGATGAACTCGATGAAACTGAACGCGGTGCGGGCGGTCACGGCTCAACCGGAGTGTCCACGACGCTTTAAAACGCCTCTGACAGCGCGGGGACCCTACCAAGTGTGGTTCAATGCGTGAAGAGCTCAATAAAGGGTTTACAAAGGCGTATACAAAGATTTCTTTTTAGCGAGGTGTCAATAAACCACCATGTGGCCATTTGGAAAGAAGAACCAGCCAGAAGAACCAGCTGCTGAGGCAGAGGCCGTTACCACCGACTCTGCGGCGCCAGCTTCTGAGGAAGCTACTGCAACCCTGCATGACGACGCGCCGGAAACTGCCGCGGAGAACGCACCAGCAAACGGCCCCTTCGACATCAACAGCGCTAGCCCGACGCAGTTTGATTTTTCGGACTTCGCGAAGGCCAGTCTGAACCTCGGTTCGATGCTGCTGCCTATTCCTCACGTTGGTGATATTCAGGTGGAGATGGGGCCGACAGGTCCGACCATGCTGCACGTCGCCACTGAGCATGGCCGCGTAACTCCTGTAGCATTCGCTGCTCCGACGTCGGGTGGCCTCTGGGAGGAGTCCGCTCAGGAAATCAAGGACGGTCTTGAGTCCGATGGACTCGATGTCCATGTCGAGCAGGGGCCGTGGGGTTCTGAGGTCGTAGGTCGCACCTCCGATATGGAAATGCGAATCATCGGCGCCGACGGCCCGCGTTGGATGCTTCGCATGACGGCCTCTGGTCCGGCTGATCGGGCGGAGGAACTTGCGGATCTTGCCCGCGGTCTCCTTGCCCGTAGCTTCGTTTCTCGCGGCGAGAACCCGATGCCGGCAGGTCAGCCGCTTCCGGTTACGCTGCCCTCCCAGATGGCCGAGCAGATTCGTCAGGCATACCAGCAGCAGACCCAGGCTGCTCAAGCTGAAGGTGAACCTGGGCAGGTGCCAGGCGCTACAGGTATCAACCCGGATGGCTCCACCAATTAGTTTGGTCCACCCTCCAGCAGAGAGAAGCTAGCTGCTTGACCAGTTAGAAGAGGATCTGCAGGCGCCACTGTGCACTACCCGCCGCCGTCACCCGACGGCGGCTTTTCTCTTGTCAGCGGGTAGTATCACACTGCGTGAACATCGAAGTGACTATTGACCGTCCCGCTGCCGGCGGAGAATTCATTGCCAGCTATGACGGACGAATCGGTTTCGTCACCGGCGGTATCCCCGGCGAACGCGTTGTTGTCGAAATTGCCAAACCTGATGCCAAGCTGTGGCGTGGCAATGTCGTTGAGGTTCTGGATGCCTCAGAGCATCGAATTTCGCAGCGTTGCGAAGCAGCTCAGCAGGGCGCGGGTTGTTGCGACTGGGGTTTCATTGATCCTGAGCACGCGGCGCGTCTCAAGGCTGATGTCCTGACCGATTGCCTGCGCCGTCTTGGACGTTTCACCGCCGACGAACTGCCAGCTATCGATGTTCTTCCACTGGCTCCGACCTCCCGTTGGCGCACGCGCGTGCGGCTGGGTGTGGATTCCCAGGGACGAGCGGGATTACGTCGTTCCCGTTCCCACGAGCTCGTCATCGGCTCCGAGTGTGTCCAAACAGTTCCCGATCTCATCGCTGGCTTTTCGACGGCCAGAACCATCCCCGTCGCTAAGCCTGCTCGCGGTCGAGGGAGCAAGAAGCCGAAGCCAGGAGAACTCCATGTGGCCATGGACACGGAGGGTAACCGAAGTGCTGTGTACGTATCTGGCATCGGCAGGAACCGCAAGCAAACGTTGATTGAAGGCGAGCCAACTACACAGCACACGGTTCACGGAATTACTTTCGATGTGCCGACGACCGGTTTTTGGCAAGCCCATTGCCATGCCCCTGAGTTCTATGGATCGCGCATCATCGACCTGTTGACTGGTCAGTCTTTCTCCTGTGGTTGGGATCTTTACGGTGGCGCAGGCGTTCTGTCGGCGGCACTGCGCAAGCTAGTTGACGCAGAGGGCTCAATTCTCTCTGTCGAGGGTTTTGCCGCAGCCGCGACGGCGGGGCGCAAGGCTTTCACTGCAGCTGACCACAGTGGAAATGCGTCGCCTGCGGCACCAGTCCGGTTCGTTACTGGGGATGTCACCAAGGTAGTGCGCCGCGAAGTTGCTAATGAGGAAACACCAAACCCGGATATCGTCGTTCTCGACCCTCCGCGCTCCGGTGCTGGTAAGGATGCCATTGCCGCTATTGCTGAAGCCAAGCCACGCACGGTCGTACATTTCGGTTGTGATCCGGCGACTTTTGCCCGCGATGCCCGGTACTGGGCTGACTACGGCTACGCGTTCAAACACCTCGAGGTCGTGGACGCATTTGGTCTAACGCATCACTTTGAAACCATCGCGGTGCTGGAGCAGCTGTAGCTAGAGTGGCTGCCGCATGGGCGCAAGAACGTTGGCGCCAATCACGTCGGCAAGCAAATGTGCCTGCCATGGGCGGAAACCCTGTTCCCTGAGGTGAGCGGAGATTTCGGTAACGGCTGGCAGGCCGCCAGCGTAGTTGTCGTGGTGGCGGAAAACGAATGAGCCGACTGCGCGACTGTGAATCCACCAAACCAGTTCACGTGTCTGCGCGGAAGTGATGAGTGTGTCTTTGCGCAGGTGTATTTGGGCACAGACGTTGTCGATGCAGTCTCGCGTGGTTTCGAAAATCTCGACGGCTTGTGGGGCATGCTCAGCCCAATGTCGAAAGTGGGGCATTTCGTTGGGAGCCTGCTTCTGGGGCTTCGGCCATGACGACCTGGGTTCCTGACGGGCTTCATTAACGACCTTCAACCAAGCGTCCGCAGCACCGCGACGGCGACGTGGAAATCCACGGATTGCAGTCAGCTCACGCTGCGTACCGGGGAGTTGTTCTGCGATTGTACGTAGAACGCTGTGACCCATGACGTGTGTTGGGGAGACATCACGGCGCTGCGCGATTTCGTCACGCTCAGTCCACAGTGCACGGGCGACGTGAAGTTGTTCGGGAGTGCGCAGCTTCCCAATCCCTTTGAGCCCCTGCCACGAGTATCCGACGTGCAGACCATCGAGGTATTTACGGTTTAGAGCTAGTTCGCGTTCGCATTCCTGTTCCAGCCATTCCAAACGGTCGAGCTCAGTCAGCGCCTGACAAAGAACCTCGGCGAGTTCGATGAGCAGCTCGACATCCAGGGCCGCGTAGTCCAGCCAATCCGCCGGCAGTGGACGAGTAGACCAATCCTCTCGACCGTGCCCTTTGGCAAGTCCAACTCCGAGGAGTCGTTCTGTCAGAGCTGCTAAATTGACTCGTTCCAGGCCGAGAAGGCGGCCGGCCAGCTCAGTGTCAATGACTTTGGTGGGGTAGAGGCCCAGAGCCGCGAGGCAGGGAAGGTCAGAATGAGCTGCGTGAATGATCCAGGTCAGGTCGTTGACTGAGGAACCGAAAACGGCCATCGCCTTGCGGCCGTCTTCGGGATCGATGAGAAAGGTGCCCGCTCCACGGCGGCGAAATTGAAGGAGGAAGGCGCGGTCGTCGTAGCGATATGCCGAAGCTCGTTCAGTATCGACCGCGAGCCAACCGTGTCCTTTGGCCAGCTGCTCACCGGCGTCAACAATGTCGTCGATGGCGGAAAGCACGCGTGGAGTTCCCTCGGCTGGGGCAAGTCTTACTTCTACGTCGGGACTAGTTTCCACGTCGGAGCTCATCGCACGCCTCTTCGGTCGTCGGTATCAGCCCAGCAGGGATACGCCGACGGGTGGCAGACCAGCGACGTTCGCTAGTACCTGAGCGAAGGATTCAACGTGAGTGCGCAGGTCGGTGCCACGAGCAGTCCACGACGCGCGCATTTCTAATTGAAAGGCCTGTGGCTTGCCGCCAATCTCGCCGTAGCGGACAGAGTTCGTAGTTGTCACCGTGCCACCCAAGTTCGACAGTTCGGCGTTGTTTTCAGCCAGAGCTTCGGTGAGCCATTGCCAGGCAACCTGGGGAAGGAGCGGATCTTCCGCGAGGGAGGCATCCATATCTGCCTGGATGTATGCAACCAAGCGCATGTCACCGTCCCAGGTTTCCTCACTGCGGGGGTCATGGAGCAAAATTAAGCGACCAAAGGCATCATCGTCCGAGGACTCAGGGACAATATCAGCTTCGGGCTGCGTGACCTCAAGCGAGACAGCGTGGCTAAACGGTGCCAGCTTCTGCGGTGGCCGAACGGTGCCCAGAGCAATCTCAGGTCGCAGTTCAGCAGAGTGCATTGACTCGACCGCGGCGCGGAAGTTCTGTGGCGTTGAATCGGTTCCATTCACGCGCCTGAACTTAGCCATATGACGCTTGCATTAGTGGGAGGCGCGCCGAAAAGAGCGGAAAGCGACCAAGCGGTTCGTCGAAAACGCACGGCAGGGCGAGCGATTTCCCTGTTCTTAGTACCCCACACATTTATTTCTAAGGTAAGTGGGGCATGATTGTCCGTATGAACAATCGTCGCACTTTGACTGATGCCCCGATTCTTGATGCAGCTTACGGTCGAACTCCTTCGCGCCGCCCGGTGTGGTTTATGCGGCAAGCCGGTCGTTCACTGCCTGAGTACCGTGAGGTGCGCAAGGACATCGGTATGTTGGACTCCTGCTTCCGTCCGGAACTGCTCGCTGAGATTACTATGCAGCCGGTACGTAGGCACGACGTTGATGCTGCGATTCTTTTTTCCGATATCGTCGTGCCGCTGAAGGCCGCGGGTGTCAACTTGGATATTGTTCCTGGCCGCGGTCCAGTAATGGATACTCCGGTGCGCTCGGAAGCAGACATCAAGGCTCTACCGGAAGTCACGGAAGAGCAACTCGCTCCGGTGGCCGAGGGTATCGGCCTCATTCTGCAAGAGCTGACTGATACCCAGGCACTCATTGGTTTCGCCGGTGCACCGTTCACCTTGGCGTCGTACCTGATTGAAGGCGGTCCATCCCGCAATCACGAGCGCACTAAGGCGCTGATGCACTCGGACCCTGAATTGTGGGATCACCTGATGCAGAAAATCACTCCGATGGTGATTGCTTTCCTGCGTGCGCAGATTGGTGCTGGTGTGGACGCTATTCAGCTCTTCGACTCCTGGGCTGGCTATCTCACCGAGCGCGACTACCGCCGCTTTGTGTTGCCGTACTCGAAGGAAATCTTCCAGGCCGTCGCCGACGCCGGCATTCCGCGCATCCACTTCGGTGTGGGGACCGGAGAGCTTCTCGGTGCGATGGCTGAAGCCGGCCCAGAAGTCATGGGCGTCGACTGGCGTGTGCCACTGGACGTTGCTGCCAACCGCATTCGTGCCACGCTTTCCGACGTTCACCGAGGCGCAGACCCGGCGCAAAACAGCCTTGCATTGCAGGGCAACCTTGACCCGGCGATTCTCTTTGCCGGTGAAGATGCAATGACCCAAGAGATTCAGCGCATCTGCTCTGAGGCGGACCGTGCAATTAAGCGTGGTGACGCCCGTGGACATATCTTCAACTTGGGTCACGGGGTGCTACCGAATACCGATGCCGACGCGATTACGCGCGCTGTTGAGATCATTCACGCAACGTAAAAGCCGACGCAACAGGCGTGTAAAACACGCACTAGCTAATTTCCTACAAGTCTTATCGACCGTGCCCGCTAGCGGCGCGGGCATAGAGAAAGCGTACGAAATACCGTGGTTGCACAACCTTCTACCATTGCCGTCGTAGGTGGCGGTATCTCCGGCCTGACCGCAGCGTATGAGTTGCGTAAAAAGCTCGGACCCGCCGCAAGAATATTTGTCATCGAGTCCAGTGCACAGGTTGGTGGCAAGCTGAAGACTCGACCAGGAGCTAACGGCCCTCTCGAAGCGGGCGCTGAGGCGTATCTGGCGTTCCGTCACGATGCCACCGAGTTTTTCAAGGAACTCGGTTTGGCAGATCAGCTAGTCGCCCCTTCGGGGCTGCCTTCCAAGCTCTACATTGGCGGTGAACTCAAGGACCTTCCGCGTAACACGGTCACCGGTATTCCAGGAAGCTCAGAAGGGTTGGACTATCTCCTCAGCGAGGCCACCCTCGCCAAGATTGATGCCGAGTCGAACCCCGAGCTCACTCCAGCCTTGCACTGGGTACTGGGAGACGACATGAACGTCGGCCAGCTGGTCGCGGCGCGGCTCGGTGAGGAAGTCGTCGACCGCATCGTCTCCCCGCTGCTCGGGGGCGTCTACTCAACCACCGCATACGACCTTGGCCTGCGTGCGACCATCCCACAGCTGGCGGCAGCGCTTGATGAAATGGCCAGTGTCGGTGATCATGTCAGCCTCACCGGCGCTGTCCAGCGCGTTCTGGAAGCACGTAAGCAGGCGCAGCAGGCGCGTCTGAGCAGTGAGGCTGCGACAGACTCGACGAAGGCGAAGCGACCGGTGGTCTTCCAAACGTTCCGCGATGGCTTCGAGGTTCTCTACAACACGCTTGTCGACGAATCGGGAGCCGAACTCCTCTTGTCGACGAACGCTACCGGTCTGCGGCAGCATGACAGTGGCTTTGAGGTGACAGTGGAAGCGCCGTCGGAAAGCGGCACGAGCGTTAGCACTATCGACGTCGACGGTGTTGTGCTGGCAGCACCTTCTGCAACCACATCGGAGCTGTTGAGCAATCTTGCGCCAGAGGCGGCTGAGCTCATCGGTGGGGTAGACACGTCGAACTCGGCGGTGGTCGGTATGTGTTTCGACTCGTCGGAAGGACTGCCGGAGATCAACGGCGTGTTGTGCGAGATTGGTGCGGACCTGTCCGCGAAAGCTTTCACAGTGTCGTCCCGGAAGTGGCCACATATTGGTGAGCGCTACGGTGCCGTTGTGAGGGCGAGCTTCGGCCGTTTTGATGATGACTCGCACGTGCATCGCAGCGACGATGACCTGATTGCCAGGGCAAAGGCGGATTTGGCTAAGGCGACTGGATTTGATGCCGAACCGACAGCGGTTTTCGTCCAGCGTTGGTGGGCGGGGATTCCACGCTTCGATATGGGGCATGGAGGCCTGATGGATTTTGCTCGCCAGGAGTTGGACGAGGTGCCTAAGCTTGCAGCAACAGGGGCATGGCTCAGTGGCCCGGGCATTCCGGAATGTATTTCCAACGCCAAGGCTGCGGCCAGCAAGATTGCTGCGGAGATAGCATAAAGCTGCGAGATTGGTGCTGAGTACGAAACTGGCGCTGACCCATCGTTTGTAAACAAACCTTTCAACCGAACTAGGAGATAACTAATGACCAAGCTCGATTTCAAGAAGCTCAATGACACCATCCGCTACACCATGTGGTCTGCCTTCAAGGTGACCCCAGGTGCACTCGGTGATAACCGCGAAGAGGCAGTGGCTAAGACCAAGGAATTCCTGGCTCGTTACGAAGACACTGATTTGACCATCCGTGGTTTCTACGATGTTTCGGCCATGCGTGCTGAAGCTGACTTCATGTTCTGGATTCACGCAGAGAAGCTGGAAGATCTGCAGGCGTTCTACAACGCCTTCCTGCGCGAGACTCCGCTGGGCCAGGCATCCACTCCGCACTGGTCGAACGCTGCACTGCACCGTCCAGCTGAGTTCAACAAGTCGCACCTGCCGTCGTTCATCATGGGTGAAGAGCCGGGACGATGGATTGCGGTTTACCCGTTCGTCCGTTCCTACGACTGGTACCTGCTGGAGCCGACCGAGCGTCGACGTATCCTTGCTGAACACGGTATGGCCGGTCGTGACTACCCGGATGTGCGCGCCAATACTGTCCCGGCGTTCGCACTCGGCGACTACGAGTGGATCCTTGCATTCGAGGGGCCGGAGCTCGACCGCATTGTGGACTTGATGTGGAAGATGCGTTACACCGAGGCTCGTCTGCACGTCCGCGAAGAGATTCCGTTCCACACGGGCCGTCGCGTCGATGACATTGCGGAGATTATCACCGTTCTGCCGTAGTCTGCGCGATCTACGAGTGAATCAGCAGCGCCGCTGGTCAAGGCCCGGTAACTGACGGGATTTTGACCAGCGGCGCTACTTCTTTATCTAGTTATTCAGCCGTCTTGTCCGGTTCCAGCGTGAGTGAAATTGAATTGATGCAATAACGCAGGTCGGTCGGAGTATTGTATCCCTCACCCTCAAAGACGTGGCCGAGGTGAGACTTGCAACGACTGCACAGCACTTCGGTACGGACCATACCGAGGCTCGTGTCTTGGCGCTCAATAATCCGGTCTCCAGCTAGTGGAGAGAAGAAGGATGGCCAACCGCAGTGAGATTCGAACTTCTCGTTCGACCGAAACAGCTCGTAACCACAAGCCCGGCAGCGGTAGACACCTTGAGTTTTAGTATCGGTGTACTCACCGGTGAAGGCGCGTTCAGTACCTGCCTGACGCAAAACCTGGTACTCCGCGGCACTGAGGCGTTCGCGCCATTCTTCTTCGCTCAGATTCCAGTCTTCGTTATGCGAATCAACCATTCTGAATAGCCTCCTCAGACTTGAGATCAGATTCCTGATTAGATTTCCTGCCTGCGATCTTCCAGTCGCTCAGCCAGCTGAAGCCGGATGCAAAGCTACGCCCATTGACGGCATCTACAATCGTCATTCGAATGAGTGCTGCCGTGATGGAGAGAATAAGAACGGCCCATCCAATACCGCCGATTGCAACCGTGAACCACGGGAAAAACAGGTCATCCTCATCAATCCACCAATTGGCGTAGAAGAAACAGAATACGACTCCGAGTCCTGCGCCCCAATTCAACATGACTGTCGAACCAATATTTCCTTCATTGTCGCGAGCCAAAACCAATGGGCGAAGCACGGTGAGAACCATTGGCAAGAGTGTCATCGAGTAGTACTGCTGTCCCAGGCTGGAAAGGAAGAACGCGCCGGTGAAGAGAACTCCGGAAGTCGTAGCAATCCAGAATTTCTCATCCCTTTCGAGCCAGCGAAGAAGGAGCACGACAGATACCAAGACGAAAATGCCGAAAAAGACTTGCCACAGCAAGATCAGTGTCGGGTGGGCACCCAGCCAAACAAGCTGCCCAGTCAGTGAAGCATTTGCAAAGTCACGGACAACTCCCAGGTAGGGGATAGTGATATCTAGGTAGTCACGTGGTTGGACCATGAGCGGCCACGCGATGACATTGGCTGCAATTACCACCCCGATACTGGTCAGTACCGTAGAGAACTGCCTGCGCATGAACGGTAGGAACAGCATTGGCAAGAATACGGGCTTGATAGTGATTGCGATACCGATAATCAGGCCGGCCAGGATATTGCGTCGCTCGGTCAGTGCGATAAAAAATAGCACTAATGCAAGGAACAGTGAACCGTTGACGTTCGTAAAATCAAGGGTGTTGGTAACGGGTTCCGTGAGGTAGAGCAGTGCTATCGACGCTGGAATGATGGGGCCAGAGCGCGCAATACCAAGCCACCTGAGTAGCAACACAATTGCCGCAATGATTGCAGCTGACTGAAATACCGCAAACCAGATTCGGCCCGATTCAAGCGAGCCGAACAAATCAATCGGGGCTAAAAGTAGGGTAGCGCCTGGGGAATACAGATAGTGTGGATCGGCTGTTACGTAGTCTTCCGAATAAACGGGTACCTGCGATACGAATCGATTAATTGCCGACCAGACCGTCGTAAAGTCATCTGTGCCAGACACGTCTTTCGGCAAAACCCAGGTGCGGTGAAAAATCACCACAGCTGCGATAGGCCACAAGAAAGCGCTGAGTCCTCGCGACACCTGCCGAGACAGAGGGCGTGGAGCCACCGAATTTGTCTCTGGCGTGTCCTTGGACGTTTGCGTTAATGCCGTTGCGCTTGCGCTCACGTCGATTTTTGGTTTACTCACAATACTCCACCCTACTGGGTGAAGCTGCGGGAATAGCGTAGGAAGATGTGTGAGTCGGAACGTAGGATATCCCGCACTTCAAAAGCCTGCGGGGTCGTCGAGTTCGAGTCCTCATCAGGGTCGTTCTCGCCGAAAGTCAGGGGGCCGTTACCCACCCACATCGGCGACAATGTCAGGAACAGTTCGTCGACGCACCCGTTTTTGAATGTTTCTCGATATATCGTCGGCCCACCCTCTACGACAATGTCTCGATACCCATGTTCAGCCAGCCATGCTAACGCCGCTTTTACCGAGGGGTCAGGGAGCTTAACGACGCGAGCCCCGGCCGACTCCATCTTTCTAGCTTTGTTCTTGTGAGCGGCCTTTGCTTCTTCATCATTAAAAATATCTTCAGTCGGGGTGAAGATTATCGGAGGATTGACTTCTGCATTCGCGAAAAAGTCAGATTTTATATCTAAATCCAACGAGCGCGAGAGTGTGGACATCGCCACGTGCTCGGAGCGACCTAGCTTCTGTCGAACGGCCTCTAGGTACTCCGGTATCTCAACTGGCCCGTACCCCTCGGACGCAATGGTGCCTGTACCAACGAAAACGACGTCGGCAAGCGCGCGAAGCGTGTTGAAAACCGTGGCATCGGTGTCGTTGCCAAGCTGGCCCGAGGTGCCTTCGACGGCGCCGCGTCCGTCCAAGCTGGTGACGGCGATGGCCGTGACGGTGGAGGCGGCGAGGGACAACGCTGCTGAATCATGTGCCGTTTGCGCAGGTCGGGAAAGAAACTGCAGAATTTCGTCGGTCGATGGGCTTCTGGAGGTGAGTGTAGCCATACCGCTGAGGTTAAGCCGACAATTGCAAAATAGGCAAGGCCTGGCTTATAAGGGAAGTATTATAATCGTTGTCATTTATAAGGGTTCCACTTATAGTAGTGGCATGCGACTAACAGATACTCTTGAGAAGGCATTCAACGACCAGATCACTATGGAGCTCACCGCTTCCCACGTTTACCGCCAGCTGGCAATCGAGCTGGATCTGCTGGATCTCTCCGGCATGGCAGAGTGGATGCGTGCACAGGCGGATGAGGAAGTTGATCACGCGAATCAGTTCATCGCACACCTCGATGCTCGCGACAACCACCCGCAGATTGGTGCCGTCGACGCACCGGAGGTGAAGGTCACTTCCGCAATCGATGCATTCCGCATCGCTCTAGAGCATGAAGAAAAGGTTTCGGCATCTATCCGTAACCTCCGCAAGCTTGCTGATAGCGAGGGGGATCTCGACTCCCGCCCGCTGCTGGACAGCTTCGTGGTTGAGCAGATTGAGGAAGAAGACACCGTGCGTGGCATCATCGGTCGCCTGGAGATTGTTGGCGACAACGGTGCTGGCCTGCTGCGTATCGACCGGGAGCTTGGCGCTCGCGACGCAGCTTAAGATCG
>JAEZXC010000048.1 GCA_023442845.1 Actinomycetes bacterium | reverse complement strand
CGCGATCTCGCCACCACCGATAGCCCCCACATCGATCTGGCTGGATCACACCCGTCTGGCCTCGCCCCCTTGTTCGCAGGGCGGGCCACTCTCTTGTCGACGCTGTTGCGTGATCCGGACGCGTTCGCTGCCGCGTCCCACAGTGGGCGGCTCATCATTGATGCCGCCGAGCACATCGTGTCGACGACCGGCGCGTGGACGGCGGCGCTTGTCGTCGGCACAGTGGCATACGACGGCGTCGAACAGCCGCTCTTATTGCGTCCCGTGACGCTCGAACGCGCGCGCGACCACGACGTCGCCATCACTCTGCGCCACGAGGTGATCGTGAACCCGGTCGTTGCATCCGCAGTGCGTGACCGTGGCGGCCCCGCCGATCTTGCGTCGCGAGCGGCGCGCACGCTTGAGGGCCGCGAGTTTGATCCTCGCCCGTTATGGAATGAGGTGCGCGAACTTAGCGATGTGCTCCCGGGCGTGGAGGTCCACGAGAAACTCCTGCTCGGCGCCTTCGACGACGCCGAACAACGCCTGCTCGACGATCTCGATGACCTCGATGCAGTCATCGGGGCGTCCGACGTTGTCGCCGCCATCGCGGGTGACGCGGACGCGGCGACGATACTCGCGGAGCCGCTGCCGCGATGGGGACTCGGCGACCGCGACCCCTTTGGCGAGCGGGGCATCGGCGACCTCGACGATGAAGCCTTTCGCGCCGTCGACTTAGTCGCCCTGGGTCGCTCGGTATCGATCGACGCACCCCCGGGAGTCGATGTCACTGCAGTCGTCGCGGCAATCGCAGCCGATGCTGCGGCGTCAGGTCGGACCGCCGCCGTCGTCGGTGGTTCTGACGAAACCCTCGCGGCGGTCGAGGCCGCACTCGAAGAGGCAGGCGCCGCCGATGCCGCGATGACCGGCATCACGGAGCATTGGCACGCTGACGCCCGGGCGCGGCTCCTCGCGTCACTCACGCTCGACACGCCGGCAGTGGACGAAGACGAGTTCCGTCTCGTCGGCGAAGGCCTCTTACGTGCTCGAAGTGACGTCGCGTCGCGCTACGAGGCCCTGCACCGCCCACGCCGCCCGTGGGGAGCGTCGGCGTTTGATGCCGTCCAGGCGATCGTGCGCCTGACGGCGAGCGATCCGCCGCCCGGCCACTCACTGCGTCTGAGCCACGAGGCGGGGGCCGCCGTCGCGGAACATGGCTTGGCGCACGTCGCAGCTGCGATCGTGGCGCGCCTCCACGGCACTGAGGTGGACGTGCCGTCGCAAGTGGCGGACCGTGAACCAGAGCCGGAATTGCCGCGTGCGTGGTGGTCACAGGTTGCGCAATCTGCTGAACACGGCGCCGCGCTGGACGAGGCATTGGCTGTGGCCGTGCGGCTTCTGCCCTCGGTGAGGTCCGACGCCCGGGCGGCGGCGAGCGAGACAGGACTTGACGAGGCCGGCACCGTGGACGCCTGGCGCGAGCAGGTGCAGCTGTTCCTCGACGTCCAGGTCACCCTCGACACGTTCTCGCCGGCGGTGTACCACCGGTCACTTGCCGACCTCGTGGAGGCGACCGCCCCGCGAACCGCAGGCACTGAGTCCACGATGGACCGGTCGACCAGGCGCGCGTTAGTGCGTCGGGCGAGTGAGTTGCTCCGTCCGGGTCGCGACAAGTCCGAACTCCACACGCGGCTAGCCGCGGCCTCTCGCGAGGCTGAGCGCTGGCGCGACCGATGCTCAGCCGGCGGCTGGCCCGTGGTTCCTGATGACTTCGGGCCGTATGCCGCGCGCATGGCGCGACTTGACGAGGCATGGGACGTACTCGCACCCGTGTTGCCAAACGCAGCCGGGCTCGACGAGCCGGGTGCAATTCCTTTGAGCGAGTTGACGCGCGCCCTCGAAGATCTCACGCAAGCAATCCCCGGCGGCATCGACCGCGCTCCTGTGTCGCCTGCACGTATCGACCTTGACGACGAGGGCTTCACGGCGCTCCTTGAGAGCCTGAGTGACCGCGACGCTTCTCCTGAGCAGATCCGCGTGGACCTCGAGTTTGCGTGGTGGGCCGCGGCGTTTGACGCGATGATCGGTGCGGAGCCACGTCTCATTGAGACTGGCGCACTCGGTGCGGCCGTCGAGAGATACCTTGAGCTCGACCGAGCTTTCGGCGACATGCGCACCGCTCCCCTCATGCGCGCGGTGGCGGAGCAGCGCCGTCAAGCCATTGCCCGTCATCCCGAGGATGCGCGCGATCTCTTTGCTTCGCTCATGGAGGGGGCCGAGATATCGGTGCGCGACATGCGCCGTGACTTCAATGCGGTGGTGGCTGCGTTGCGTCCCGTGGTGATTGCCCGTGCAGATCAAGTGCCGCACATGCTGCCGCCGACGCGTTGCATTGACGTGCTCGTGTTGGTCGGTATCGAGTCACTGGCAACCGCGCAGATCGTGCCGGCACTTGGCCGCGCTACTCAAGTAGTCCTCGTCGCGGACGGCCGCAGTGCCACTCGTTCTGCCGTCGCAGATATAGCCCGCCTGCTTCCGCGAGTGCCGCTGAGGGGTTTGCCCCAGCGTCGTGACCCGCGCGTCGGTGCCGTGCTGCAAACCCTTGGCTACGAACGCACTGTTTCGGTCGTTCCGCCGCCGGGAGAAGGAAACGCGGGTGCGCTCGAGGCGACGGTGCTGGATGCCGTGGCACAGCCCGTTGCGGGACGGCACGTGGTCGAGTCGACGCGTGCGGAGGTGCTTTCGGTTGTCGACCGTGTCGCCGAGGCCGTGGGCACCTTGCCGAGGCGATCCGTACTTGTTGTCGCGGGCAATAGCCTTCACGCGGCGCGCATCGTTGACGCCTTGAGCGAGCGAGACATCGCGGTGAGCGACGCCGTGCGCGTTGTTGAGTGTGGCGACGCCGCTGGCTTAAGCGCGGACAGCGTCATTGTCTCGCTTGGTTTCGCGCGCGATCACCGCGGTGTGTTGCCGGCGGAGTTGGGCGTTCTCGGCACACCGGCTGGCGCAGCGGCCTTGGCGCAAGCCCTGGTTGCTTCGCGGGAGTCGGTGTCGGTGGTGACCGCGCTGAACGCTCACCAGTTGGCGAACCTCGCGGCCGCGTCGGTCGAAGGAAATGGCGCCGAGGCGCTCGCCGCGCTCATTGAATCCGCAACCCAACCGACGGTCCCGCCCGAGCGTGCGACGCCAGGGCCTGCCGACTGGTTGTTGTCTGACGTTGCCCGGTTGCTTCGTGCTCGCGGCTGTGCGGTACGGCTGCGCTATGGCGTTGGCGACCAGGCGATACCGCTCGTGGTTGGCGGTCCCCACGATCGCGGCTATCGCGTTGCGGTGGTGACCGACGAGCCGGCCGACGGACCCGTCGCGTCGCTGCGCGACCGGGTGCGATGGCAGTACCGGCGTCTCGAGGCGCTGGGTTGGACTGTCGTGTCGTTGTGGACTCTCGATGTGTTCGTGGACCCCGTCGGCGCCGCCGACGCTGTCATGGCGGCTCTTGGCGAGACCGACGAGCCCGTGGTGCCGGATCCCGATGAGCCCGCGACGGACGAGCCTGCGTTGGACGAGCCTGCGACGGACGAGCCTGCGACGGACGAGCCCGTGTTGGACGAGCCTGCGACAGATGACGACGGTGAAGAGGTCACCGACCACCAGGAGGGGGAGACCGACGAAACCGAAGAGGTCACTCACCACCAGGAGGGGGAGGCCGACGAAACCGAAGAGGTCACTCACCACCAACGGGTGGTGAGGACGCCGATTCGCGGAGTTGATCGTCCGCTCATTCCAACGCGGGCATGGGAGGACGAGGACGCAGCGTGGGGCGAGCGCGGGGGAACGTCACGAGAGGACGAGATCCGGCGGGACAAGCCGCCGCATTGGTGATGTGCGCGGGGCGCACACCTCATGGATTACGAGGCGCTCGAGCTTGTGGAAGAGCTCGATGAAGCGGAGCTCGACGAACCCGAACTCGCGGCGGCGGCACTCTTCTTGGAGCCCGCACGCGAGTCGGTTCGGTAAAACCCCGAACCCTTGAACGTGACGGCAGCGGCTGAGATCACGCGCCGCACAGCGCCATTGCACTCGGGGCACTCTGTCAATGGCGCAGCGTGAATCGACTGCACGGCGTCAAAGCGGTGCCCGCATGCGGAGCACGCATAGGCGTAAGTGGGCATGGCCGTATTTTACGGGGCGATGCGTACCACTCGCGACGG
>JAEZXC010000040.1 GCA_023442845.1 Actinomycetes bacterium | reverse complement strand
GGCTGGTTGTAATTGGGGAAGCGGTCCGGGTACTGCGCGTAGTCGAAAGAGCCACCGTCAACGATGACGCCGCCGATGGTGGTGCCGTGGCCGCCGAGGTACTTGGTTGCGGAGTGGGTGACGATGTCTGCTCCCCACTTGAGCGGTTGCACGAGGTAAGGCGAGGCCACGGTGTTGTCGACGATGAGCGGCACGCCAACCTCGTGAGCCACGGCGCCGACGGCCTCAATGTCGAGGAGGTCCTGCTTGGGGTTCGAGATCGACTCACCGAAGAACGCCTTGGTGTTGGGGCGGACGGCAGCGCGCCACGACTCCGGGTCGTCCGGGTTGTCAACGAACGTGACCTCGATGCCGAACTTCGGCAGGGTGTAGTGGAAGAGGTTGTAGGTGCCGCCGTAGAGCGACGGCGAGGACACGATGTGGTCGCCAGCTTCGGCAATGTTCTGAATCGCGATCGCGTTCGCGGCAGAGCCCGAGGACAGGAGGAGGGCTGCAACGCCACCCTCAAGAGCGGCAACGCGGTCCTCGACCGCGCCCTGGGTGGGGTTGCCAATGCGGGTGTAGATCGGGCCGAGGTCCTGCAGGGCAAATCGTGCGGCCGCCACCTCGGTGGTGCCGAACTCGAAAGAGGTGGTCTGGTAAATCGGCAACGCGCGTGCGCCGGTCGCCGCGTCAGGGGTCTGACCTGCGTGAATCTGCTGGGTTTCGAACTTCCAATTGGCGGTCATGTGTGCTGGGCTCCTATGGGGAATCGTGATGGGTACGGGGTGAAACTGTTCCGCATCCCGGCATTGCCCCGGAGCTGGAGGATGTCGCCGCCAGTCCCGCGACCATGACAGGTTCGCGGCTGCGACACGTGAGTGTGGGCCCGGAGGGGTTCTCGCTCGCTACCTGCATGGATGCAGGGGAGCGGGGCGCCCGATACGGGCGCACGCCAAACGTGCGCTTGACTAGCGACACATTCGGCGGAACATGGCTGTGAGCATAGGGCGCCTCCGCACGCGATAGCAAATAACGTCAACCTCATGCCGTTTTTCCAGGCATGATGCGGAAAGCGCCACGGATGTGGAACGCGCCGTCAAGCCGGCGACGATTCCGGCCGATATACCGGGGGACCTGTCGGCAACGTGGGACATTTCACATCAATCTTCACGTTTGCCGCTCAGATGTTTAGGATCACACGGACGATAAGGAGCGGTCTATGGCGGCGAAGGAGTGGCGCGGCGCGACGTCTCGCACCCTGGCACTGATCGCTATCGGCGCTCTTGTGGCCTCGCTCGCAGTGGTCGCATCACCGCGCATGGCCGACGCGTACCCGGGTCTGGACGAGATCGCTGCAGCGAAGGCGGCGGTTGCGGATCAGCAAGCAACGGTTGCTGAACTCGACGCGGTGATCGTGTCGCTCCAAGAGGCAGCTGCCGCAGCGGAGAAGGAAGCGCGAGCAGCGGCTGAGCGCTACGCCGAGGCGATGGACCGTGCGGACAAGGCGGAGGCCGCCGCCAAGGAAGCTGCTGACAAGGCTGCGGAAGCACTCGAAGCGCTCGAAGATGCGCGTACCGATCTCGGTGCTATCGCAATGGAGGCCTACCGCTCGGGCGGCACGATGACGTCGCTCGAAGCGGTCATTGGCGCCGATGGTTTCGACGACGTCATTACGAGGTCCGAAGTCATCGATCGGGCCTCCACCGAGTACGACACCGTCGTGCAGCGCGTCAATGCCGCCGAGATCGTGGCCCAGGCGATGAGTGAGGCCGCTGAGGCAGCGGCCGAGGAGGCTCGCGAAGCCGAAGAGGCCGCCGCCGTCGCGCTTTCCGAGGCGCAAGAGGCGCAACGGCTCGCCGATCAGGCGGTTGCCGAGGCAGAAGCGACTCATGAGGCCGCCGTCGTGCGCCTCGCCGAACTTCAGCGCACTACCGTCGCACTGGAGCGCGAGCGCCAGGCGGGCCTGGCTGCGGCGCGAGCCGCTGCGGAACGTGCCGCCTTCGAGCAGGCCATCCGTGACGCACAACAGAACCAGGGTGCCACCGGTGGCTCTGGCGGCTCCGGTGGGAGCAGCGGGGGCAACACGGGTGGCAACACTGGCGGCAATACCGGTGGCAACACTGGCGGCAATACCGGTGGCAACACCGGTGGCGGCGAGACGTCCGGTTCCTGGTCGTCGAGCGCCTCGCAAGGGGCGACAGCCGCTGCCCACGCACTGACGCTCGTCGGCTCGCCCTATCTTGCAGGCGGCAACGGCCCGGCCTATGACTGCTCAGGGCTCACCCGGGCATCATGGGGCGCCGCGGGATTCTCAATTCCTCGCAGTTCCCGCACTCAATATGCGGGCGTGACGCACGTGTCCTTCTCGGAACTGCGCCCAGGCGACCTCATCTTCTGGGGCACCAACCGTGACGCGAACGCGATCTACCACGTTGCGATCTACATCGGCAATGGGCAGGTAGTCGAGGCGACGGTGCCTGGCTCAAACGCCAAGGTTCGTAGTTACGCGTCGTCGTGGAACTTGAACGACATCATGCCGTACGCCGGCCGTCCCTGACGGCGGCGCTATCCCCCACACATCGCTCGTGCCGTGCCGCTCAGTGTTGCGGCGGATACAGCGGGTTCTCGTGCGCGAACGGAGTTCCCTTCGCGCGCTCGATCGATGCGAGGATCTCGGCCTCGGCCTCGTCGCGGCCCACCCAGTGCGCGCCCTCAACGGACTTGCCCGGCTCCAGGTCCTTGTAGACCTCAAAGAAGTGCTGGACCTCGAGACGGTGGAAGTCGGACACGTCGGAGATGTCCTGACGCCACAAGGCGCGCTGGTCCGCAACGGGCACGCACAACACCTTGTCGTCACCACCAGCCTCATCGCGCATGCGGAACATCCCGAGCGCGCGGCAACGGATCTGGCAACCGGGGAACGTAGGCTCCTCGAGCAGTACGAGGGCGTCCAAGGGGTCGCCGTCTTCGCCAAGCGTGCCGTCGATGAAGCCGTAGTCGTCCGGGTACCGGGTCGACGTGAACAGCATTCGATCGAGCACGATGCGTCCCGTGTGGTGATCGACCTCGTACTTGTTGCGAGAGCCCTTGGGGATCTCGATGGTGACGTTGAATTCCATGCTGTACCTCGCGACTAAAGTCCTCTGTCCGGCTATTAGTCTGACGCATGACAGGAGGTGACGGGTGCGAACACGGGTGATCGCCGGGATTGTCGTCCCCATTGTCGTGCTCGCGGGCGGCGCTGGATACGTGTGGGCGGACGCCTATGACCACGTTCCGGGTCGGGTCACCGTGGCGACCGAGCCCGAGCCCCCCGCCCCGTTCTTATCCGCACAAGCTGTTGAACCGGCGCCCGCTCCACCGGCCGCTCTTGCCGCTCTCATGGACCCGAGCGCGCCGCTTCCCTCAGCGTCGGCCGTCCAAGCGCTGGCGCAAGCATTGCGCGACGACTCGCGCACGGGAGCGTCGACAAACGTCTCCGTCATCGATCTCGTGACGGGCGAGGTTCTCGCCGACGTCGACGCTGGCGATGGCCAGGTGCCCGCCTCCACGACAAAGCTCCTCACCGGCATCGCGGCTGTGGCGGGGCTCGGACCGGACTTCCAAATTCCGACTGTGGCGCGGTACGACGCCGCACGTGGTGAAGTTGCGCTCGTGGCGGGGGGAGACATGATGCTCGCGGCCGACGCCGGGAGTAAGGGCGAGCGGCCGAGCACGGGCGCGGCGTGGGGCGGGGACATGCCCGCCGTCGGTTACGCAGGTCTGGGAGACCTCGCCGATCAAGTAGCGATCGCCCTCGCCGCAGATGGCGTCACGTCGGTGAAGGTCGTCGTCGACACGACTGCGTTCCCGGGCCCGGCCTACCCCCTTGAGTGGCCGGCGTACGCGCGGTCAAGCGGCTACGCCGCGCCAGTGACCGGCCTCGCCGTCAACGTCGGCAAGCTCGCGGACGACCTCTATGCGCCGCGCGCCCAAGACCCTGCTGCGGCTGCTGGCGACATCTTTGCCGAGCGGCTCACTGAGAGAGGCATCGCCGCCACGCGCGCTGGCGCACGCACCAACTCGACGGGTATCGACGTCGGCACCGTCTTGTCCGCGCCGCTCGCGGATCAGGTGGCCTTCATGATCCACTCGTCCGACAACACGATTGCCGAGGTGCTTTCGCGCGTACTCTCGATCAATCGCGGCTACGCGGGCACCCCCGACGCAGCGACGTACGCGATCATCGAGCAGTTGGGGGCGCTGGGGGTCGATACCGCCGGGCTTACCTTGTACGACGGTGCGGGCTTTTCCACCCGCAACCGAATCCCTCCTCGCGTTCTCACCGAATCGATGCGCCAGGCCGCGCTTGATGAGCGCACCGAGGATGTCTTTGGTTGGCTGGCGGTGGCTGGCCTCAACGGCACGCTCACCGATCGGTTCATCTCGACACCCGGCGCGGGCGTGATGCGCGCCAAGACCGGCTCGCTCACGGGGGTGACCTCCCTTGCGGGTGTCGTCATCACCGCAGACGGGCGACCTCTCTTGTTCGCGGCATTGGCCGATGGGATGCCATACGGACCCGTCGCACCGCGCCAAGCCGTCGACGAGTTTGTCGACGCATTGGCACAATGTGGGTGCAGCGGTTAGTTGACACACGCGCCCTCGCCCTCACCAACCCAGGACCCATCAACCCAGAAGGATGCCCGTGACTGGACCACACCCCGCCGTGGCCGCGACACGCAATGCAGTGCGTGAAGCGCTCGACGGTGTGGACATGGGAGCCAAGGTGTGGGTGGCGTGTTCTGGAGGCCCGGACTCGCTTGCACTCGCCGCGGCCGCCTCCTTTGTGGGCCGCAAGGAGGGTTTCCTCACCGGTGCGATTGTCGTCGACCACGCGCTGCAGCCCGACTCCGCCGTCGTTGCCGAAAGGGCTGTTGCTCAGATTCACAACGCTGGCATCGCCACCGTGTTTGTCGAGCGTGTCGTGGTGGGACGAGAAGGAGGGCTAGAAGCTGCAGCCCGCAAGGCGCGCTACCGAGCCCTTGACGAGCGCGTTGATGCCGAGGGTGGGCTCACCCCGCACATCCTCATGGGCCACACGATGGACGACCAGGCCGAGACGGTGCTCCTCGCTCTCGCACGCGGATCCGGCGCTCGCGCCCTTGCAGGAATGCCGGTGAAGCGCGGCCGCTACGTGCGCCCCTTCTTGTCACTGCGCCGCAAGGACACCGTCGCCGCCTGTGAGGCGCTCGGACTTGAGCCGTGGTTCGACCCGACAAATGAAGGCGAGAACGGCCCGCGCCGCTCTGCACTGCGTAGCGTCGTCATGCCGGCGCTCGTTGACGTCCTTGGCCCTGGCGTCGTGTCCGGCCTTGCCCGATCAGCCGCCTTGCTCCAGGCCGACGCCGACGAACTTGACCGTCAGGCGCGCACCGCCATGATGGATTCACAGCGCCGAACCCACAATGAGGAGTGGCAGTGCGAGGCGCTTGCTGCCCTCCCGGATGCGATCCGCACTCGCATGCTCAAGATGATTGCGGAGAATCGCGGAGCCGGGCCGTTGGCCGCTTCCCACGTCGCCGCTCTTGACCGTCTTGTCACCACCTATTCCGGCCAAGGGCCGGTGTCCTTGCCAGGCGGCTACGAGGCCCGCCGCGAGTATGGCAGGCTGATCATCAATTACCCCCTCGAGCGCTTCGAAAGCACAGACGAGAACGGAACATCAGAGTGAGCCCTGACTTCTCCCACTCCGCTTTCACCATGGACGATTTCACGCGGGTGGTCGTCACCGACCGTGAGATTGGGGACAGGCTCGACGAGATCGCGGCCCAGATTCGCGCGGACTACGAGGGCAAGGATGTGCTGCTCGTTGGCGTGCTCAAGGGCGCGGTCATGGTGATGGCGGACCTTGCGCGGCGGCTGCCGCCCTCGGTCGAGATGGACTGGATGGCGGTGTCGTCGTACGGATCGGGCACCAAGTCGAGCGGGGTGGTGCGCATCCTCAAGGACCTCGACGCCGACCTCACGGGACGTCACGTGCTGATCGTCGAGGACATCATCGACACCGGCGTCACCCTGTCGTGGCTGCTTGGCAATCTGCGTTCGCGCGGCGCCGAGTCGGTCGAGGTGGCGACACTGCTGCGCAAGCCCGACGCTGTGCAGGTCGAACTCGACGTTCGCTACATCGGCTTCGACATCCCCAACGAGTTTGTGGTGGGATACGGCCTCGACTGGGCGGAGAAGTACCGCACGTTGCCGTTCGTGGCGATCCTCAAGCCGAGCGTCTACGGCGAGTCGTAAGCCGGGGCCGCCTGCGCGGCCCACTCCCAGCGTCGGCCGCGCTGAGCCCCTCCGCCACCCCCTCCGCCACCCCTGTTCCACTCCTGGCAGGGCGTGCGGGTCGAAAGTGGTGTGGAAGTCGACCCATACGCCCTGCCAGGGGAAGTGGGTGGTGGAGGCGGCTGCCGCATCGGCACCGCAGCCCGCCCGCGCACCTGCCCTCAGGGGGATACCGCTGAGCGCGAAACGCGCCCGCTTCGTGGGGCTCCTCGCGTAGAGTCGTGGTCATTATGAAGAGACTGCGCCTGTCGTACGTGGTGCTGTTCGCGATTGCGATCATCGTGAGCTCATTGCTCTACATGTCGCTCAATCAAGAGCCGGTGACCAAGATCTCCACATCCCAGGGCTTCGCCGTGCTTGCCTCGGAGGGAATCCAGCAGGTCGAGATCACCGATGGTGATCAGCGCGTAAAGATCCAGCTGGGCGACACCGTGCCCGACGTTCTGGCAGACACCGACGCGAAGGCGAACGGCCTCGTGCAGTTCTACTACGTCGAGCCCCAGGGTCCCGCAGTGGCGGCCGCAGTCGCGGACGCCAATCCGACGGACGGCTACGACTCCGTCGTGCCGCGCTCGTCGATGTGGCAGACGATTCTCTTTAGCTTCTTGCCGATTGTCATCGTCATCATCGTCATTTACATCCTCTTCTCGATGATGCAAGGCGGCGGCGGCCGGGGCGTCATGCAGTTCGGGCGGTCACGAGCGACCGAGGTGACCCCCGACACCCCCAAGGTGAAGTTTGAAGATGTCGCCGGTGTGGATGAGGCAGTTGAAGAGCTTCGCGAGATCGAAGAGTTCCTCGAGACGCCGGCCAAGTTCCAGGCAGTGGGAGCGAAGATCCCCAAGGGCGTGCTCCTCTACGGTCCGCCCGGCACGGGTAAGACGCTCCTCGCTCGCGCAGTTGCAGGCGAGGCAGGAGTGCCGTTCTACTCGATTTCGGGCTCAGATTTCGTTGAGATGTTCGTCGGCGTGGGCGCGAGCCGTGTGCGCGACCTGTTCGACAAGGCGAAGAAGAACAGCCCGGCAATCATCTTTGTTGACGAGATCGACGCTGTTGGCCGACACCGTGGCGCGGGCCTTGGCGGTGGTCACGATGAGCGTGAGCAGACCCTCAACCAGATGCTCGTCGAGATGGACGGGTTCGACGCCAACACGAACGTCATCATGATCGCGGCGACGAACCGTCCCGACATCCTCGACCCCGCCTTGTTGCGCCCTGGTCGCTTTGACCGCCAGGTGGGAGTTGACGCCCCTGACCTCAAGGGACGCCAAAAGGTGCTCGAAGTCCACGCCAAGGGCAAGCCCATCGCCCCTGACGTCGACCTCGCAGCGATTGCGAAGCGCACCCCTGGCTTTACCGGTGCCGACCTTGCGAACGTCCTCAATGAAGCGGCGCTCCTCACTGCACGTCGAGACGCGACGAGCATCGGCCCAAGCGAACTCGATGAGGCCATTGACCGCGTCATCGCCGGTCCGCAGAAGCGCACGCGCGTCATGAACGATCACGACAAGCGTGTCACCGCGTATCACGAGGGTGGCCACGCACTTGTCGCGGCGGCTCTCAACCACACGGACCCGGTCACCAAGGTGACGATCCTTCCGCGAGGGCGCGCGCTGGGCTACACGATGGTGATGCCCGCCGAGGATCGCTACTCGAAGACCCGAAACCAACTGCTCGACAACCTCGCTTACGCGATGGGTGGCCGCGTTGCTGAGGAAGTGGTCTTTGGCGACCCGTCAACCGGGGCGAGCAACGACATCAGTCAGGCGACTGAGATCGCCAAGCAAATGGTGACCGAGTACGGCATGTCGACAAAGGTGGGGGCGGTCCGCCTTACCGGAAGTTCGGGTGAGGTCTTCCTCGGCCGCGATATGGGACACGGTCGGGAGTACTCCGAACACGTCGCCTCAACCGTGGACACGGAAATCCGCGCGCTGATGGATAACGCGATGCGCGAAGCGACCAAGGCGCTGACGCTCAACCGCAAGGTGCTTGATGTGCTGGCTGAGGAGCTGCTGGAGAAGGAGACCCTCAACGAGGCCGAGCTCGCGGAGATCTTTGCGAAGGTGAAGAAGTTGCCCGCACGAGAGGCATGGGTGAGCGGAGACTGGGCGCCCAAGCCCAGCCGCCGTCGCGCCACCAAAGCACCGACGCCGCGTCGCACCGAGCCCAAGGACACCGCGGGCACCGCAGAGTAGGGCGCACACATGACTGACGGCGTTGACAAGGCCCGCATCGAGGCGGCTATCCGCGAGATTCTCATCGCTGTGGGCGAGGACCCTGACCGCGATGGCCTCCGCGATACCCCTGCTCGCGTCGCGCGGGCGTATGAGGAGTTCTTCTCCGGTCTCGCGCAGGACCCGGCGGATGTGTTGAGCGCCGTGTTCGAACTCGGTCATGAAGAGATGATTCTCGTCAAAGACATCGAGTTGTACTCGCAGTGCGAGCATCACCTTGTGCCATTCCACGGAGTGGCTCATGTCGCGTATATCCCGGGTGCCGATGGCCGTATCACGGGCCTGTCGAAGCTTGCGCGGCTCGTCGACCTTTACGCGCGCCGCCCGCAGGTGCAGGAACGACTCACCACTCAGGTGGCCGACGCTTTGGTTGAGCACTTGGGCGCCCGCGGCGTCATCGTCGTGGTTGAGGCGGAGCACCTGTGCATGTCAATGCGTGGGGTGCGCAAGCCCGGTTCGCGGACGGTCACCAGCGCCGTGCGCGGTGTCATGCGCGATGCAGCGACGCGTGCCGAGGCGATGAGCCTCATCGTCGGGAAATAGCAGTGTCTCAACTGTCTCAGCTTCCCCGTGCCGACCGCACGCTGGTCATGGGCATCCTCAACGTCACTCCCGATTCATTTAGTGACGGCGGCCGCTACCTTGCGACCGACGCTGCGATCGAGCACGGCCTTCGTCTCGCCCGCGCGGGTGCCGACATCGTTGACGTGGGCGGCGAATCGACCCGTCCCGGAGCCGAGCCCGTGACTCCTGACGAAGAGACTCGCCGTGTCATCCCGGTAGTAGCGGCGCTCGCGAGCGAGGGCATCGCTGTGTCGATCGACACGATGCACGCGAACGTCGCGCGGGCGGCGGTTGAGGCGGGTGCGGTGATCATCAACGATGTGTCGGGTGGTCTTGCCGACGCTGCGATGCCCGCTGCGGTCGCCGACGCTGGCGTTGATTTCGTCGCGATGCACTGGCGGGCGCCGTCGCAGCGGATGGACGCCCTCGATGCCTATGACGACGTTGTGGCCGAGGTGCGCGGTGAGCTTGAGCAGCGCGTGGCCGCTCTTGCCGAGGCCGGCGTCAGTACCGCTCGCATCATCCTTGACCCTGGGCTCGGCTTCGCAAAGGTCACCGAGTCGAACTGGCCGCTCCTCGCACGCATGAGCGAATGGGCCGGTGACGCGCGCGTCCTCATTGGCGCCTCGCGCAAGCGCTTTTTGGGTGCGGCAATTGCTCGCGAGGGCGTCGATGCGGCAGATCCCGCAGCACGCGAACACGCGACGACGGCGGTCACCACTCTCGCCGCTGCGGCCGGCGCGTGGGCGGTGCGTGCGCATGATCCCACTGCGGCTCGTGACGCGATCGCGGTCGTGTCCGCTTGGCAAGCGGGCGCTGAGACGCGACGATGACACCATGACATGGACGTCCTCCCCGTATGTGAAAGCGGGCATCGAGTTGGATCGCATCGCCATCGAGGGCATCCGGGCGTCTGGACGTCATGGAGTGTTGCCCGAGGAGCGTGAGAGGGAGCAGCCGTTCATCGCGGATGTTGTCATCCACCTCAATACCCGCGACGCTGCGCGGCACGATGACCTCACGCGCACCGTCAACTACGCCGAGGTGGCCCAGCGCGCCACGAACGTCCTGACTGGTCCCAGCGTCGACCTCATCGAAACGCTCGCCGACCGCATTGCCCTTGCCATTCTCGAGATGGATGGCATCGAGTGCGTTGACGTGCGAGTTCACAAGCCAGAGGCGCCCATCCCGGTGCCGTTCGCAGACGTCTCCGTCACGGTTCGCCGCGACCTGCGCGCAGGCGACATGTGGGCGGACAAACGCGTCGGATCGTCGGCCGGGATGCCGCATGATCCCCTCAAGTACGGCGCGGCAGAGGCGCATGACGTCTTCGATGTGCGCCCGCTCCAACCGGTGCCTGCACTCCTCGCGCTCGGCGGCAATCTCGGGGATGTCGAGAACACCTTGGTTGCCGCCGTCTATGCGTTGAGCCGCATCCCCGGTATCCACGTCGAGGCAACATCGCCGCTTGTCGCGTCGGCGCCAGCCGGGGGGCCGCCACAGCCCGATTACCTCAACGCGATTGTCCGCATCAGCACCGCGCTCACACCGCGCGAACTGCTTGCGGCCTGTCACGGCATTGAGATGGTGCACGGTCGCGAGCGTGGCGTCGAGAATGGCCCGCGCACCTTGGACATCGACATCATTGACGTCAACGGGATTGAGGGCGCGAGCCCTGATCTCACGCTGCCGCATCCGCGGGCGGCGCAGCGTGGCTTTGTTCTCGTGCCGTGGGCGCGCATGGAACCGCATGCGGTCCTGCCTGGCGTAGGCCCCATCGCCGACGCTGCCGCGAGCCTCGCATCGACGGTCACCGTCCGTGCGGAGCCGTGGCCAGGACGACGATGACAGGAGCAGGCTCGTGAGGCCGTTGCGCTGGCGGACGCTGGTGGTGATCGTCGCGGTGTCGTTTGGCCTTACCGTCACCTTCACGTGGTCATGGCTGCGCGGCGGCGCGACCCCCGTCGACGTGCCGTGGACCACGCTGCCTGTCGCTGTGGCAGCGTCGGCCGTCGTTCTCTATCTCGGCTGGGCGGTGCGCCAGTACAAAAAGGGAAAACGCGGCCCAATCGACCCGCAACGAGCGGTGCGGACCGTACTGCTCGCCCAAGCGTCGGCGTATGCGGGCGCTTTGCTTTCGGGCGTTTACGGCGGATACGCCGTGAGCTTGATCCCGGATTGGGCGCACGAGCCGCGCCGCGAGATTGCGATTGCCGCCGGGCTGTGCGCGGTGGGCGGGCTTGCGATGCTCATCGCTGGCGCCGTGGCCGAGTGGTGGTGCCGCGTTGGTCCGTTCGATGAAGACGACGTCTCCGATGGGCCCGCTACGGGAGTGGCACACTAGTCGCATGACCTGGTACAGCCCGCAAGGCGTGACCTGGACGGCGGCCTCTCCCCGGCTGATTCCGGTTCGGCTCATCACGATCGCGATTGTGTACGTCCCCCCGCTTGTCGCGCTCATCATCCTCGCAGTGACGGTGGCGCCCGGTTTGTGGTGGGCGGCGGGAGGCGGCATCATCACGATGCTGTGGAGCGCGTGGGTCGGGGTGCGACTTGTTCGGGTTCACGGCTGGGCCGAGCGCGACGATGACCTGCTTGTGCGTCGGGGCCGCCTCGTACGCCGGGTCACGGTGGTGCCGTACGGCCGTATGCAGTACGTCGAGGTGATCGCTGGGCCCATTGCCCGTGCCTTCGGCCTGTGTTCCATCAAGCTCCACACCGCGTCTCCAGGTACCGATGCCACGCTGGACGGCGTCCCTGCGGCTGAAGGTGAGCGCCTGCGGGACCGCTTGACTACCCGCGGAGAGGCCCAGCTGGCGGGTCTATGAGCGAGTCGACTGACCGCGTGTACGCGGCGCCTCGCGACTGGGCGCACGTACACCCCGTTTCTCCACTTCTTGGCGGATGGGCCGTCATGGCCGGTGCCGTTGGCTACTGGTTCACGGGTGGTCCGGGTGCGCCGGGCGAAGATGACGAGGCGATGCCTTTCGACGTCAATCTGCCCATCTCGCGCTTGGCACTGTTTGTGTTGCTCGGGGCGCTCGTGGCGGTGGCGTTCGGCTACCTCTTTTGGTGGTTCCACACGTACCGCATCACCGATGAGGCGATCGAACAGCGCAAGGGTGTGTTGTTTCGCCAGCACCGTCAGGCACGGCTTGACCGAATTCAGGCGATTGATGTGGTCCAGCCGCTGCTCGGGCGCATCTTTGGCTTTGGCAAACTCTCCATCGAGGTGGCAGGAGGCGAGGATTCTGGGATTCAACTCCAGTTCTTGCGCCTGGCCGACGCCGAAGCACTTCGCAACGAGGTGCTCGCTCTTGCGGCGGGCTTCAAGGCCGACGCTGCGGCACGTCGGGAGGCGTCGAACGGCTTCCATCTGAAGGAAGAGCTTGAGTCATTCCGCCTCGCCCCCGCTCCCGGCAGCGCTCGCACCGCTGTGGGAGCCGCGGAGGAGCGGCGTTTGGTCACAGTGCCGATCCCACGACTCCTCCTGTCGATCCTCTTCAGTTGGGGCGCGGTGGGCGTTGTAGTTTCAGTGCTCGTCTTCTTTGGCGGAGCGGTTGTCGTCGGGTTCGTCGCGCCCGAGGTGGACCTTGCAGCCGCCGTTCTTGGAGGTGGACTCACTGGTGGCCTCGCGGGCCTGATCGGTGCAGCGTCGTACGCCTTTGCCACCCTCAATCGCGGTATGAATTTCCGCTTGGGAATCTCGCAAGATGGAGTTCGGCTTGCTCACGGATTGCTTGAGACACGCCGCCAGACGGTGCCACCGGGACGCGTGCAGGCCGTTCATTTCAAGCAATCGTTATTGTGGCGTCGGCGTGACTGGTGGCAGATCGTCATCAATGTCGCGGGGTACCAAGAAAACCAAGTGGCGGTCTCGACGTTATTGCCGGTGGGGACGAGGTCCGAGGCGCTCCTCGCGCTATGGACTGTGCTGCCTGATCTGGGCGACCCGGACCCGGAAGGGACCGTGTCCCGCGCGCTCTCCGGCTCCGGTGCGGACGGCGGCTTCACCGCTTCACCACCCGTCGCGAAATGGGTCGATCCGCTGCAATGGCGTCAGCGCGGTGTGCGCGCGACCGATACGGCCTTGTTCATCCGGCGTGGACGCCTGGTGCGCGAACTTATCGTGGTGCCTCATGAGCGCACCCAGTCGCTTGCGCTCACCCAGGGCCCGCTCGATCGCCTCCTAGGGCTTGCAAGTGTCCACGTCCACTCAACGCGTGGAATGGTCCGTCCAGTTGCCGTCCACCTTGCAGTCGATGACGCAATCGCCCTCCTTGAGTCGCAGGCACACCGGGCGCGCCAGCGCCGTCAACTCCAAACACCGGAGCAGTGGATGGCCAAGGTCGGTTTGACGGAGGACATGCCCGATGACGAATGACCGCCCGGCTCGCCTCAGCATCGGCATCGTGGGCGCCGGCAGGGTGGGTGCCGTCATCGGCGCCGCCCTCGCGCGTGTGGGTCACCGCGTCATTGGCGCCTCGGGAGTCTCTGAGGAGTCTCGCAGCCGCATTGACACCCTGTTGCCGGGGGTTGCGAGGCTCGACGTCGACGACGTGGTCTCTGGTGCCGACGTTGTCTTCCTCACCGTGCCGGACGACGCCGTGGCTGAGCTCACTGAGGGTCTCGCTCGGCTGGGATTGTGGCGCCAGGGTCAGATCGTCATCCACTGTTCCGGCACCCAAGGGCTCGCCGCCCTCGACGCTGCCTCGAGCGTCGGCGCGATCCCCATGGCCATCCACCCGGCAACGACGTTCACCGGCACATCTCTTGACCTCGATCGCATCGCGGGAGCGACGTGGGCGGTCACCGCACCGGCGCCGTTTGTGCCGATCGCGCAGGCGCTTGTCGTCGAAATGGGCGCGGACCCGGTTGTTATTGCCGATGACGCGCGGCCGCTGTATCACGCGGCGCTTGTGCACGCCGGCAATCACGCGGTGACGCTCGTCGCGCAGGCCGCCGCCATGCTTGCCGCGGCGGGAATCGAGGAACCCGGCAGGGTGTTGAGTCCTTTAGTTCACGCGTCCGTGGACGGTGCGCTCGGCGATGCCCCGGGCGCGGTGAACACCCTCACCGGGCCGGTGGTGAGAGGCGATGCGGGGACGATCGCCGCGCACGTCGCGGCGCTGGCCCGTCAGCCGGAGGCGCTTGCGGCATATCGGGCCATGGCACGCGCCACCGCAGATGTGGCGTATGCGGGGGGTCGGCTCGGCCCCGCGCCTTATGCGGCGATCATCGCCGCCTTGGGAGAGAAGTGACCATGCGGATCGTGCACACTGAGGCGGAACTATCCGCCTTCGCCACCTCTGGCACTCGTGCGGTTGTGATGACGATGGGCGCGTTGCATGAGGGCCATCTCGCTTTGGTGAAAGCGGCCCGCGAGGCGGCAGACCAAGTTGTCGTCACCGTGTTCGTCAATCCGCTTCAGTTCAATGATCCGACGGATCTGGAACGCTATCCACGCGATCTTGAGGCCGATGCCGCGTTGCTCGAACCGCTCGGCGTCGATGTGATCTTTGCTCCGGCTGTTGCTGAGGTGTACCCCGGCGGCAAGCCCACGGTGACGGTCAACGCCGGACCGATCAATGACGTGTTTGAAGGCGCAGCTCGTCCGGGCCACTTCGACGGCGTCCTCACCGTGGTGCTCAAGCTCCTCCATCTCACCAAGCCAGACCTTGCGTTCTTTGGTCAGAAGGACGCGCAACAGGTGATTGCGATTCGCGCGATGGTTCGCGACTTCAATGTGCCGGTGCGCATTGACGTTGTCCCCACCGTGCGCGCTGCGGACGGTCTCGCGCTGTCGAGTCGCAATGTCTTCTTATCTCCTGAGGAGCGTGCCGACGCCCTCGTGCTGAGCCGCGCGATGGGGGAGGCACAGCAGGTGCTCAACGAAGGCGGAGGTGCTGCGCTCGCGGTTGCCGTTGCGCGTGGAGCGCTTGCTGAGGTGCCTTCCGTCGACGTCGAGTACGTCGGCGCTCTCGACCCGGCGTCGGCAGCACCCGTTCCGGACGACTACCGTGGTGAGGTAGTGATCGCGGTTGCCGCCCGTGTTGGCCAGACGCGACTCATCGACAACGTGGTGGGGTGGGCTGGACCGCGGCCCGCTCCCGAACCGTCCGAGGAGGACGACGCATCGTGACTCCCAAGTCGCTCCAACGCCCGATGATGATCTCGAAGGTCCATCGCGCGACGGTTACGCAGGCGGATCTGCATTA
>JAEZXC010000070.1 GCA_023442845.1 Actinomycetes bacterium | reverse complement strand
TCTCGGCGGGCGTCGTGGCGTCGGCCGACGATGTCGCGTCCTTTCCCTTCATCGAGCCGCCGGACACCCGTTCCATCCGCGACGGACTTCAGCTTCTCGCCGACCTCGGCGCCGTCGCGCACACAGGCGGTCGCACACGTCTCACAGAGGTGGGTCGCAAGATCGCCCGCCTTCCCATCGATCCTCGTCAAGCGCGCATGATCATTGAGGGCGCGAAGCGGGGGGTTGCCTACGAAGCGATGATCATCGCGGCAGCCCTGTCGATTCAGGACATCCGCGAACGCCCACAAGAGCGTCGCGAGGAGGCGGACCTCCTTCATCGCCGCTTTGCGACGCCCACATCAGACGTGCTGGCGTACCTCAACCTGTGGTCGTACCTCCGTACTCTCCAGAAGGAGCTATCGGGCACCGCGTTCCGCAAGCGAGTGCGCGCCGAGTACCTCCATTACTTACGTATGCGTGAGTGGCAGGACCTCGTTCAGCAGTTGCGGCAGGCTGCCAAGCAGATCGGCATTTCAGTCAAACCGCGCCGTCCTGAACCGATCGACGGGGAAGGCACATCGATTCATCACGCTTGGGATGAGGAGGCGGTCCATCGCGCCGTCCTTGCGGGCCTGCTGACGCAGATCGGCCAGCAAGAGGCGGTCGAGGTGCGCGCCTCAGATTTCACGCATCTTCGTGGAGAGGCTCGCCAGGCAGCCATCCGGAAGGCCCGCAAGCGCTCGTCGAATGAGTACCTCGGCACACGGGGTGCGCGCTTCGCGATTGAGCCACGTTCGCCCCTGTCAAAGAAGCCGCCGGAGTTCGTCATGGCGGCGGAACTCGTCGAGACGAACCGCCTGTGGGCGCGCGGGGTCGCACGCATTGACCCCGCGTGGGTTGAGGAACTTGCCGGCAATCTCGCGAAGCGCCAATACGCCGAGCCGCGCTGGTCGGCGTCAAAGGGTGCCGCCGTGGCAACGGAACGGGTCACGCTCTACGGGGTGCCGATTGTGACGGACCGCCAGGTGCTATGGGGCCGGATCAATCGCGAGGAGGCCCGCGATCTCTTCATTCGCCATGCGCTGGTCAACGGAGAGTGGCGCACACACCATGCTTTCTGGAAGGCAAATGAGCGAGCGCTCGCCGAGGCCGAGGAACTCCAGGCTCGTCAGCGCACGCCAGGCCTCGTCGCGACCGAGGACGATCTGTTCGACTTCTACGACGACCGCATCCCTCCGCACGTGGTGTCGACCGCCCACTTTGATCGCTGGTGGAACGAGGCCCAGCTCAGCGACCCGGACCTTCTCACGCTCACTCGCGAGCACGTGCTGCCGGACGCGCCTGTCGTCGATCCATCACTCTTCCCTGACGCCTGGCCCCAAGGCGACCTGCGCCTGCCGCTCACCTACCAGTTCGAGCCCGGGGCCGACGCGGACGGCATCACCGTTCACATCCCCCTCGCGGTGCTCCCGCGCGTAGTGCCCGACGGTTTTGATTGGCTCGTGCCGGGCCTGCTTCACGACCTCACGACGGTGACGATCAAAGCGCTACCCAAACCCGTGCGGCGCCTCCTCGTCCCCGCGCCCGACGCTGCGCGCGACATCGCGGCGTGGCTCACCGCCAACGGTCCCACGTGGGAAGAACGCGCCTTGTCAGGCGAAGACAGCGAGCCCTATCGCGAGGCCTTCGCCCGCGCCGCGCGGCATCTTCGCGACGTGACGATTCCGGCCGACGCGTGGGACGGCGTCGACGATCGCTTGCCTTCGCATGTGCGCATCACGTTCAGAGCAGTCGAATACGTGGGCAAACGCGAACGCACCATCGATGAGTCGACATCTCTGCTCGCACTTCAGCGCGCCCTCGCGCCGCAATCGAAAGCGGCCGTGCGCCGCGCCGTCACCTCCGCCACCTCCCCCAAACAGGCCGACGCTGCCCCCACCCCCGCTTCCATCGCGGCCGCACGTGCGGGCGGACTTCACGAGGAGGCGAATCTCAGTTCATGGCCATCCGCACCTGCGGCGCGGGAGCTTGATGCGGTCATCGAGACGGATGTGGGCGGAGGCGTCCTTGTGCGCGGATACCCCGCAATCGTCGAGGAAGGCGACGGCATCAAAGCGAGCGCGGCCTTGCGCATCTTGCCGTCCGAACACGGTCGCGATGCCGCACACGCGCGCGGAGTGACCCGGTTGCTCGCTCTCGACGCGGGTCTCCAGGTCAAGCGCATCACCACCCGCTGGAGCGGTCACGAGGCCCTTGTTCTCGCGTCGTCCTCTTATCCGGCAACCGAGGCCCTTGTTGCCGATCTTCAGGTAGCCGCCGTGCGCTCGCTCGTCACTGATGCCGCGCATATCCGCGACGCTGATGCCTACTCGGCCGCACGCGAGAAGGTACGGACTGGCCTGGAAAACGGGGTGTACGAGTACGTGACAGCACTCTTGCCCGTCCTTGAGACCGCGCGCGCTCTTGATGCGCACGTGCGCGCCTCTACGTCGATGGCCCTCCTCCAGACCCTGTCCCAGATCAGAACCCACGTAGCCGCATTGATTGGCCCTGGGTTCATCTCACGCACCCCACCCGAGCGGCTGCCCCACCTCCTCCGGTACCTCAAGGCGGCGTCGGCGAGGCTCGACAAGGCGACCGAGAACCCGGGGCGCGATGCGGAGCAAGCGTGGCGCATCGGTGAGGTGGTGTCCGAGTATGAGAAGGCGCGGGCCGCGTACGCTCTCGGTCGTCCTGACGCCGCACGTGACGAGGCATTCGAAGCTGTCCGCTGGATGATCGAGGAATACCGGGTCTCCCTCTTTGCTCAACACCTTGGCACCGATGGTCCGATCTCCGACAAACGCATTCGTACCGCCCTCGCGGCAATCGCTCACTAACAGCGCACGTCCAGGCCTTGCGAGGTGAAGTCCACTCGATACGCCACATGGGTCAACGAGCGAGCAAGGACGAGCGGTGGCAAAGATCGATGCAGCCACAGTGGCCGAGCACCGCGAGCAACGGCGGGCTGCACTCCTTGCGGCCGCGACGGACTTGCTGCGCGAACACCCTGGGACGGCACCGAGCTTGGGCGAAGTGGGAGCACGGCCGTCTCAAGCCGCTCAACGCGACCTCAGCCGCGTAAGGCAACGAGAGCGTCGGCCAAGTCCTGCGGATAGTCCGAGGCGAAACGCACGAGGCCGCCCATCGTTGGGTGCTCAAAGGCCAGTTCGCGTGCGTGGAGCCACTGACGGATGAGGCCCAGCTTCTTCGCGAGCACAGGGTCCGCGCCGTACGTGACATCGCCAACGAGTGGGTGACGGATCGCCTGCATGTGGACGCGGATTTGGTGAGTGCGGCCCGTTTCGAGGTGGATCTCAACGAGTGTGGCCCCCGGCATCATTTCGAGCACCTTGTAATGGGTGATCGAGGGCCTGCCTCCCTCGATGACCGCAAACTTGTAGTCAGCGGTGGGGTGACGCCCAATCGGCGCATCGATCGTGCCCTCGGTGGGCTCGATATGACCTTGGGCAATCGCGTGATACACCTTTTCAACGGTGCGTTCCTTGAAGGCGCGCTTCAGCGCGGAGTACGCGGGAGCGCTCTTCGCAACCACCATGAGGCCAGACGTGCCAACGTCAAGGCGGTGGACAATGCCGTGACGCTCTGCAGCACCCACCGGCGCGACCGTAATACCCGCGGCGACAAGACCGCCGGTGACCGTAGGGCCCGTCCAGCCCACCGAGGCATGGGCCGCAACGCCCACGGGTTTGTCGATGACGACAATGTCCGTGTCTTCATGAACGATACGTAAGCCGCCCGGGATTGGCGGTTCAGGAGCTGCGGAGCGCTCGTCGGGCAAGTCGACAATGAGCATGCCGTCGTGAAGCACGTCTGACTTTCCAAGGACGACACCGTCAAGCATGACGCCACCCGCAGTGAGGACGTCAGCTGCCTTCGACCTGCTCAGCCCCAACATCCTCGCGAGGGCGACGTCGGCACGCTGGCCCACCAATGCGTCGGGCACCGGCAGGTAGCGCGTCTCGCTCACGTCTCGTTCGTTCCCGTGAGGAGATCGCGGCGCGTCACGCTGAGGATCATGAAGACGATCGCGGCACCGACGATCGCGATATCAGCAACGTTGCCAACGAAGTAATCGCCGTAGTTGATGAAGTCAACCACGTGGCCTTCGGCGAAGCCCGGCTCGCGAAACAAGCGGTCGAT
>JAEZXC010000152.1 GCA_023442845.1 Actinomycetes bacterium | reverse complement strand
CGGGGACTGCGCAGCGTCGTCTTCATCGGCTGCCCTTGACCACAACGTGAACCTATCGTGCGGCTAGACGCCGCGTCACGCGCCACGCCAACGCGGCACGATCGCCCACATCACGCGATTCCAGCCGCCCAAGGCGCGCTGTGGTGACACGGCCGCCGTCAATGGGTCCCAGTGCTCGATTCGTCCATGTGACGGTTCGTAAACGCGAAACGACTCCCCCGCGGTGCCCACAAGCAGCACGACGTGACGCGGCACCACGGTCGACAAACCGTGCGCAGAGTCGCCACCCGTATACAACGGCACGGGGATGCCGTCGGATAGCGCTGCACGCGCGTACGCGCACAACCCATGGAGCTCCTCCGGTCTGGCATCGTCAATGAGTGCTCCACGCCAGCGCAGGCCCGCGTAGCGCACCACATTGTCGATTCGCCACGGTGGAGTGCCGAGCGCTCTCGGCCACGGCGCCAACCCAAGCCCGCGACGTGTCGCCCGTCGGTGAACCACGCGTTGGAGTGCCTGCCACCGCTCCTCGACCGTGATGAGGCTGGTGCCGGACGCATCAGCGGCACGAACCGCCTGCACCACCTCGATGGGCATATGCCAACCCGGACGTCGCCCAGCGGCAACCCACGCTGCTACCAGCGGGTCACCCATCATGATCATCATCGACGCAACCGCCGCACCACACGTCGTCTGATCCATTTGCTGTGCGGCGGCATCGCCCCACGCCACGGGGCCGACGCTGGCACGGCCAAGCGGGCTTCTCACCATGGCGCGGGCTCGCTCATCGAGGGCGTCCCATGCACCCGCGAGCGCCGCAATGCCGGAAACGGGTGCGCCGCTCGCGACGGCCCGCTCGATCACGGCTGCATCCGTGGCCATGTGCTCGAAGGCCACCTCGATGGCACGGCGGTCCGCAGTGCTCAGGGACTCAAGGCGGCGCGTGCATGCCCGAGACATCACATCGGGCCGGTCCTCCGCGACATTCTGGACGCGTTGCGCGCGGTCAAGGTTCGATTGCACGAGCACGGTGCGCGGCCCTCCCACCGCGCGCGCCGCACGCGCTGCCAGACCGGTGAGCGTCCAGGGCACTTACGTTGCCGTGCCGATCTTGTCGAGCACGATGGGGCCGCGTCCTGCGCCGCCCCCACCGATCTCAATCGCTCCGGCACCACCGCACGCATCCGCGAGTGCGTCGAGGGCACGTCCCATTCGCTCGGGAGTCTCCGTGTGGAGGGTGGCGATCACCTCTCCCTTCTTCACCGTCTCACCGAGTGTCTTGTGGAGGAACACCCCGGCCGACGCCTGGACTGGGTCTTCCTTGCGGGCGCGGCCAGCGCCAAGCCGCCATGCTGCGATGCCAACGCCGAGAGCATCAACGCGAGTGATGACGCCGTCTTCCGTCGCCTTCACCTCTTCGACGTGGGGCGCGTCAGGCATCGCAGCGTCGGCGTCGCCACCTTGGGCCTCGATCATGCGGCGCCATACGTCCATCGCACGTCCGTCGCGCAGAGCGTCGGCCGGGTCCACATCGGTGACGCCTGCACCGGCAAGCATTTCGCGTGCCAGGGTGACCGTCAGTTCAACAACGTCAGCAGGGCCGCCACCTGCAAGCACCTCAACGGACTCCGTCACCTCGAGGCCATTGCCGATGCCCCGTCCAAGCGGCGTCGACATATCGGTGAGCAGAGCGGAGGTGGTGACCCCCGCGTCGGTACCGAGGTCAACCATGGTCCGCGCGAGTTCGCGTGCCATGTCAATGTCCTTCATGAACGCACCCGAACCGACCTTGACGTCGAGCACGAGAACCCCGGTGCCCTCGGCAATTTTCTTCGACATGATGGAACTCGCGATGAGGGGGATCGCCTCAACGGTGCCCGTCACGTCGCGCAACGCGTACAGCTTCTTGTCGGCGGGAGCCAGACCCGAGCCTGCGGCACAGATGACGGCGCCGATCTCCTCCAGTTGGCGGTACATCTCCTCATTGCTGAGCGCCGCGCGCCAGCCAGGGATCGCCTCAAGCTTGTCGAGCGTGCCCCCCGTGTGCCCAAGCCCGCGACCACTCAGTTGCGGGACCGCGACGCCACACGCGGCGACGAGCGGCGCAAGCGGCAAGGTGATCTTGTCCCCCACCCCACCGGTCGAGTGCTTGTCGGCAGTAGGCCGGCTCAATCCTGAGAAGTCGAGGCGCTCTCCGGTGGCGATCATCGCGTTTGTCCAGCGGGCAATCTCATCGCGATTCATGCCGCGTTGGAGGATCGCCATTGCGAGCGAGCTCATTTGCTCATCAGCGACCACACCGCGCGTGTAGGCGTCGACAACCCAGTCAATCTGCGCGGGGCTGAGGACGCCTCCGTCACGCTTCGTCACAATGACGTCGACCGCGTCGAATGCTTCAGTCATGGGTGCCCTCCAAGTGCTGCGGACCGAATGCCCACGGCAGAATGTCCTTCATGGTGAGAGTCCCCTCGGGGCCGTCTATCAGCAGCTCATCGCCACCGAACTCATAGAGCAATTGACGGCAGCGACCGCACGGCTGCAACGGATTGCCGTCGCGATCGACGCATGCAAACGCGACAAGACGCTTTCCGAGCGCGTCGGTGTGCAGTTTCGACACAAGCGCGCACTCGGCACACAAGGTGAGACCGTATGAGGCATTCTCGACGTTCGCGCCCGTCACGACCTGGCCCGTGTCGGTGAGCGCCGCTGCCCCCACGGGGTACCGGGAGTACGGAACGTAAGCTCGCGCCGACGCCTCCCGCGCCGCAGCGCGCAGGGCGTCCCAGTCGACGGTGCTCACTTCTTGTACGGCTTTCCTTCAGCGGCTGGCGGGCGGGCGTGGCCCACGAGTCCAGCAACGGCGAAGATCGTTGCGATATACGGGAACATCGCAAGGAACTGAGACGGAATCGCCGTCCCGACGATGCCGAACTGCTCGCGCAGAGCGTCGGCAAAACCGAACAAGAGCGCAGCAGCAAGAGCACCCTTGGGTGACCACCGGCCGAGAATCATGGCCGCGAGTGCAATAAAGCCCTTACCTGCAGACATCTCCTTACCGAAGGCAAGTCCAGCAGAGACGGTAAAGAAGGCACCGCCAAGGCCCGCGATGGCGCCGCCGAGGATGGTGTTGCGCACCCGAGTGCGGTTGACCTTAATGCCCACGGTGTCCGCTGCCTTCGGGTGCTCGCCCACGGCACGCACGCGCAGGCCCCAACGGGACTTGAACAGCATGATGTGGAGCACTGCCACCACGATGTACATGAGGTACACGAGCGCGTTTTGGCGGAACAACACGGGGCCGATGACGGGGATGTCGCCAAGGAGAGGAATGGGCAGGGCCGGCAGGCCGATCGCCTGGTTCAGTTCGGTCTTGTCGCGCAGCAACGTGCCAAAGAGGAAGTTGGTGACGCCAATGACGAGCACGTTGAGGACGACGCCAACGACAATCTGATCCACCCAGTACCGCACGGCAAACAGCGCGAGAATCGCGCCGACCACCGCTCCCGCGATGGGCGCCGCAGCGAGGCCGATGTACGCACCGAGCGCCTTGGAGCCACTCGCATCCGCGACGCCTCCCGCCACGACAGCGGCCAGGAACGCTCCACCTAAGAGCTGGCCTTCGATGGCGATGTTGATGACGCCGGAGCGTTCGCACACGGCGCCGGCCATCGCACCAAAGACAAGGGGAATCGACGCGACAAGTGCGCCGGCAAGCAGACCAGTGATCTGCATGCTCGTCGCTGTCTTACCTGCACCGGCCCACGTGAGCATCGTCCAGATAATGAGCACGCCGAAGAGCACGGGAAGCCATGCCCCAAGCCTGCGGAATGTGAGTGACGCCCACGCACTTAGGCCAGCAAGCAGGAGCGCCGTGATGGTGAGAGCAAGCGCAAGCGGCTGCGCTGGCGCTGTCCACGACGGCACCTCGAAGAAGTCCGTTGGGCGCGCGAACGAGAATCTCGTATAGGTACCTGCGTCGATCGTGAGCCCGAAGCCCACAAGGGATGCGAGGGCGATGACCCCATAAATGATCGGGCTACGCAGGCTCGGCTTCACGACCGGCGACGTCTCGGTCGCCTCAGCAGTCACGGCGCTCATGCCGTCACCTCCTTGACGCGGCGCGGCTGGGGCAATCCCACCAGCGATCTCACTAACGGTGGTGCGGCGATGAACAGCACGATGAGTGACTGGACGACGAGCACCACGTCAATGGGCAATTGAGCTTGGACTTGAAGCGCGGGGCCGGATGCATTGAGCGCACCAAACAAGATGGCCGCCAACACAATGCCCAACGGACGCGACCTGCCGAGCAAAGCCACCGTGATCGCGTCAAAACCGAACGACGCGGCAACGTTGGATGTGAGCGCCGGCTGGGTACCAAGGATCTGTGCAGAGCCGGCAAGTCCGGCCAGCGCACCCGCGATGACGAGGACGAGAACATACGTCATCGGCACGTTCATGCCCGCAGTCTTTGCGGCATTCGGGTTGGCGCCGACGGCACGGAACTGCAGGCCCCACGTCGAACGCTCGAGCAACCACCACACGCCGACCGCCGCCAGCAGGGCAAGGATGAATCCCCAGTGGAGGGCGTAGTCGCTACCAAGCAACTTCGGGTACATCGCGGAGCTGTCGACCTGCGGAGCGATCGGGTTGTCCGAGCCCGGCTGCTGGAACGCATCCTTGCTGAGCAGGAAGGACACCAAATTGAGCGCGATGTAGTTGAGCATGATCGTCACGATCACCTCATGGGCACCTGTGGTCGCTTTCAAGATGCCGGGGATGAATCCCCACAGTGCGCCACCAATCATCGTGCCGAGAATGGCGACGAGCAGGTGAAGACCAATCGGCAGATGCCAGGCAAAGCCGATGTAGCCACCGAGCGTTGCACCGATAATGATCTGGCCCTGGGCGCCGATGTTGAACAGACCAGCGCGGAAGCCAAGACCCAGGCCAAGCCCCGCAAAAATCAGCGGCGTCGCCATCGTGAGCGTCTGTGTGAGCGGCTTGATCCCCGCGGCGAACGAACTCGCCTTCGTGTTGTAGAGAGCGCCGTTCACCATGGCGGAGTAGGTGTTTCCCAGCACATCGCCGATGGCCTTGAACGTGTCTCCAGGGCGTGAGAAGAAGTAGCCAGCTGCCTCCCCCACCTCATCGGAGGCAACGATGATGAGCACGCCGCCCAAAATGAGCGACAGTGCGACTGCGATAAACACAACGAGCGACGAACTCTCCACGATCGCGCGGAACACGGATTCACGTTCCGTTTGCGGTGCGGGCGCGGGCTCGCGTTCCTCTGTCGCCGTTGACGTTTCGGTACTCACGCCTTCGCCTCCTCAACTGCACCAGCCATCATCAGACCTAAGGTGTCGCGATCCGTGTCCGGTGGCACAATGCCCACGATTCGGCCGTGATACATGACCGCAATCCGGTCTGCGAGTGAGATGACCTCGTCAAGCTCGCTCGACACGATGAGCACCGCGGAACCGTGGTCACGCTCGGCGACGATCCGCTTGTGCACAAATTCGATGGAACCGACATCAAGCCCACGCGTCGGCTGCGACGCGACAAGCAACTTCAATGGGCGCGACATTTCTCGCGCAAGCACGACCTTCTGCTGGTTTCCACCGGACAGCGAACCGGCCATCGCGTCGATCGACGTGGTGCGCACGTCAAACTCCTCGACGTACTTCTCGGCAGCGTCCCGTATTGCGCCACGCTGCAGGGCGAGACCCTTGGAGTACGGCGCCTGGTGGTACTGGTCGAGGATCATGTTGTTCGCGATGGTGAACGTTGCCACCAAGCCGTCTTCGGTGCGGTCTTCAGGGACGAAGCCGACGCCGGACATGAGGACGTCGCGGATCGGCTTGCCCACGAGTTCCTTGCCGTCAAGTTTGATCGAGCCGGCAACCGGCTCCCTGAGCCCGAGGAGCGCCTCGGTCAGTTCGGTCTGGCCGTTACCTTGAACACCCGCGATTGCGAGAATCTCCCCGCGGCGCACCTCAATGCTCACGTTATCGAGCTGAGTGACGTCATATTCGTCACGGACCGTGAGCCCGGTGATTTCCAACATGACGTCGCCCGGAGTGGCTTCTTGTTTGTCGACTGTCATCGACACCGAGCGCCCCACCATGAGCGACGCGAGTTCTTCTTGAGAGGCCGTGGGCTTTGCCTGGCCAACGACCTTTCCGCGCCGGATCACGGTGATCTCGTCAGCGACCGCCTGGACCTCGCGAAGTTTGTGAGTGATGAGCACCACGGCGGTGCCGGCGTCGCGAAGCTGGCGCACAATGTCGAGAAATTCGTCTGTCTCTTGCGGAGTGAGCACGGCAGTCGGCTCATCCAAAATGAGCACCCGTGCCTCTCGTGACAACGCCTTGATGATCTCAACACGTTGTTGGGAGCCAACCGGCAAGTCCTCGATGACCGCATCGGGGTTGATGTTGAAGCCGAAGCGGTCAGAAATCTCGGCGACCTGCTTGCGCGCCTGCTCCACATTGAGCAGCTTCGCCGGACCCACCACGTCCTCATGCCCCAGCATCACGTTCTCAGCAACGGTGAACGGATGAACGAGCATGAAGTGCTGGTGCACCATGCCGATTCCAGCAGCCATCGCATCGCCGGGGCCTTCGAAGTGCACCTTCTCGCCATCGAGCAGGATCTCGCCCTCGTCTGCGTCATACAGGCCGAACAGCACATTCATCAGCGTTGATTTGCCGGCGCCGTTTTCGCCCAACAATGCGTGGACGGTGCCGGACTCGACCACGAGGTCAATCCGGTCGTTCGCCGTGAAATCGCCAAACCTCTTGGTGATACCTCGTAATTCGAGTTTCACCGCACACCTCCATTGGTCGCGTCGAGGCCAGTCAAACACGAGGGGCGCGGCGGCGCCCCCCCCCCCCCCCCCCCCCCCCCCCTCGCGCTGATTGAGTCCTTGCGGACGTGCCTTACGGCTTGATCTCACCCGCAATGATTGCGGCCTTGAGGTCCTCGAGTGCCGCCTTCACGTCGTCGCTCACAGGAGCGTCGTAGAAGTCAGCGAGGCCGACGCCCTCGTTGGCAAGGGTGCCCACGTACGGCGTCGCGTCGAAGCCACCGCCCACGGCAGCACCCTCGATGACGTCGTACACCGCAACGTCCATCTTCTTGATGACCGAGGTCAGGATGATGTCGGCGTACTCCTCAGCGGTGCGAACCCAGTCGGAGTCCACGCCGACGATCCACACGTTGCCAGCGGACTGCGCGGCAGCGGCAGCACCAAGGCCAACGGGGCCGGCGACGGGCATGATGATGTCCGCACCGTTGTCGATGAAGCCCTGCGCAACCGACTGACCCTTGGTCTGGTCGTCGAAGTCACCGGTGAACGAACCGTTGGTGCCGTCCCAGCCGAGCACGTTGACGCTCGTGCCGTTCTCTTCGTTGTAGTAGTTCACGCCGGCGAGGAAGCCGTCCATGAAGATGGTGACCGACGGGATCTGCATGCCACCGAAGGTCGCGACAGTGCCGGTCTGGGTGGTCGCTGCCGAAGCGTAACCAGCGAGGAACGCAGCCTCATCGGTCGCGAAGGTAATCGGCTTGATGTTCGGGGCGTCCGTGGTGCCGTCGAAGTCGGTGTCAGCGAGGTCGTCAATGATCGCGTAGTTGACGTCTGCGTTGGCCTTGGCGGAGTCCACCGTGGCCTGCGAGAGCAGGAAGCCAACCGTGATGATCAGGTCGCAGTCGCTCGACACGAGCGCCTCAAGGTTGGGGCCGTACGCGTTGCCGTCAGCGGACTCGGCGCTCGCCGTGTCGATTCCGAGGTCTGCTTCAGCCTGCTGAAGGCCCTCGAAGCTGGTCTGGTTAAACGACTTGTCGTCGAAGCCACCGGCGTCAGAGACCATGCACGCCTTGTAGTCAACGGTCTCGGCCTGGGTAGTGGTTTCAGCCGCAGACTGAGACGTGGTCGGCTCGTCCTCGGGAGCGCTTGAGCACGCCGCGAGCGCGAGCGCTGCTGCTGCAGCCAAAGCGCCGATGCGCAGGGTGTTCTTCATGAGATGTTTCCTCACTTCTTCGGCCTATTCCACGCCAGGCCTGTGCGTCACAAGTATCGTACGCGGCAATCGCTTGCACGGCATGCCCGAAAGTTGCCATTCGGCCACGAAAAGGTCACGTTCGGGCGGTATTGAGCGCTTGTGCGGCATTCTTCACATCTTGCGCGGCGTGGCGCGTGGTGACGAGCAACGCATCACCCGAGTCAACGACCACGGCGTCCTCGACTCCGACAACCACAACGGGACGGTCACCGCCCATGACGAGGGCTCCCGGCGCGTCAATCTGGGCGGTCGGCGCACTGCGATCGACCACGGTTATGCCATCGGCGCGGGGGGTGAGAAGGCTTGCGAGTGATGCGAAGTCGCCGACGTCGTGCCAGTCGAGATCCGCCGGTACCACCGCGACGCCGCCTTGGGCGGCAACCGGCTCCGCAATCGCGTGATCGATCGCAATTCGCGTGAGTCCCGGCCACACCCGATCAAGCACACTCTCGCGCTCCGGGCCATCCCAGGCTGCGGCGATCTCGCGCACACCGGATTCGATGCCGGGCTGGAGTCGCTGCACGTGGCCGAGCAGCACATCGGTACGCGTCACAAACATCCCCGCGTTCCAGTAATACCGGCCGGTTGCGATGAACCGCGCGGCCGTGTCAGCGTCGGGCTTCTCCGTGAACGCCACCACGTGGTGCGCGCCACCGCCAAGTTCATCCCCCGCCTCGATATATCCAAAGGCTTCAGATGGGCCGGTGGGACTAATGCCAATCGTGACGATCTTGCCCTCCGCCGCGCACGCAGCCGCCGCCCTCACCGCGGCATGGAAAGCGTCGGGCTTACGAATGACGTGATCTGCTGCGAACGAACCCATGACAACGGGACCATGACGGGCCTCAAGCAACGCCGCCGCGAGAGCGATCGCCGCCATTGAATCCCGCGGGCTCGGCTCCGCCACGATATCCGCGGCACCGAGCGACGGCACCTGCGCCGCCACAGCGTCGGAGTGGGGGGCACCGGTCACCACCATGACGTGATCAGCGAGAGGAGACAGCCGTTCAATCGTCGCTTGCAGGAGCGTCGAGCCCTCACCCAACAGGTCAAGAAGGAACTTTGGACGCTCCGGACGGGACAGCGGCCACAAGCGCGAACCCACTCCACCGGCGGGAACCACCGCCGCAAATCCGCCAATCGGTGGAGCGTCGGGCGCAAATGTGGTCATGGGCTGAGTCTAGGATGGTGAAGACCCGAGCTTAAATCCCGAGGAGTATGCCGTGTCGTCGACGCCGACGCTCTACCGCGGACACGAGGGTATGTGGAACTGGATCGCCCATCGCGCGACAGGCGTGGGGATCTTTTTCTATCTCGTCGTCCACGTCATTGATACTTCGCTCGTGCGCGTATCGCCCGAGGCATACAACGAGGTGATCGGGTCCTACAAGACGCCGATCTTTGGCCTCGTTGAAGCGGGCCTGGTTGCGGCGGTGATCTTCCACGCCTTCAACGGACTGCGCATCATCGCGGTGGATCAGTCCTTGTGGGCGTTGCGCCACCAGCGCCGCCTCGCATGGGCCGTCTACATCATCTTTGGACTGCTGATGGCTGGCTTCCTGCCCCGTCACCTGAGCCACGTGTTCGGAGGTTAATGATGACTGCCCCCGAACTCGTCGAGCCTCGCAAGCGCCTGCCGTCTGGCCGCACCCGCAAGAAGGCGGAGCGCTGGTCGTGGATCTTTATGCGGGTATCCGGCGTGATCTTGATGGTCCTCATCTTCACGCACCTATTCGGCAACCTCGTCATGGGCGACGGCATCAACCGCATCGACTTCGCCTTTGTGGCCGGCAAGTGGGCAAGCCCGGTGTGGCAGGTGTGGGCCGCGTTGATGTTGTGGCTCGGCATGATTCATGGCTTCAACGGCATGCGCCTGCTCATCAATGACTACGCCCATTCCAAGCGCCTCAACATGTTCTTGCACGTGACGCTTGGCCTTGCCACCGTCACCATCATCATTCTCGGCACGCTCGTGCTCACCACTTTCGATCCGTGCCCTGCAGGGACCGATCCTGAGTATCTCGATGTCCCCCTCTGCCAGGACCTTGGAAGGCTATGACCACCGAACACGAATACGACGTTGTTATCGTTGGCGCCGGTGGCGCTGGCATGCGTGCGGCTCTTGAGAGTTCACAACGCGCTCGCACCGCTGTCCTCACCAAGCTCTACCCGACGCGCTCGCACACGGGCGCCGCGCAGGGCGGCATGGCGGCGGCACTCGCCAATGTGGAAGATGACAATGCCGAATGGCACGTCTTCGACACGATCAAGGGCGGCGATTACCTCGTTGACCAAGACGCGGCGGAGATTCTTTGCCGCGAAGCCGTCGACGCTGTGCTCGACCTCGAGAACATGGGCCTCCCGTTCAACCGCACCGAGGACGGCAGGATCGACCAGCGCCGCTTCGGTGGCCACACGCGCGACCACGGCCAGGCACCCGTTCGCCGTGCGTGCTACTCGGCCGACCGCACCGGCCACATGATTTTGCAGACGCTGTACCAACAGTGCGTCAAGCAAAAGGTGGAGTTCTACAACGAGTACTACGTGCTCGATCTGTTGCTCGACAAGAACCCGCAAGAGACCGCCGACGGCGAAGAGGTCTCCGTTGCTGGCGTCGTCTCCTATGAACTTGCGACAGGCGAAATCCATGTGTTCCGTGCGAAGTCGGTGGTGTTCGCAACCGGCGGCGCAGGCAAGATTTTCAAGACGACGTCGAACGCGCATACGTTGACCGGTGACGGCATGGCAATTGCGCTGCGCGCCGGCCTGCCGCTCGAAGACATGGAGTTCTTCCAGTTCCACCCGACTGGCCTCGCAGGGCTTGGCATCCTGCTTTCCGAAGCCGCCCGAGGCGAAGGTGGCATTCTGCGTAACTCCGAGGGCGAGCGTTTCATGGAGCGCTACGCGCCGACAATCAAGGACCTCGCGCCCCGCGACATGGTGGCGCGCGCAATGGCGAATGAAGTGCGGGAAGGACGTGGCTGCGGTCCGCACAAGGACTACGTGCTGCTCGACCTTACCCACCTCGAGCCCGCGCACATCGACGCCAAGTTGCCCGACATCACGGAGTTCGCGCGCACCTATCTTGGCGTGGAGCCCTACACCGAGCCCGTACCCGTCTACCCCACCGCGCACTACGCGATGGGCGGTATTCCCACCACAGTCAATGGTGAGGTGCTTCGCAACAACACCGACAAGGTGAAGGGCCTCTTCGCGGCAGGTGAATGTGCCTGCGTGTCCGTGCATGGTGCAAACCGACTCGGCACCAACTCGCTGCTCGATATCAACGTCTTTGGGCGTCGTGCCGGTATCGCCGCCGCGGAGCACGCTCTCGCAACCACGGAGGCCGCACCTCTGCCCGCGAACGGGGACTCCGCGATCGCCAGCCTCGTTGAGCGTCTGCGCGCCACGACGAGCGGCACCGGCACCGAGAACGTCGCCGCTCTTCGCAAGGAGCTGCAGGAAACGATGGACCGCAACGTCCAGGTTTTCCGCACGGAAGAGTCGCTCATCGAGGCACGCGCCGTCGTCGCGAACGTCAAGGCCCGCTACGGCGACGTCGCCATCCACGACCGTGGCCAGAAGTGGAACACCGACCTCCTCGAGGCCATCGAACTCGGCTTCCTTATTGACCTGGCCGAAGTCACCATCGCAGGCGCGCTCGCCCGCCAGGAAAGCCGCGGTGGTCACTACCGCGAGGACTTCCCCGAGCGCAATGACGCGGAGTACCTGAAGCACACAATGGCGTACGCCACGGCAGACGGGATCCGGCTCGACTACAAGCCGGTGACCATCACCAAGTACAAGCCAATGGAACGGAAGTATTGACAATGTCCGTTGTCGACGACGCCCCCATCGCCGCCGAAGTCGCCACCATGACGGTGACACTGCGCATCAAGCGCATGAACCCCGAAGGTGTCGGTGAGCACGCTGCGGGCGAGGAGTACTGGGAAGAGTTCCAGATCGAGGCTCACGCGACCGACCGGATCCTTGACGCACTTCACAAGATCAAGTGGGAGCAGGATGGCTCGCTCGCGTTCCGACGCTCCTGCGCACACGGCGTGTGTGGTTCCGATGCGATGCGCATCAACGCGCGCAACCGCCTCGCCTGCAAGACGCTGCTGAAGGACCTCAACCCGGCGAAGCCAATCCTCGTCGAGCCGATCGCGGGCTTGCCGGTGGAGAAGGACCTCATCGTCGACATGGAGCCGTTCTTCGCGTCCTACCGCGAGATCATGCCCTTCCTTATGCCGTCCGGTCCGGCTCCCGAGCGTGAGCGCTTGCAGTCTCCCGCCGAGCGTGAGCGCTTTGACGATACGACCAAGTGCATCATGTGCGCCGCCTGCACCACAGCATGCCCCGTGTTCTGGACCGACGGGCAGTACTTCGGCCCCCAGGCGATCGTCGGAGCTCACCGCTTTATCTTCGACAGTCGGGACGACGGTCAATGGGAACGTCTCGAGATCCTCAACGACAAGGCCGGTGTCTGGAAGTGCCGCACTGCCTTCAACTGCACGGAGGCCTGCCCGCGTGGGATCGAGGTCACCCGTGCAATTTCTGAGGTCAAGAAGGCCCTCAACACGGGCGAGATCTAGGTCATGGCCCAGCCTGGCGCCGCCGTGGC
>JAEZXC010000112.1 GCA_023442845.1 Actinomycetes bacterium | reverse complement strand
CGATCAAGTTGCTGACGTTGCCGGTGCGCATCCTCACCTTGGGCCTGTTTGGCCTCGTCATCACGTGGTTCATTCTGTGGCTCACCGCGTGGATCACGTCGCGTGACTTCTTCTCCGTTGCCACGCTGGATGTGGGCGGCTTCTGGAAGACCCTCTTTGCCGCCATCGTTGTCACCATCGTGATCGCGGTTCTCGAAGCGATCGTGCCGGGCGCAAAAGAACGCGACTCCCGCCGCCGCTAACCCTCTCGCCCCCCGCCTACCCACCCGCCCCCTCGTTAGCGGTGAGTTGTTGGAGGTAATCGGACCTTCGCGGGCCGTTTGCGGTGAGTTATTGCGCGAACCACAGCCGCACGTACGCAAGCCCGCCCCAGCGTCGGCCGCATCCCCACGTGGAACAATGGGCGCGTGACCGACGCAACGCCTTCCGCCGTCCACCCGCTCACCCCCACGGTTTCCTTTGCGGACCTTGACCCGAGCATCGCTCTGGGGCCGCTCGATGGTCGCTACCGCGGCGCCGTGGCGGCGCTGGTGGACCACCTCTCGGAGCCCGCCCTCAACCGGATGCGGCTTCACGTTGAGGTCGAGTGGTTCATCCACCTGTGCGCGACGGCCGCCGTGCCCGGCGTGCGGGAGCTCACCCCTGGCGAAGCCGCGCTCCTCCGTGCAATTCCCGCGGAGTTCGACGCCGCCGGGATCGCGGAACACGCCGCCTTTGAACGCGAGACCGTTCATGACGTCAAGGCAATCGAATACGTCATCAAGGCGCGCATCGCGGGCACGACGCTGGAGCCGCTGCGCGAACTTGTTCACTTCGCCTGCACGTCAGAGGACATCAACAACCTCTCCTACGCGCTCATGATCCAAGGCGCCGTGCGGGACGTGTGGCTCCCGGCCGCGCACGCCCTTGTTGACGACCTCGCGACCATGGCGCGCGAGCACAAGGCTCAGCCGATGCTGTCGCGCACGCACGGCCAGCCCGCCACGCCTACGACGCTTGGCAAGGAGCTCGCCGTCCTCGCCCACCGCTTGCGCCGGCAACTGACGCGCATCGAGCGCACCGACTACCTTGGCAAAATCAACGGCGCCACCGGCACCTTCGGTGCTCACGCGGCGGCGGCTCCCCACACCGACTGGGTCGAGGTCTCGCGCACGTTTGTCGAGGGGCTTGGACTCACGTGGAACCCCCTCACCACGCAGATCGAGAGCCACGACTGGCAGGCCGAGCTCTACGCGGACGTCGCCCGTTTTGGACGCATCCTCCACAACCTCGCCACCGATGTGTGGACGTATATCTCGCTTGGCTTCTTCGCCCAGGTGCGCGGCCAGGGCACCATCGGCTCGTCCGCGATGCCCCACAAGGTCAACCCCATCCGCTTCGAGAACGCGGAAGCGAACCTCGAAATCTCGGCCGCGCTCTTCGACACCCTTGGCGCCACGCTCGTCACCAGCCGCATGCAGCGCGACCTCACCGACTCGACAAGCCAACGCAACATCGGCGTCGCGTTTGGTCACTCGCTACTCGCGATCGACAACGTGCGCCGCGGCCTCGCTGGACTCGATGTGAACCCTGCCGCTCTTGAAGCGGACCTCGACGCGAACTGGGAGGTGCTCGCCGAGCCCATTCAGTCCGCGATGCGCGCCGCCGCAATCGCAGGAGTGCCCGGCATGGACAACCCGTACGAGACGCTCCGTGACCTCACCCGGGGCCGCCGCATCGGGGCCGACGAGGTGCGCGACTTTGTTGCAGGCCTCGGTCTCCCGGACGACGCTGCGGCTCGCTTGGCCGCGATGACTCCTGCTGTGTACGTGGGGCTGGCTGAGAAGTTGGTTGACGAGTACCTGCAGTAGCAGGGGAGGCGCAAGAGGAGGTGACGGCATGAGCGTGGTCATCACGTCGCTGCGTCGATACCCCGTCAAAGCAATGGGCGGCGAATCGCTTGAGTCGGTGACCGTCACGCACCGCGGACTCGACGGGGACCGCGCGTGGGCGGTCCGCGATGCCAATGATCGCCTCGCCTCGGGCAAGAACACCACCCGGATGATCCGCCGCGACGGCGTCTTCGATTTCCGCGCCCACACCGGCCCGGACAACGCGGTGACGATCCTGGGCCCGGACGGTGAGATCGGCAACGCCGGGGACCCGCACACCGACGCCGCTGTCAGTGCAGCCCTCAACGCACCCGTACGAATCGCGCCCGAGACAGACATCCGCCATTTTGACGCGGGCGCCATCTCCGTCGTCGGCACCGCAACCCTCGACTGGTGCGCGCGCGAACTTGGCGTGGACGCGAACCCCCGGCGCCTGCGGGCCAACGTGGTGGTCGACACGAGCGAACCGTTTGAGGAAGAAGCGTGGATCGGCAGCGACATCATGGCCGGGGCGGTGCGCCTGCACGTGGTGCGGCGCATCGAGAGGTGCCGCACCATCGACCTCGCTCAGGACGGGGTTGCGGGCACGACGCCGTGGTTGAAGGCCCTTGGGGCCACCCGAGATCTACGCCTCGCCGTCTATTGCGACGTGAGTGAACCCGGGGTGCTTTCCGTAAGCGACCGCGTGAGCGTCTAACACCGCCCGCTCGTTACAGTTGACGTGATGTCCACCACCGCAACAGAGCCCTCCCGCCGCCGCTTGCGCGCCGAGGTGCTCATCGTCCTCGGTCTCTCGCTCGGCCAGTCTGCGGTTTACGCCGCGCTCCGCCTCCTCGAGCGCTACCTTGCGGAGCCTGCGATCGGCCAACAGGCGACCACGCTCAATCCCTCGCGCTCTGGCATCCCGTACATGGACCTGACGTACCAGCTGCTCAGCATCATCTTTGGCCTGGTACCGGTCGCCCTCG
>JAEZXC010000077.1 GCA_023442845.1 Actinomycetes bacterium | reverse complement strand
CGACGAGGCTGTCACCAGGCACCGGCAGACACACAGTGGCCGACGTTGCAGGCAGTGAAGAGTTTGCCGCACCGGAGGGGGCGGCGGTGTCTCCAGAATCGGACGAGCAACCGGCGAGGACGAGCGCAAGGGCGCTAAGAACCGCGAGGCTTCCGCGAGCGTTGTGCATGATGCTCCTCTTACTGGGGGTCTGGACATGTGGGACAACTGTGACAAGCCGCCGTGTGTTCCCCACCTAGGCGGATTGGCGAGGGGTTCCGTGTCATCGCGACCCGCACTACGCCGCTGCCCGATGGCGCACGCGAAGTGGTGCCGGCGTCAGGCAACGCTCAACACGGGAGAGCGAAAAGTCGACAATCAGCGTGAGCGCAGCAACGAGGACGGCGCCCACAATGACCTTCCCATATCGCTGGGTCGCGAGGCCGGTGTTGATGATGACGCCCAAGCCGCCACCCGCGACGAGCGCGGCAAGCGGCACCGTTGCGACCGTCTGTGACGCCGATGTGCGCAGCCCCGCCGCGATGAGCGGAAGGGCCAGCGGTAGTTCGACACGCAGCGCCACCTGGCGCCGCGACATTCCTTGGCCAAGCGCTGCTTCCCGGATGTCCGCATCGACATCCGCCATCCCGGTGAACGTGTTGGTGAGAATCGGCGGGAAGGCGAAAATCGCGGCCGCAATGATGACCGCCCGGTTACCAAAACCGATGGACGACGCCGCAAAGAGAGTGAGCAGCGCGAGAGTGGGAAGTGCGCGCGAGACATTAGACAGGAGCACCGTGACGCCAGCGCCCTTGCGTGTGTGGCCCAGCAGGAGCCCGAGAGGGAGCGCGATCGCCGTCGCGGCGAGCACGGCGGCCCCCGACATGTAGAGGTGCTCGATGCCAAGAGCAAGGATCGAGTCTTGGGCCCACCGCCACCCGCCGTCGAAGGTGGGCCGGGTAAGGCCGTTCGCGCCGGTCCAGTTGACCGCCGTTGTCGCGTACTCCCACGCTTCCGCCCACACGCTCATGCTGGCCTCCGGCGTCGGGCCCACGGCATGAGCGCACGCGCGGCGAAGACGATCGCGAGGTCAAGCACGAGCGCAAGTGCGATGCACAGGATCGAGCTGGTGGCGATCTGGGCGCGGTAGTTCGATTGGAAGCCGCGGAACATCAACTGTCCAAGGCCGCCGTAGCCCACGACGACGCCCACGGTGGTGAGTGCGACCGTCGACACCGTTGCGATCCGAAGCCCGGCAACGATCGACGGCAGGGCGTTCGGCAGTTCGACGCCCACGAGCAGTCGCCAGCGCCCATAGCCAAGGCCACGCGCGGCGTTGACAACGTCCCTGTCGACGCCACGCAGACCGATGAGGATGTTGCGCACGAGGACAAGCAACGCGTACATGACGAGCCCAATGAGGACCGTTGTGCGGCCGATCCCCGTAAACGGCGCAAGCAACGCAAACAGCGCGAAGGACGGCACGGTGTACAGGACGCCAGCGGTGCCGAGCACAGGACTGCTCAGCCAGGTCACCTGTTGAGCGAGCACGGCGAGTGGAAAAGCAATCGCAAGAGCGATGAGGACGGCCTGGACGGTGAGCGACGCGTGAATGCCGAGCGCGTCAGAGATCTCGGGCCAGTTGCGCTCGACATAGCGCCAGGACAGCCACGGATTTGGCTGGGCATCCATGCACTCACCCTAGCCACACCGTCCGACGTAGGCGCCCTGTACGGTGATCGCATGGGAGGCACCGGGATCGTTCTGGAGCATGTGCGCAAGACATTCCGCGATGGCACGGTCGCGGTCGACAACTTGAGCCTCGACGTGCGCGCCGGTGAACTCCTCGCGCTTGTGGGCCCATCCGGCTGCGGCAAGTCGACCACACTGCGGATGGTCAACCGTCTCATCGAACCGACGTCGGGAAGAATCTCCGTGGACGGCACCGATGTGATGGAACTCGACCCCGTCCATTTGCGCCGCCGCATTGGATACGTCATCCAGAACGTCGGCCTCTTCCCGCACCGGACGGTGGCGCAGAATGTTGCAACGGTGCCCGGTCTCGAGGGATGGGACAAGGAGACAACTCGCGCGCGCGTCGACGAACTGCTCGAGTTAGTGGGCCTCCCTCCCGCGACCTATGCGCGCCGATACCCGCACGAACTCTCTGGCGGAGAGCGTCAGCGCGTCGGCGTGGCACGGGCACTTGCGGTGCGGCCTCCAGTGCTTCTCATGGATGAGCCTTTCGGCGCGGTCGACCCCCAAGGCAGGCGCCGGCTTCAGAAGGAGTTCGCCGCGCTTCATGCGGAACTTGGCACCACCGTGATGATGGTGACACACGACATTCGTGAAGCGGTCTTGCTTGCGGATCGCATTGCGGTGCTGTCGCCTGGCGCTGCCATCGAGCAGATCGGCGAGCCCGACGCCATCACGAATGCCCCCGCCAATGACTTTGTCGCGGATTTTGTCGCTGACTTCGCGGCATGACGCGAGGGAGGCTAGGCGCCGGCGTCCTCGTCGTCTGGCTTGGCTAAGCGTCGGCCCGCGGATCTTCCTGCGCGCATGAGCCTGCTGTCGCTGCGGTTGGTTCTCTCAAGCCGTTCTCGCCAGCTCACCCGCCACCATGCGACCTTCTCGCCTCGCTCGAGAGCGGCTTTGCGTTCCTCGCGCTCTTGAGCGAGGCGCATTTCACGCGTGCGGCGCCGTCGCCGTCCTGTGGTGACGATGTAGTAGACCGCACCCGCAATTCCGAGGAGGAGCACCGTCACCAGCATCGGCACAAAGATGGCGACGAGGGCGAGGCCAACGGCGAGTGCGTCCTCAGCGAAAGACGCAAGCGGTGCGCCCGTGCCTCCTGTTGCCGCGTTGACTGCGGGACGCGATGTTGCCTTGCCGGTATGGACCAAGAACGCAATGATCGCGCCGGTGACGCCGGCGATGAGGGGGTTATCGCTCCAGAATTGCTCGTGATCAAGTTCGGCGGCCGACGCTGAGGCGGCAAAGATGACGCCACCAACCAGAGGGCGGACGGCCGTCTGGATGAGGTCGTTCACGTGGTCGACGCCCGGGATCTTGTCGAGCACGAGCTCCGCGGCGAGAAGGAGGAGGCCGATGATGATGGTGGGCCACTCCTGCAGCCACATGAGATTCTCGGGCAGTTCAATGAAGGTGGAGAAGCGTGCGAACATCCCGACGAGCACGAGGGGGATGAAGGCATTGAGGCCTGCTGCGGCGGAAAGCCCGGCTCCCGTCAAGGCGGCGATCATGCTCTCTCCTTCGTGGCGCTGAGGCGCTTTAGCGCCCAGGTTAGCCAACAGGTGCGCGGCACGTGGTGGCACACACGGCAAAGGCCCCCAACGGCTTCGTTAGGGGCCTTCACCTTGATGGGGTGAGCGACGGGGCTCGAACCCGCGACCCTCGCGACCACAACGCGATGCTCTACCAGCTGAGCTACGCCCACCATCGGCCATGAGGCCAGCGAAAAGTGTATCAATAGCTTGGAGGCTGTGGTGACCTCCGAGAACTACGACGCCGAAGCGTCGGCCTCGGTAATCGTCGCGGCGGCGGCGCGGGCCGCGTCGGTGTTCGGGCCCGGCGCCGCGGCAAAGATCGTCTCGCGGTAGTAGCGCAGTTCGCGAATCGAGTCCTCGATGTCCCCGAGCGCGCGGTGACCACCCGTCTTTGCCGGGGCGTTGAAGAACACGCGCGGGTACCAGCGCCGCACGAGCTCCTTGATTGAGCTGACGTCAACGACGCGGTAGTGGAGTAGTTCCATCAGCTGGGGCATGTCGCGATCGAGAAAGGCTTTGTCCATGCCGACGGTGTTGCCGGCGAGGGGAGCACGGACGCCCTTCGTTTGGCTCGTCACATGGTCGATGAGGAGGCGCTGCGCTTCGTCCATCGAGATGCCGTTGTCGAGTTCGGGTAATAACCCGGACGTCACGTGCATCTCGCGCACAAAGTCGCTCATCGCCGCGACTGCCTCGTCCGAGGGCTTGATGACAACGTTGAGACCAGGCCCAAGTGGGGTGAGGTGGGAGTCGGTGACGATGCACGCAACCTCGATGAGCGCGTCGGCCGTGAGGTCAAGGCCGGTCATCTCGCAATCGATCCAGACCAACGGGGCTTCAGGCATGGTCCAACTCTAGAGCCCGGCCCCGCACATCGCGGTCGCTTTGAGCAGGATGTGCGCATCTGCACTTGACATCTCGTCTCATGGCTGGTTGGTTAGTTACATCACTAACTAACCCAATAACCAAGCGAGGTGATGATGGACGACGATCGGCCGATCTTCCTCCAAGTTGCCGAGCAACTTGAAGAGCAGATCATCGGTGGTGCGATGCCAGAAGAGTCGCAGGTGCCATCGATCAATGAGCTTGCGGCGTTCCACCGGATCAATCCGGCCACTGCGTTGCGAGGCATCAATCGGCTCGTCGATGCCGGGGTGCTCTACAAGAAGCGCGGCATCGGCATGTTTGTCGCTGCCGGCGCTCGCGAGGTGTTGCTCGCTCACCGCCGTCTCAACTTTCAGATGGACTTCATCCGCCCGCTCGTCGCCGAGTCTCAGCGTCTCGGCCTTTCACCTGACGACCTCGTCGACCTCGTAAGAAAGGAGGCGCGTCAATGACCGCGATCGTCCACGCCCATGGTGTGTCCAAGCGATTCGGATCGGTAGACGCCGTCCGCGACGTCACCTTTGACGTCGCAGAACACAGCATCTGCGGCCTACTGGGCCGCAACGGTGCTGGCAAGACGACGCTCATGAACGTGCTCACCGGGCAAGAGTTTGCCGACTCGGGCACCATCCGACTCTTTGGCGCCTCTCCCGTCGAAAACGCGCAGGTTCTCTCGCGCACCTGCTTCATCAAGGAGTCCCAGGTGTATCCGGAAGGCTTCTGCGGAAAGCATGTGCTGCGCGCCGCCTCCTGGGTCTACCCCGAGTGGGACCACGACCTCGCCGCGGAACTGGTGAAGGCGCTCAATGTGCCGCTGAGCCGTCGCGTCAAGAAGATGTCCCGCGGGCAGCGCTCCGCGCTCGGCGTCACGCTCGGCCTCGCGTCGCGGGCGCCACTCACCATCTTCGATGAGCCGTACGCAGGGCTCGACGCGGTGGCTCGCCACACGTTCTATGACTTTCTCTTACGCGACTACGCCGAGCACCCACGCACGGTGCTGATGTCCACTCACCTCATTGACGAGGTGGCAGATCTGCTTGATCACGTGCTCCTCATCGACGAGGGGCGGCTTGTCATTGACTCGCCAGCTGAGGAACTGCGGGGCTCCGCCGTCACCGTTTCGGGTGTCACCTCAGATGTTGAACGGTTTGTCGAGAACCGGCACGTGGTCACGCGTGACGTGCTCGGTGGGCTGACGAGCGCGACTGTCACGGGACTCAGTTCGACCGACAAGGCGCAGGTGCTCGCGGCGGGATTGGAGCTCACCCCCGTATCGCTGCAACAACTCATCATCGGCCGCACTCGCGGCGCGCGCCAACACGAGGAGGCGTCATGAGCGCTCTTACCGAAACAAGCCCAGCCGCGATGGTGGTCCCGCACCGCCGTCGTCGTATCGCGAACGTCGTGAGGTTGCACGTAGCGAACCCGGTTCCCACGCTCGTGTTGCCGTGGCTGATCTTCGCCGCCGTGTTTGCTCTCAACCTCGCGATTTGGATCGCGATTGTCAGCGCGGCAGGCGGCCGCGATCAACTCGATCCAGACGCCTTCTCCAACAACGGAGCGATCAGCTGGATTTACGTCTTCCTCATGGTGGCGGCAACTCAGGCGATGAATCTCACCTTTGCCTTCGCGCTCGGCCTTGGCATGACTCGGCGGGACTACTTCATTGGAACTGCGCTGTACCTCGCGGGTCTCGCCGCTTTTTACGCCATCGGGATGACAGCGCTCGCGGCTATTGAGTCAGCGACGAATGGCTGGGGGCTTGACGGCTACATCTTTGCGCCGTTGTTCATGGGAGAGCTTCCGCTCGTGCAGCAGTT
>JAEZXC010000154.1 GCA_023442845.1 Actinomycetes bacterium | reverse complement strand
GCCGCGTGGAGTACCCGTTCCACGTCGTCGGCACCATCGGGAACTACCGAACTGAGCACCTGTGCACCCAACTGACGCATCGCGTCGGCGAGAATCGGCCCCGAGGCGTCGGCGCGCTCGCCATTGGCGGTGCGGTCCGAGACCGTCACCACCGCAACGAGGACGCCATCAAGAGTGGGGGACATCTGCTCAGTGTAGAAACGGCGCGTTACGCGGGGATTGCCGGGTTCGCACGCGGGGTGATGTTGAGGCGCCAGGCCGTGTCGCGCTCCGCGTACTCGATGTTGTACACGCCGGGCCAGCGCTGCTCGATCTGCCCGAGCAGCGGCAAGGGGTCGTGCGGTGCCACCAGTTGGATCCCGCGTGGCGCCCCTTCAAGAGCGCCAAAGATTGCTGCATGGCGAATCTCGTGCGGGATCTCCGATGCGACAAGCACCGGCAGTTCGACCTCGCCGTGCTCACCGCATGTGCATGCGTGGTCGCCGGGCATTCCGAGGTTGGTAGACATATCTCTCCAGTTGTTGTGAGGGAAGCGGTCAGTCGCGGCGTGAGGGTTCCCAGCCGCGACGCGGTGCGCGAGCACCAGTTGGGTGCCGATCGCGGGTGCGATAGACAACGTAGGGACGCGCCACGTATTGGATGGGCGCGGAGAGTGCGTGCACGAGCCGCGTGAACGGCCACACCGCAAAGAGGATGAAGCCCGCGACGACGTGAAGTTGGAAAACGACGGGCGCCGTGGCCATCGCCTCCGGTTGCGGCTGGAACATGAGGATCGAGCGGAACCACACCGAGACGTCCTCGCGGTAGTTGTGGTCCACTCCGAGCAGTCCAGACGCCCACCACGACGCCGTGGTGCCGAGCATGATGGACGCGCCAAGAAAGAGATACATCACCTTGTCATTGAGCGTGGTGCGGCTGAACACCGGCGGTGACGTGCGACGGCGAATGATCAGCATGACGAAACCAACGACGGCAGCGGCACCCGCGAACAGGCTGAGCGGCAAGGTGAGTTGGTGATATCGGTGGTCATCGATGCCGATCGCGGCCGTCCAGCTGTCGGGCACCATGAGGCCGAGCACATGCCCGAAGATCACCGCGATGATGCCGTAGTGAAACAGCGGTGAGGCAATCCGCATGATGCGCGATTCATACATCTGACTTGAGCGCGTGGTCCAGCCAAATCGGTCATAGCGATAGCGCCACACGATGCCCGAGACCGCCACGGCCAAGCATGCGTATGGCAACGAGGTCCACACGACCAGTTCCATTGCGGTCATCGACGGCCCCCTATGGTTTCGAGAGTGACGGCGGTGGGGAAGGGGTCGAGGCCGACGCTTTCCACTGGCGGGCCCGAACGGGCGAGCTCCGCCATCCGCTCCCGGATTTCGGGAGTGAGTGATGGCAGCGTGGCGAGGACCGCTTCGACAAGCAGTGCGTACGGGGACTTGGCCGCGCGCAGTGCCTCCGCGAGGAGGCCGATGCCCACGCGGTTTTCGACGAGCAACGCGTCACCCGAGAGCGCATTGCCGATGGCGGCGAATTCGAGAACGACGCTGAGGTGGTCCGGAAGCTCCTCGTCGCCAATCTCAAATCCCGATGCCAAATAGGCCTGCTTGAAGCGAAGCATCGCGTACCCACGATTGCGGGTGTCGCCATCGGTCCAGAACGACAGGTACAACGCGGTGCGCCGACGCATGTCGAATGTGTCGACGTAGTGGCGTTGGGCGTCGTCCCAGTCCCACGCGTCGAAGGTGCGCACAAACTCGCGCAACTTCTCGCCCGCACTGCCCGCAACGTCGGCGACAGCGGCGCGAATGTCCGGCAGTCGCTCACGCAAGGCGTCGTCCGGGTACCACAGCAACCAGGAGGCGGCGAGCCGCGCCGCTGCGGTGTGTTCACTCATTTCCGCGCACCCTAATCTTCGGCATGCCGAGCGGCACACCCTTCCCGTCCCAATGCGGCAGATTGACCGAATCGGAGGTCACCGACGCATATGGTTTCGTATCAGCGAGACCCTGCAATGCATGGAAGCTGTCCGCTGAGACGGTGGCGGGGCCACCGCCACCTGGACCGCCGACTGCGTCAAGCGCGCAGGCAAGGTCGTCGAGTTCCTTCGCCACCTCGTTGTGGGCCGCAGGAATGACGTAACGGTCCTCGTACTTGGCGATCGCAAGCAAACGGTAGAGCGCCATCATGTCTTCTTCGCTCATCCCGACCGCTGCGGGGATCTCCGGCTTCAGCGCCGCCCCGAGATTATGGTCGCGCATATACGAGCGCATCGCCGCGAGGGTGTCGAGGGACCGGAGCACCGGCGCCACGTCACCCGCGGTGAACAACTCTGCGAGGTATTCGATCGGGATGCGCAACGCCCGCAAAGCGCCGAACAAATTGCCGGCGTCCTCCGCATCGTGGCCCGTCTCTTTGAGAGCATCGGACACGGGGGAAAGCGGCGGGATGTACCAGACCATCGGCATCGTCCGGTATTCCGGGTGTAGTGGCAGCGCCACGCGATACACCTTGGCCAACTGGTACACAGGCGACTTCTTTGCAGCCTCAATCCAGTCCTCGGCGATGCCGTCACGGCGAGCCGCAGCCTGCACCTCGGGATCGTGAGGATCCAAAATGAGGTCAAGCTGTGCCTCGTAGAGGTCTTGCTCGTTTGGCGTCGCCGCCGCCTCGGTGACCCGGTCCGCGTCGTAAAGGAACAGGCCGAGGTAACGCAAGCGTCCGACGCACGTTTCAGAACAAATGGTCGGCATGCCCGCCTCGATGCGTGGGTAACACATCGTGCACTTCTCGGCCTTGCCGGTGTTGTGGTTGAAGTAGACCTTCTTGTACGGGCACCCGGTCACGCACATGCGCCAGCCGCGACAGGCGTCTTGGTCGACAAGCACGATGCCATCCTCGGCCCGCTTGTACATCGCGCCGGACGGGCACGCGGACACGCACGAGGGGTTGAGGCAGTGCTCGCAAATACGTGGCAGGTAGAACATGAACGCCTGCTCGTATTCGAACTTGATCCGATCGGTGACCTGGCTGTGAATCTTCTTGACGATCGGGTCCTCGGGGGCTGTCTCCGGGGCTCCAGCGAGGTTGTCATCCCAGTTGGCTGACCACGTGATCGCCATGTCCTTGCCAGTGATCGCTGACTTGGGACGGGCCACCGGAGAGGTGCGGCCCTGAGGGGCGTTCAGCAATGTGTCGTAGTCATACGTCCACGGCTCGTAGTAGTCCTCAACGCCCGGGAGTTTCGGGTTATTGAAGATCGTGGCGAGGCGCTTGAGGCGGCCACCTTGGCGCAGCTTGAGCTTGCCACGCTTCGTCAGCTCCCAGCCCCCCTTCCACTTGTCCTGGTCCTGGTACGTCTTGGGATAGCCGAGCCCTGGCCGGGTCTCCACATTGTTGAACCATGCGTACTCGATGCCGTCGCGGTTGGTCCACGCCTGCTTGCAGGTGACGGAGCATGTGTGACAACCAATGCACTTGTCGAGGTTCATCACCATGCCCACTTGAGCCATGACCTTCATCAGTACGTCACCTCCTGCGAGCGGCGACGAATCACCGTGACTTCGTCGCGCTGGTTGCCGGTGGGGCCCAGGTAATTGAATGCAAACGACAGTTGCGCATAGCCGCCCACCACGTGGGTCGGCTTGATCATGAGGCGGGTGAGCGAGTTGTGAATACCGCCCCGCTGCCCGGAGGCTTCGGCGATCGGCACATCCACGACGCGGTCCTTCGCGTGATACATGTAGACCGTTCCGGCGGGCATGCGGTGGCTCACCACGGCGCGGGCCACGACAACTCCGTTGCGGTTGTACGCCTCGACCCACTCGTTGTCCTTAACGCCGATGGCGGCGGCGTCCTCCACGCTCATCCATAAGTCAGGACCACCTCGCGATAGCGACAACATGTGTTGGTTGTCCTGATAGTTCGAGTGAATTGACCACTTGGAGTGGGGAGTGAGGTAGCGCACCGTCACTTCCCGGCCACCGCCCCGCGTCTGATCACCGTAGAGACGTTGCATGTTGATGGTGGGTCGGAACGTGGGGAGGCATTCACCCATCTCCGCCATCCAGTCGTGGTCGAGGAAGAAGTGCTGGCGGCCCGTCAAGGTATGCCAGGGCTTGAGCCGCTCCACATTGATGGTGAACGCCGTGTACCGGCGCCCGCCATGTTCGGATCCCGACCACTCGGGGCTCGTGATGACGGGTACTGGCCGCGCTTGCGTGTCGGGGAAGGTGATCTGCTTACCCTCGTTGTCGAGTGCGAGGTCCGCGAGGCGTTGCCCCGTCCGTGCTTCCATGTCGCGGAAACCCGCAACAGCTACGCGCCCGTTCGTGGTGCCGGACAGCGCGAGGATCGCCTCGCACGCATGCTGAGCGAGGGCGAGCGACGGTCGCCCGGCCGCGTGGCCGCGAGCGATGACGCCATTGGTGCGCGCAAGGCGCTCCACCTCAGGTGTCACATCCACTTTGACGCCCTTGGTGAGGGTGCCGAGCCGCTCCATGAGCGGTCCCAAAGCGGACCATTGCGCGCCGATCTTTGTGTAATCGCGCTCGACGAGGATGAACTTGGGTGCGGTTCGCCCTGGAATGAACTCGACGTCGCCGTTCTTCCAGTCCTTGACCGTGCCATGGGGCACCGACATCGCGTCGGCGGTGTCATGGAGCAGCGGCGCTGCCACAAGGTCGGTCACCTTTTCGACGTGCCCCACCGTGAGCTCCGAAACGAGCTCGGCCAACTCGCGGAATGTGTCGTAGTCGCTCTTCGTCTCCCAGGGCGGGTTGATCGCGGGGGTGAAGGCGTGCACGAACGGGTGCATGTCGGTGGAGGAGAGGTCGTGCTTCTCATACCACGTCGCGGCCGGCAGGACGACGTCAGAGAACAAGCCCGTTGACGTCATGCGGTAGTCGAGCGAGACAAGGAGGTCAAGCTTGCCTTCCGGGGCCTCGTCGTGCCATGTCACGTCCCGCGGCCGCTCGCCTTCTCCGCTTTCCTTCGCCGTCGCGGCGGAGTGCGTCCCCAAGAGGTGGCGCAAGAAGAACTCGTTGCCCTTGGCTGACGAACCCAACAGGTTTGCCCGCCACACGGTGAGCACACGGGGCCAGTTTTCTGGAGCGTCGGGATCTTCGATGGCAAAGCGCACATCGCCAGACGTCAGCCTGTCTTTCATGTACTCGCCCGCGTCGCGCCCGGACGAGGTGATACTCGCGCCGAGATCGAGGCTCGAGCGGTCAAACGTGGGGTAGGACGGCATCCAGCCGGAGCGTGCAGACTGTGCGAGCACGTCGATGGACGTCATCCCGTCAAAAGCGCCGTGGCCAAGAGGTGACGAAATGTCCTCGGGCCGCATCCCGTCGTAACGCCACTGGTTGGTGTTGACATAGAAGAACCCGGTGCCGATCATCTGGCGCGGCGGGCGGACCCAATCGAGCCCAAATGCGAGTTGTGCCCATCCCGTGACGGGGCGGCATTTCTCCTGGCCCACGTAGTGTGCCCAGCCGCCACCGTTGACGCCCTGACACCCGGTCAGTGTGATGAGTGACAAGAACGTCCGGTAAATCGCGTCCGAGTGGAAGTAGTGGTTTGTGCCGGCGCCCAGAATGATCATGGAGCGGCCACCGGAGTCTTCGGCGTTCTGCGCAAACTCGCGGCCAATGCGCGCGGCCTGCTCCGCCGGTACGCCCGTGATCGTCTCTTGCCACGCAGGCGTGTACGGCTGGGGGTCGTCGTAGTCCGCTGGCCATTCGCCCGGAAGACCTTCGCGGCCGACGCCGTACTGGGC
>JAEZXC010000150.1 GCA_023442845.1 Actinomycetes bacterium | reverse complement strand
GCGGCGTCGCGCACGATCTTGGCGGCGGCAACGGAGGACTGCTGTGCGCTCGGGTGGAACGCGAAGATGATCGGGTTGCGGGTCTTCAGTGCGATGAGCGATTTGAAGATCGCAGTCGACGTCGGGTTGGTCACCGGGGTGACACCCGCCACGACGCCCACGGGCTCCGCGATCTCGGTGATGCCGCGAATCGGGTCCTCGTTGATGATGCCCACGGTCTTCATGGGGGCCATCGAGTGGGTGACGTGCTCGCAGGCGAAAATGTTCTTGACGGCCTTGTCTTCGAAGACGCCGCGGCCAGTCTCCTCAACGGCGAGTACGGCGAGCTCGCCGTGCTGGTTCAGTGCAGCGACCGATGCCTTCTTCACGAGGAAGTTGACGTCCTCCTGCGTGAAGCGCGCGTACTCGGCAAGCGCCTTCTGCGCGTTTGCAACGAGAGCGTCGATCTGCGCCTGGACATTTGGGGCGTCAGCGGTGGCCGGTGCGGGGTTAGGAGCGGTGGTAGTCATGGGGGTTGTCCTCCTCGTGGAGCCCTTATGGGCTTCTGATGTAGACCTTATGCCCGGTTGAGGGGAAAAGGGGCGGTCCTAGGTCCCAGGACTTCGGGCCCCCCGACAACGGGAATCTCCGTCTGGCGAAGCGCCCATGTCACACCGCATGGTCCCAGGATGCGGGACCTAAGGCCGCCCCAATATGTCCTGGGGCGGCCCCTACGCCGCGTACTCCTTGAGCGCCGCGATGAGCCCCGCGAGGCCCTTCTTCGCATCGGCAAACAACATGCCTGTTTTGGGGTTGGTGTAGAGCTCATTGTCGAGACCGGCGTACCCGTGACCGAGCGAGCGCTTCATCACCACAATCTGGCGGGCCTTGTCGACGTCGAGGATCGGCATGCCGGAGATGGGGTTGCCACCGCGGCGCGCGGCGGGGTTCGTGACGTCGTTCGCACCGACGACGAGCGCGACATCTGCCGTCTCGAACTCGGGGTTGACGTCGTCCATCTCCTTCAGCTGGTCGTACGGCACATCGGCCTCGGCAAGCAGCACGTTCATATGGCCGGGCATGCGCCCCGCCACGGGGTGGATGGCGTACAGGACAGTGATGCCCTGCGCCGCGAGGGCCTTGCCAAGCTCCCCCGCCTCGCGCTGTGCTTGAGCCGCCGCAAGGCCATAGCCAGGGACGATGATGACCTTCTGCGCGTATGCGAGCTGAAGCGCGACGTCGTCGAGATCCGCACGCCGAACGTCGGCCGCACCACCAACCACTTCCGCGCCGGCGCTGTCGCCCGTGCCGAAGCCGCCCACCATGATCGCGAGGATCGACCTGTTCATCGCGTCGGCCATCAGTTTGGTGAGGATGGTGCCTGCCGCACCCACAAGCGCACCGGCGATGATGAGGATGTCGTTGTCGACAACGAAGCCCGCCATCGCGACGGCGAGACCGGTGAAGGCGTTGAGGAGCGACACAACAACCGGCATGTCCGCGCCACCAATGGGCAGCGTCATGAGAATGCCGAAGCCGAGCGCACCAACGGTGACGACGATGAGCGGCGCCACCCCGGGAGAGGCAACCAGCCACACGACGCCGCCGATACCAATCGCAAGACTCAACAGCGACAGCACGCGCGAGCCGGGGAAGGTAACGGGTGCACCCGAGACCCAACCCTGGAGCTTCCCAGCGGCGATCAGCGAACCGGAAAAGGTGATTGCACCGATGAGGATGTCGAGCCCCACCGGCACGGTGAGGTCGGCAGCGGTGTGCGCGAGGTCGAGCGCGCGGAGCATCTCGACGGCCGCAACGACGGCGGCAGCGCCACCACCAACAGCGTTGAACAGCGACACCATTTGCGGCATCGCGGTCATGTGGACGCCCTTGGCTCCCCACACGCCTCCGGCCGAGCCGACCGCCAAACCGCCAAGCAGCGCAATCCAACCCCAGGTCGTCACATGGAATTGATCGCCGGTCGCGACCCACGCCAAGGTGAGCCCAATGGCGAGAGTCATACCACCAGCGGACAGGAGGTTGCCGTTGCGCGCCGTCTTCGGCGAACGCATCATGTGCAGGCCGAGCACAAAGGTGGTGGCCGATACGAGGTAGAGCAGCCGCATCACGATCTCAAAGGTGGTCATTTCTGCCCCTCCTCTTCGCGCTGAGGGCGCGCTTTGAACATGCCGAGCATGCGGTCGGTCACCACGTAGCCGCCCACCACGTTCGCTGCGGCGAAGGCCGCGGCCACGAAGGTGAGGATGTACCCGAGCGGACTGTCGACGACACCCGCGATGAGCACTGCACCCACGACGACAACTCCGTGGATTGCGTTGGCACCGGACATCATCGGCGTGTGCAAGGTGGCGGGGATCTTCGAGATCACCTCGAAGCCCACGAGCAGGGCGAGCACAAAAAGGCCCAGGTCATTCAGCAGTTCCGGGCTCATGCTGCCCCCTCCCTCGCTCCGAAGAGCATGGCGCCAATAACGTCATCTGCCGCATCGACCACCACCTCGCCATCAACCAAAATGGCGTTGAGCACGGCGAGCACGTTGCGTGCGTATGCGTCCGAGGCTGCCGGGGCCATCTCCGCCGCGATACCTCCGGCGCCAATGATGGTGACGCCGTTCTTGGTCACCACGGTCTCGCCGTCGACAGATCCAGCGACGTTGCCGCCCTTGTCAGATGCGGCGAGGTCAACGATCACGGAGCCACGGCGCATGGCGGCCACCGTGTCTTTGGTGACGAGGAGTGGCGGCGTGCGGCCGGGCACCTTGGCGGTGGTGATGACCACGTCAAAGGTGGCGATCGCTTCGCCGAGTTCGCGTTGCTGAGTCTGCGCTTCTTCCTTGGTGAGTTCGCGGGCGTAACCACCCTCACCCACCGCGTTGACCGACGTCTCCAAGAATGCCGCGCCCATCGACGTCACCTCTTCGCGAGCGGCGGGGCGCACGTCATAACCCGAGACGCGAGCGCCGAGCCGACGCGCGGTCGCGATTGCCTGCAGGCCCGCCACCCCGGCACCGAGCACGAGCACGGTCGCGGGCTTCGCCGTACCGGCAGCGGTCACCATCATCGGGAAGTAGCGGCCGTACGTGTTGGCGGCAATGATCGCCGCGCGGTAGCCCGCAATCGAGGCCTGCGATGTGAGCGTGTCCATCGACTGCGCACGGGAAATCTGACGCGGCACCTTCTCGAGCGCGATGAGGTGCGCCCCACGAGCCGCCGCCTTGTCGAGCGCCGCGGTGTCGTCCCACGTATCGAGTTGGGCGATGAGTACCTTGCCGTCCGACAGCTTTGACAGGGCCGACGTTGGCGGACGGCCCACGCTAACAATGACGTGTGCCTTGCTGACGGCGTCGGCCGTGCTCACGACTGCGGCGCCGGCTGCCGTATACGCCGCGTCATCGAATCCCGCCTCGACGCCCACGCCCTTGGTCACCAACACCTCGTGGCCGGCCTTGATCAACTGCGCCGCAGTTGCGGGAGTAAGTGCCGCACGTGGGTCCCCTGCCTCATCGCGCACTGTCGCTACGACAGCCATCGGCCCTCCTTTAATTTGTACGCTGCACCGGGTCCCATCTTTTCGGCGTGGGACGGTCCTAGAAGGGGACGATAGTCCCTCGTGGAGGTGGCGAAGACCCTGCTACGCGACCCAGACCTTGAGTCCGTGCGCCTCAAACTGAGACTTGACCCTCGCAATGAGTTCGCGGCCGGGCGGCTCCGTGTCCCCAAGAAGGTATGGCTCCCCCGTTGCGTCCCACTTGGCTCGACCCATCTGGTGGAAAGGAAGGATCTCAAGGCGTTCAACCCCGTCGAGCTTCTTCACGATCTCGGCGATCGCTTCGACGTTGTCCTCCGCGTCGGTAAGGCCAGGCACGAGCACAAAACGAATCCAGGTCTTCTTGCCAAGGCGAGACAACCGCTCGGCGAAATCCAGCGTCGGCTGGAGGGGGCGGCCCGTCACCCGGCGGTACGTCTCGGGCAAGCCCGACTTGATGTCAAGGAGGATGAGGTCGATGTTCTCGAGATCGTCATCGGTGAGGCGCGCGCCAAGCAAGCCAGCGGTGTCGAGCGTGGTGTGGACGCCCATCTCGTGGGCCCGGCGGAACACGTGATTGACGAAGTTCGCTTGCAAGAGCGGCTCGCCGCCGGAGATCGTGATGCCGCCGCCGGTGACGTCCATCACCTTGCGGTACCGCTCGACGCGCTCCAGCACCTCATCGACGGTGTGGCGTTTGCCGTCCATCATTCGCCACGTGTCCGGGTTGTGGCAGTACTGGCAACGCATGCCGCAGCCGGCCATGAAGAGCGTCATCCGGGTGCCTGGGCCGTCGGCCGCGGTCACGAGGTCCCACGAGTGAATGGACCCCGTGGTGTGGTCTTCAATCGCCTCCGAGGCCGCGAGTTCCGCGTCGGCGATCTCCATGGGAGGGCTCAGGAGGACGGAGTTTGATTGTGAAGCGTCGCTCATTGCGCGCCTCCCTTCTTGCCGGGACGGACAAGATAGCGGCGCCCCGCCCACGGGGGCGGGGCGCCTCAGAGATAAGCCTTACAGGCCCGCGTGGAACGTGCGGGAGAGCACGTCGAGCTGCTGCTCGCGGGTGAGGCGGACAAAGTTGACCGCGTAACCGCTCACGCGGATCGTCAGCTGGGGGTACTTCTCCGGGTGCTCCATGGCGTCTTCGAGCGTCTCGCGGTTGAGCACGTTGACGTTCATGTGGAAGCCATTGCTCACGATGTACGCGTCGAGGATGCCCACCAGGTTGGTCACCTGCTCGCCTCGGTCGCGTCCCAGCGCAGTGGGCACGATGGACGTGGTGAGCGAGATGCCGTCCTGAGCGTCGTCGTACGGCAACTTGGCCACGGACAGGGCCGACGCAATGATGCCGCGGTTGTCGCGCCCGTTCATCGGGTTCGCGCCGGGAGCAAAGGGCTCGCCTGCACGGCGGCCATCGGGCGTGTTGCCCGTTGCCTTGCCATAGACGACGTTCGACGTGATGGTGAGCACGGACTGGGTGTGCTTGGCACCGCGGTAGGTGGGCTGCTTGCGAATCTTGCCCATCATCCGGGTGACGAGGTCACGAGCGATGTCGTCGACGAGGTCGTCGTCGTTGCCGTAGGTGGGGAACGTGCCCTCTACGTCGTAATCGACAACCAGGCCGGTCTCGTCGCGAACGGGACGCACCGTGGCGTACTTGATCGCGGAGAGCGAGTCAGCCGCAACGGACAAGCCCGCGATACCGCACGCCATGGTGCGCAGCACCGTGCGGTCGTGCAACGCCATCTCGAGGCGCTCGTACGCGTACTTGTCGTGCATGAAGTGAATGACGTTGAGGGCATCGACGTAGGTCTCGGCCAGCCAGTCGAGGAACGTGTCGAACTTCGCCATCACGTCGTCGAAGTCGAGCACATCACCCTGGACCGGGGCGGTCGCGGGAGAGACCTGCTTGCCCGAGACCTCGTCGCGTCCACCGTTGATGGCGTAGAGCAAGCCCTTGGCGAGGTTGACGCGAGCACCAAAGAACTGCATCTGCTTGCCGACTTCCATGCCCGACACGCAGCATGCAATTGCAGCGTCGTCACCGCACTGTTCGCGCAGCAACTCGTCGGACTCGTACTGCACGGCTGAGGTGTCAATCGACACCTTGGCGCAGAACTCCTTGAAGCCGAGCGGAAGCTTCTCCGACCACAGCACCGTCATGTTCGGCTCGGGCGCGG
>JAEZXC010000147.1 GCA_023442845.1 Actinomycetes bacterium | reverse complement strand
GCGGCCTTTGAGGCGGACACGGTGTGGGCTGTCGTCGATGCGACCAAGCGTGCTGCTGTGACCGAGCCGGGCCTTGCCCTGTTGTCGAAGCAGGCGCGGGTGGATGCAATTGCTGCGGTGGGCCTTGCCGACGCTCAGGCGCCTGCCGCGGTGCTCGACTCGTCCTTGCCGATTGCGTGGATGGACGGCTTGCCATCCGCGTCTATTGTGTGGGCCGCGCTTCTCGGCGAGCGGATTGCCGCGGCCGACTGAGCCTGCGAGGGTGTTCTTTTGAGCGGTATCCCAGGGAGCGCCTGGCATGTGAGGGCACGCGGGCATTAGTCTCGCTACATGCTGGTCTTGTCACGACGCGTCGGTGAGCGCCTCATCATCGGCAAGGACATCGTGGTGACCATCATCGATGTGCGCTCCGACGGCGTGCGCGTGGGCATTGACGCCCCGCGCGACATCCGCGTGACGCGCGCAGAGATCTTTGAAGCGGTCGAGCAGACGAACGTCGCCGCGGCCGCCGTCGACGACAGCGCCGTTGAGCGCTTGCGTGGCCTTGCTCCCCGCGCTCCCCAGAAGGACGCCGACGCTCCCACCACCTAAGTGCGTCGCCCCGCCGGGCGTGTGACCAAGGTTACGATCCGGCGCTCCCCGACTACTCACGTCACGCTCTCCCCAGCCGATTGGTTGCCAGACGAGGCGGCTAGTGCCGCGCATTTGGTGACGGGAGCGTATCGATGGACGGAATGGACGAGATCGTCCGCGAATTCGTCGTGGAAAGCTACGAGAACCTCGATCAACTCGACCGTGACCTTGTCGCGCTTGAAGACAAGCCGGGTTCACGCGACCTCTTGAGTTCGGTGTTCCGCACCATTCACACGATCAAGGGCACGAGTGGCTTCCTCGCCTTTGGCACCTTGGAATCTCTCACCCATGTGGGCGAGAACCTCTTGGCCGAGCTCCGTGACGGCAAGCGCCCGATGACGCAGCGCACCACCGACGTGCTCCTGCGGATGGTGGACGCCGTTCGCGAGGTGCTTGGCACCATCGAGGCGACCGGCGCCGAGGGTGAGCACCAGGTCGACGATGTGGTCGCAGATATCCAAGCGGTGCTTGATGACCCAACCGGTGGCGCCGCACCGGTCGCCGCCACGAGCGAGCCGGCCACAGCGTCGGCCGAAATCGAGCCCGAGGAGGGCGTAGCCGTGACTCGAGAAGAGGACGCGCAGAGCGACGAACCGCAGGCCGCAGCCCCGGCCAAGAAGCCCGCCGTGCGCAAAATTGTTGCCAAAAAGCCTGCCGCGAAGACGCCCGCCGCCAAGAAGCCTGCGGCGAAGAAGCCTGTGACAAAGAAGGCCGAGGCGACGGCGAAGAAGATCGTGGTGCCGGTCGCGAGTGACAAGACGTCGGAGGCACCGGCCATTGCCGCCGCTCCCATGCCGTCGGCCACGTTGAGCGCCCCCGTTGAGCCGGAAGAGGCAGAGGAGGCGCCGTCGACCGTGCGCTCCGCCACCGAATCGTCGATTCGCGTGGATGTCGATGTGCTCGACGCCCTCATGCGTCACGTCGGTGAACTCGTCCTCGCCCGCAACGCGATGACTCGCCTTGCGGGTGACCTCGGCGATGCCGCGCTCGTGCGGGCATCCCAGCGCTTGTCGCTCATCGCGACCGAACTGCAGCAGGGCGTGATGAAGACCCGCATGCAGCCCATCGAACATGTGTGGTCAAAGGTGCCGCGCATGGTGCGCGACATCTCGACATCGCTTGGCCGCCACGTGCGCCTCGAAATGATTGGTCAAGAGACCGAGCTCGACCGCGGCCTGCTTGAGGCGATCAAGGACCCGCTTACCCACCTCATCCGCAACGCGATCGACCACGGCATTGAGTCGCCCGCAGCGCGCGAAGCCGCGGGCAAGTCACCGACCGGTCTACTCACCTTGCGCGCCTACCACCAGGGCGGCCAGGTGGTCGTCGAGATCAGCGACGACGGCAAGGGCATCGATGCGCAAGCCGTTGCAGCCAAGGCGGTTGAGCGGGGCTTGCGCACCCCGGCTCAGGTCGCCGACATGAGCACGCAGGACCTGCTCCACCTCGTCTTCTTGCCCGGCTTCTCGACCGCCGACCACGTGACGAACGTGTCCGGCCGGGGCGTCGGCATGGACGTGGTGAAGACAAAGGTCGAAGCGATCGGCGGCGTGGTCGACGTTCAGTCCACCCAAGACCTCGGCACCACGTGGCGCCTGCGCATCCCGTTGACGCTCGCGATCATGCCGGCGCTCACGGTCGAGTGCAATACGGAAACGTACGCAATCCCGCAGGTCAACCTGCTTGAACTGCTCGCCGTCGACGACAAGCAAACGGGTGTCGAGTACGTGGGTGAGGCACCGGTGTACCGCTTGCGTGGTCACCTCTTGCCGCTCGTCGATCTGCGCGATGTGCTTGGTTCGCCCACTCGCGATTCACTCGTCAACGCCGTCATTGCTGTCGTTCAGGCCGACGGCGGGCGCTTTGGCCTCGTTGTGGACCACGTCCGCAACACCGAGGAAATTGTGGCCAAGCCCATCGCGGCCGCGGTGAAGAACATCGGCCTCTACGCGGGTGCGACGCTGCTTGGCGATGGCTCTGTCGCGCTCATTCTCGACATCCCCGCTGTTGCGCGCCGCGCCCTCGACACCGACCTCCAAGAGGCCGTTGCGAGTGCCCAGGTCGATACCGTCGCGTCGTCCTCCACTGAACCGATGCTCGTCGTCGGCGTCGGCGACGGACGCCAGGTGGCGATGCCGCTCGGCGCCGTCACCCGTCTCGAACGTCTGTCTGTTTCGGTCATCGAGCAGGTCGCAGGCTCCGCCGTCATGCAGTACCGCGGCCGCATTACGCCGGTTGTCGACTTGGCGCGACTGCTCGGCGACGGCGGCACCGACCGCGAGGAACTCGCCGTGGTCGTGTGCACGCGTGGAGAGCGCACGGTCGCTCTTGTCGCCAACGAGGTCGTCGACATCGTTGAGTGCGCGGTCGCGGACTTCTCGGACGTGTCCGGTTACGGGCTGCTCGGCTCCACGGTCATCAAGGAACGCGTCACCGAGTTGCTCGATCTGCGCGCTGCTGTGACCTCCGCAGACGCCAGTTTCTACGACGCGGAAGACGCCGAGCTTGTCGGCGCCGGATCGGAGTACTGACATGCGACACCAACTCGCCACCTTCAAGCTCGACAACCGGCTCTACGGCGTGGATGTTGAGCGCGTGCAAGAGGCGCTGCGTCTGCACAACCGCACGCGTGTGCCGCAGTCACCGAAGGAAGTCGCCGGTCTCGTCAACCTCCGCGGCCAAGTGGTCTTGCTCGTCGACCTGCGTGCGCGCCTCGGGCGTGAGCCGTATGCCGATGATGACGAGCCGATGATGGTCGTGGTGAAGGTCGACGGCGAGCCCGTCTCACTTCTCGTGGACCAGGTGGGTGATGTGCTGGAACTCGACGCCGACCAGTTCGGACCGCCGCCGCCGACGCTGGAGCCAGCGTTGCGCGATGTGGTGAGGGGGGTCTATTCGCTCGACGACGGTTTGTTGCTGTCCCTCGATGTGGATTTGGCCGCACAGGTCTGAAGCCCCCTTTATCCACCAGTCCCGTGACCGATGGGACACCCGTAGGGCACAAGAGGTGCCCCCCAAGGAGACATGATGTCGAAACTGCGATTGCTGCTCGGGGTGATGAAGCGCATTCGCCTCCCACGCGTCAAAAGCATCGGCATCAAGGGCCTGCGATTGCCGCGTCGTGACGACATCGGCATTCAGCGCAAGATCATGGTGGCCCTTGTCCTCATGGCCGTGCCGGCCGTTGGAGCGTCGGTAGCCGTTGTCGCCCTCGGCACGGCGGCTGCCCAAGACACTCACACGATCGCTGACGGCCAACGAGACGTGCTCGGACCCGTATCGAACCTCAGGACGCTCTACGCACTTGAGCGCCTCAGCCTCGATCGCTTGGTCTTCGCGACGGACAGCGCCGCGCACGCGGACGCGGTTGCCGAGGTGGCGAGCATCACCAACCAAATCAAGGAGACCACCGAGCTGCTCGATGAGCAGGACATCGTGGCGTCGGCGTCGATGTGGAAAGAACTCAAGGTGGCGCGCTCGGAATGGATGACGTTCCGTGACGGCACGTTGATGCCGCTCGCTGTGGATGGTGACTTGGCAGGTTTTGCCGAAGCAGAGGCGACGACCGCAACGCGCGTACGGAACACCGTCGACGTCGCCCTCACCCAGTTCGAAAAGAAGATGAACGACCAAATCAACGCCGACGTTGCGGCCGCCGAAAAGAGCAGTCGCGAAGCGATGATCATCGTGTCGGTCCTTCTTGTGGTGGGCATTGCCGTGTC
>JAEZXC010000034.1 GCA_023442845.1 Actinomycetes bacterium | reverse complement strand
CCCGTCATCACCGGCAAGTGATGAGGAGCCGATCTTGACGACAATGCGACGCGCGCCAGCGATCACGTCACGACTGCTGCCCACGTTCCCTCCGGTCACTCGTCACCTGTGGGGTCGGTCCAGTGTCCCGCATCACGCTCGGTCCACAACTCCTCACGCGCCGCCGCCTTGCCATCCATCTTGTCCTTGAACTCCTGGCGCTTTTGCGCGCGGGTGGGACGCGCCGCTCGCTCAAAGTCCTCGATGCGCTGGTCGGTACCGCGGCGGCCGAGAAGTTCGGCCCCCGCGGCCATCGTCGGCTCCCAATCGAAGACGACGCCGGTCGCGCGATCTCCAATGACCACCTGAGCGCCCGGCACGGCACCCGCACGGAACAACTCGTCCTCGACGCCGAGGCGCGCGAGCCGGTCCGCCAAGAAGCCCACCGCCTCGTCGTTGGTGAAGTTCGTCTGCCGCACCCACCGTTCGGGCTTGGCGCCACGCACTTCGAAGTAGTCCTCAGCACCATCGCGCACGTGACGCACAGTGAAGCCACCGTCGTCGACGGCCCGCGGGCGGAGCACGATGGGCGCCTTCTCCAGCACCGGCGCCTTCGCCCGCTCCGCGATCACCATCTCGGCCAGAGCGAAGCCGAGGCGGTCCAGACCCTCATGGCTGACGGCACTCACCTCGTACACGGGCATGCCGAGTGCTTCGAGGTCCGCGCGCACCATCGCCGCAAGATCGCGTCCGTCAGGGATGTCGATCTTGTTGAGGATGATGACCTGGGGTCGCTCGGCCAAGGGCGTGCCCGCGATGTGTGCATCGCCCGAGTAGGCGCGCAGTTCGTGGGTGATTGCCTCGAGATCGCGAATGGGGTCACGGTCGCTCTCAAGCGTTGCGGTGTCGAGCACGTGAGCAATAACGGAGCAGCGCTCGATGTGGCGGAGAAAGTCATGCCCCAGCCCCTTGCCCTCGGAGGCACCCGGGATCAGCCCCGGCACGTCCGCCATCGTGAAGCGCGTCGATCCCGCCGCCACCACGCCCAAGTTGGGCACGAGCGTCGTAAACGGGTAGTCCGCGATTTTGGGCCGCACGCGGCTCATTGCCGCGATGAGCGATGACTTGCCCGCACTTGGATAGCCAACCAACGCAACGTCGGCAATGGACTTGAGCTCAAGCACCACCGAAACTTCTTCGCCCGGCTCGCCAAGAAGTGCAAAGCCCGGGGCCTTGCGCTTGGTGGTCGCGAGCGCCGCATTGCCGAGGCCTCCGCGCCCGCCACGGGCCACGACATACTCTGCTCCCTCGCCAATGAGATCCGCGAGGACGTCACCGTCGTTGCTCATCACAACGGTGCCGTTCGGCACAGCGAGTCGCATATCAGCAGCATTTGCACCGTGGCGCATGTTGCCCGCGCCCTGCTTGCCGTTGTCTGCCTTGCGGTGGGGCGCGTGGTGATAATCGAGCAGCGTGGTCATCTGGGCGTCCACGTAGAGGATGACGGACCCGCCATGGCCGCCGTTTCCACCATCGGGACCGCCAAGGGGCTTGAACTTCTCACGGTGCACAGAGGCGACGCCGTGGCCACCGGTGCCCGCCGTCACGTGCAGCGTGACGCGGTCGACAAACGATGCCATGGCTGAACCTCCTTCTTCACTATTGTGCCGGGCGGCGTGCCGGCGAGGGTGCGCGCGGCGGAATCAAGCAGGCGTGTTACATGCCTGATTCGAGGGAATCGAGCAGAGCGAGGCCGCGACGTGCCCAGGCGATCTCAGCGTCGGCGCGGGCAATCTTGCCCTCGTACGCGAACGCTTTGAAGGCCGCAATCGTGTCCCACTGAGCAGGGTCAGTGACAGATAGCCGACGCTGGAGCGTCGCGCTCGTGCGGTCACGGATGTCTTGGGCTTGGCGCTCCGCGCTCTCCTTGGCGGCCGTGAAGAACGCAATGTGGTCGTTGAGGCGCGCGCGGGCAGATTCGGTTGTGCCCCACTCGAAATAGGCGGCGACAAGGTGGGCGGGGTCGCGCTCGGGCGCGTAGGCGATGGGGGTGTCCTGCCACTCGGCGAGTGCATCCCGGCCAGCATCGGTCAGCGCGTACTGCGTCTTGGTCGCACCGCCCGAGCCCCACGGCACCTCAGTTGCGTCGAGCAGACCCTCGCCCTGCATCCGTCGCAGCTCCGGATAGATCTGCGAATCGGGGGCGTGCCACACGTGCCCAACGGACGTACGGAAGTGCTTGACAGCGTCGTACCCCGTGAGCGGCCCACCAGAAATCAAAGCGAGGAGGGCATAACGCAGGCTCATCGTGTCCTCAGGTGGTGGGGGATGTGGAACCGCGTGGGCGGTTGCTCTTGGCAAGAGTAACGGTCACGGGTAGTCTCGAGAGACGTGAAATAACTATCTGCATAGTTAGTTTGCCACGAGTGTTGTGTCCCCGCAGTATCCGTCAGCCACAAAGGAGTGCCCCATGACGGTCGAGGCCTCGTCGACTCACACCGCAAAACTGCTCACCTACCCCATGAACGCCTGGTACGTGGCCGGGTGGGACTACGAAGTAACGGCCAAGGGCATCCTCGCCCGGACAGTCGCCGGCCGCCCGCTCGCGTTGTATCGCACGGGCGATGGGCGGCCCGTCGCCCTCGCTGATGCGTGCTGGCACCGTCTCGCCCCCCTGTCTCAGGGCAAGCTCATCGGCAATGAAGAAATCCAGTGCCCGTACCACGGGCTCCGCTACAACTCGGCGGGCCGCTGCACTGGCATGCCCGCTCAGGAGACCCTCAATCCCTCCGCCACCGTCGCGTCGTTCCCCGTCGTGGACCGCTACCGCTACGTGTGGGTGTGGCTTGGGGAGCCGACGCTGGCGAACCCGGACGACATCCCGGACATGCACCAGATGACGTCCGATGAGTGGGCAGGCGACGGTGAGACCATCTACGCCGCTTGCAACTACCAGTTGGTGCTTGACAACCTCATGGACCTCACGCACGAAGAGTTCGTTCACAGTTCCTCCATTGGTCAGGAGGAACTGTCCGAGGCCGAGTTTCATGTGACGCACGACGACAAGTCGGTCACCGTGACGCGCTGGATGCTCGGCATCGACCCGCCGCCGTTCTGGCGCAAGAACATGCGCGACAAGTTCCCGGACTTCGAGGGCAAGGTCGACCGCTGGCAGATCATTCACTACTACTACCCCTCGACAATCTGCATCGACGTGGGCGTTGCCAAGGCCGGCACCGGCGCCCCGGAGGGCGATCGCTCGCAGGGCGTCAACGGATACGTGATGAACACGATCAGCCCGGAGCGCGACCGCACGTGCCACTACTACTGGGCATTCATGCGCAACTACCGCCTCGACAGTCAACTCATCACCACCCAGTTACGCAACGGCGTGCACGGAGTCTTTGGTGAGGACGAGGTGATGCTGAAGGCCCAGCAAGAAGCGATCGACGCCAACCCCGACTACGAGTTCTACAGCCTCAACATCGACGCAGGCGGCATGTGGGTGCGGCGCATCCTCGAGCGCGCTCTCGCTGCGGAAGGACGGGGCGCCGCAGAACCCCTGCGCGGTGGGGCGAAGGCGTGACCGACAAGCAGGCGCGGTGGCAGCAGGCCACCGTGCACACCGTTGAGCCCATTGCCGATGGCATCACTCGGATCGTCCTTGTCCCCGAGGCGCCGACGCCCGCGCGGCCGGGTGAGCACGTGGACGTGCTCGTCACCTTGCCTGACGGCCGGACGGACGAGCGCTCGTATTCGATCGCGGGTGCGGCACCCGACGGTGGCTACCTTGCGATCTCCGTTGCCCGACCCGCGTTTTCGCGCGGCGGCTCGGACTACATGCGCTCGTTGGTGCCGGGAGACAACATTCGCATCACCCAGCCGTTGCAGGACTTTCCGCTTCGCGTTGGCGCGCCGTCCTACGTGCTCGTTGCCGGCGGTGTGGGGATCACGGCGATCCGCGGCATGGCATCCACGCTCAATCGCCTCGGAGCGGACTACACGGTCCACTACGTGGGCAACGCGCGCGAACGCATGGCGTACCTTCCGCAACTGGAGGAGCGCCACGGCCAACGCCTCGTCACGCACGTCACCACTGAACAGGGACGGATGAGCGTGCAGGCCCTCATCGATACCGTTCCTGCACATGCGGAGCTCTACATGTGCGGCCCGATCCGCCTCATGGAGGAGATCCGTCGCACGTGGGAGCGGGACGGGCGCGACATGACGGCACTGCGCTACGAGACCTTCGGCAACTCCGGCTGGTTCGAGCCGACGCCATTCGAGGTGAGCGTGCCGCGCCTCGGCGTCACGGTAGAAGTGGGCCAAGGCGAGTCGATGCTTGAGGCGCTTGAGCGCGCCGGAGTCGACATGATGTACGACTGCCGGCGCGGCGAGTGCGGCCTGTGTGAAGTGGACATCCTGAGCCTCGATGGCCGGGTTGACCACCGCGACGTGTTCTATTCGGAACGCCAGAAGGCACCGAACAAGAAGATGTGCTGCTGCGTGTCTCGCGTGACCGGCTCCGACGCATCCCCCACGGGCCGCGTCCACATCGAGGTCACCTAGTCGGGAACTTCGCTCCCCCGCTCACCCTCCACCCTCTCCCCACTCACCCCGCGCCCTCCCACCCCGCGCCCTCGTCCCAGCAGGGCGTATGGGTCGATTCGCGGTGCGAAATCGACCCATACGCCCTGCTGGGAGCTCTAGGGGGGAGGAGGGAGCGGGGGGCGCGAGCGGGACTTACCTCTAGAAGGTCGCGCCCCACAGCACCCAGACAAAGCAATAGGGGCGCCACCCGAAGGTGACGCCCCTATTGGAGAAGTCTGAGGTTAGCTTGCGACGACGTCGATGACCTTGCGGCCACGACGCTGCGTGAAAGCCACCGAGCCCGCTTCAAGAGCGAACAGAGTGTCGTCCTTGCCACGGCCAACGTTGAGACCGGGGTGGAAGTGGGTGCCGCGCTGACGGACGAGAATCTCGCCTGCGTTGACGGCCTGGCCGCCAAAGCGCTTCACACCCAGGTACTGGGGGTTCGAATCACGACCGTTGCGCGAGGAGCTCGCGCCCTTCTTGTGTGCCATGTGCTACTCCTCGCTTACTTGATGCCTGTGACCTTGAGACGGGTCAGGTCCTGACGGTGACCGATGCGCTTGCGGTAGCCGGTCTTGTTCTTGTACTTGAGGATGTGGATCTTGGGGCCGCGCTCGTTGCGCACCACCTCAGCGGTGACCTTGACCTTGGCGAGGTCCTTCGCAGCCGAAGTGACCTTGTCACCGTCAACCACGAGCAGCGCCGGCAGTTCGATGGTCGCACCTGCGTCCGCCTGCAGACGGTCCACGACCACGACGTCGCCAACGGAGACCTTCTCCTGACGGCCGCCAGCCTTGACAATCGCGTACACCATGATGAGTTCCTCTTGAAGCTCGTTCGATGGCCCCGAAGGGCCGTGATCTCCCGCCGCAGCCGCTCCCTCAGGAGGGCGCAGGCAGGGCTCAGACGCTTGCGCGCCGACGGACAACTATACGCGGCGCCAGCGCCCTAGGTCAATTAGGCCCGGCCGGAGCGTCGGCGCCGGTCGAGTGGTCGACGTCGGATTCGATTGCGGCCGACGCTTCCTCGTCCCCTGCGCCGCCCTCACCATGGTTTTGGTGGGCCTTTTCCGCCGCCGCGGCGATGGACGCGAGAGTGGCCTTCACAGCCGCGCGCGCGTCCTCACGAGGATCAAGCGCGTGGAGCTCAGGCACCGGCGCTTCCTTGACCTCTTCAGCCTTGCCTTTACCGCGACCCGCACCGGCCCGACGCCGCGTCGGCTGCTCTTCGGTGCTGTCGCCCACGGGCTCACCGTGAACCACAAAACCGCGTCCCTTGCAGTGCTCACACGTGGTCGAGAATGCCTCGACAAGGCCTTGGCCAACGCGCTTGCGGGTCATCTGGACGAGACCAAGCGAGGTCACCTCAGCGACCTGGTGCTTGGTGCGGTCACGGCTAAGGCACTCAATGAGGCGGCGCAACACACGGTCGCGGTTCGACTCGAGCAGCATGTCGACAAAGTCGATAACGATGATCCCGCCGATATCGCGCAAGCGCAGCTGTCGCACGATTTCCTCGGCCGCCTCAAGGTTGTTGAGCGTCATCGTCTCTTCGAGCGTGCCACCCTTGCCGACAAACTTGCCGGTGTTGACGTCAATGACCGTCATCGCCTCCGTGCGGTCGATGACGAGTGAACCACCCGACGGCAACCACACCTTGCGGTCCATGCCCTTTGCGAGCTGCTCGTCGATGCGACGCTCGGCAAACACATCGCCGTCGCCCACAAACTTGTGGAGGCGCTCAGCGAGGTCCGTTGCGACCTGACCGACGTACGCGCTCAGCGAGTTCCACGTGTCCTCACCTTGAATGGTGAGCGACTCGAAGTCCTCGTTAAAGATGTCGCGGACAACGCGAATCGCCATGTCCGGTTCGCCGCGCAACAACGCTGGTGCCTTGCCCTTGGCAGCCTCCGCTTGAATGACTTCCCACTGGCGCTTAAGGCGCTCAACGTCGGCACGAAGCTCCTCTTCAGAGGCACCCTCGGCAGCCGTACGAACGATGACTCCAGCGTCGGCCGGAATGACTTCCCGGAGCAGCTTCTTCAATCGGTTGCGCTCGGTGTCAGGCAGTTTGCGGCTAATGCCGGTCACTCCCCCGCCGGGCACATAAACCAAGAAGCGACCAGCCAGCGAAATCTGCGAGGTGACGCGTGCACCCTTGTGACCGATCGGGTCCTTCGTGACCTGAACCATCACGGTGTCGCCCGGCTTGAGCGCGAGCTCGATGCGCTTGGGCTTGCCACCAAGTCCAGCCGCATCCCAGTTCACTTCGCCGGCGTACAGGACCGCGTTGCGACCGCGGCCGACGTCAACGAACGCAGCCTCCATGCCCGGCAGCACATTCTGCACCCGGCCGAGGTAGACATTGCCCGCCATCGACTGTTGGGCCTGGTGGCTCACGTAGTGCTCAACGAGGACGTTGTCTTCAAGGACTGCGATCTGAACGCGGCCGTCCTTCTCCCGCACCACCATGTCGCGCTTGACGGACTCGCGGCGTGCAAGGAACTCGGCCTCGGAGATCACGGGGCGGCGGCGCTGGCCGTCACGCGAGTCACGCCGACGCTGGCGCTTGGCCTGCAAGCGCGTCGAGCCCTGCAACTGGTCGTCTACGGCAGCGGTCGAGGTTGAGCGCGAACCACGGCTGCGGCGGCGGCGACGGCGCGTCGAGCTCGTACCCGATCCGTCGGCGTTGTCACCGTTGTCGTCGCCCGAGTCGTCTCCCTCGGAATCGTCGCCACTGGCGTCGTCGTCGCTGTCGGCGTCGTCGGCGTCGGACTCGTCAGTGCCGTCGCCTTCGGGGCGCTTCTTCCCGCGACCGCGCCCTCCGCGGCGCCGGCGGCGTCGCGCAGCATTGCCGCTCTCACTCGAGCCGTCGTCACCATCGCCATCGTCACCGTCGCCTGAGCCAGCGTCGGACGTGTCCTCGTTCAACTCACTCGAATCGGCATCGGCAGTATGTGCGGGCGTACGGGTGCGGCTTCGGGTCAAGGCTGGCTTTTCGCTCGACGGCTCGGCCGACGCTGCGGCATCCTTCGTCTCAGCGGCGTCACCTTCAGCGGCTTCGGCCTTCTTGCCCGCGCCCGACTTCCTCGCACCGCCGGAACGGCTACGCGATGAACCTGCAGGGGCGTCCTTGTCTCCATCGCGTGACGGCGTTGCCTCGTCTACGACGGGTGGCCCGGCAGGCGCAGTTGCACGACGCGGCGCACGCTTGGGCTTGTCTGTGATCTGGTCTGGCGACACCTGGGGCGCCTGAAAGATCACTGCATTGGGTGAAAAAGTGTTGTCCTCGCTCACAGCGGGTACCTCGTAGCCTCAAGCCGCCCACATCCGGCCCGGCGTCTTCGTCGGTCGTCACTCGCGGTGACGGAAGTCTGTAATCATCGCGGCCGACCGCTTGTGCAAGGCGCCTGGCGGATGTTCCGCCGGCTGCCATCGCATTTGCGTCTGTCGCGTGGTAGGCGCCTATGTGGAAGGCGCTGACCTGCGCCCATTGTGGCACACGGGCGCCCGAAACGCCCGATCTGCTGGGTTTTTCTTGGCAATCCGCCGCACGCTGGCGTCGCGGGCGCACCCGGGACAAACCGGGACTTTCGGCTAGGACCCCACGCGTGAGGTCATGGGACACCCGGGACCTCAGTCCCGGCCTTCCCAGATGCCCCCAGAGGTAGGTTGACCGCACAACCTGAAGGAGGCCATGCCATGGAGGCGCTCGAGCTTGCGCGCTGGCAGTTCGGTATCACGACCGTTTACCACTTCATCCTCGTCCCACTCACGATCGGCCTGTCGATCTTGGTGGCCATCATGCAGACCGCATGGGTGCGCACAGGGAACGAAAAGTGGCTGCGTCTGACCAAGTTCTACGGCAAGTTGCTGCTCATCAACTTCGCGCTCGGCGTGGCAACGGGAATTGTTCAGGAGTTCCAGTTCGGGATGAACTGGTCGGAATACTCCCGCTACGTGGGCGACATCTTTGGCGCACCTCTTGCGATGGAAGCGCTCATCGCCTTCTTCCTCGAATCAACGTTCCTGGGGTTGTGGATCTTTGGTTGGGACCGCCTGCCAAAGAAGGTGCACCTGGCAACGGTGTGGGCCTTCGCAATCGGCTCAAACCTCTCCGCCTACTTCATCCTCGCTGCCAACTCATGGATGCAGCACCCCGTGGGTACGGCATACAACCCTGAGAAGGGTCGAGCCGAGATGGTGAGCATTTGGGAGGTACTGACCAACTCGACAACTCTTGCCGCGTTCCCCCACGTCATCGCGTCGGCATTCCTTGTCGCCGGCACGTTTGTTTCCGGTATTGCCGTGTACTGGATGGTGAAGAAGCATCGTGCTGGCGAGCCGAAGGACTCCTCCGATATGTCGCTTTACCGGACGGCGTCGCGCTTTGGCGCGGTGACGATGATCATCGCGGGTATCGCGATCATCGTTTCTGGCGACATTCAGGCCAAGCTGATGTTCGAGCAGCAACCCATGAAGATGGCCGCAGCCGAGGGCATCATGGAAAGTGAGGACGGCGCCTCGTTCTCGTTGCTCGCCATTGGCAACCTCGGTGGCAACGATCCGGGGTCGGTGCAGCACATTCTCGCGATCCCGGGCCTCACCTCGTGGTTGGCCGAAGGCGACTTCAACGCGACCGTCACCGGCGTCAATGAACTGCAGCGTCAGTACGCGGGCATTTCCGACGCTGAGAACCCGATTGTTCCTGCGGTAGACGGCTACGAGGTTGACGGTTCGACGCGTCCTAACCTTGCGGTCACGTACTGGTCATTCCGTCTCATGATCGGCCTCGCGGCGTTCTCTGCCGCGCTGGCCCTCACCGTGCTGTGGTTCACCCGAAAGGGCGGCACCGTGACGCAGGGCTGGATGCGCAAGCTCGCACTCGTGTCGCTGCCGATGCCGTACCTCGCGGCATCGTTCGGCTGGATCTTCACTGAGATGGGTCGCCAGCCCTTTGTCGTGGCGCCGAACCCGTCGTATGACGGCACGGATCCCGTGTACCTCCTGACGATGCACGGCGTGTCGAAGGCCGCAGACACCTTTGAGGTGGCGACGTCGATGATCGTCTTCACCCTGGTCTATGCCGTGCTCGGTGTGTTCTGGTACCGACTCATTTCTCGCTATGCCCAAGAGGGTGCACCCATTGTCGAAGAGCCCGTCGTGGCCTCCGATAACGACGCCCCACTCTCCTTCGCGTACTAGGACGGAAAGGACCGCCTCATGGATCTCGCAACGTTCTGGTTCATCCTCATCGGAGTGCTCTGGACCGGCTACCTCGTGCTCGAAGGCTTTGACTTCGGCGTCGGCATGCTCATGCCCTTTGTCGGCAAGACTGCCAAGGGCCGCCGCGTCCTGCTCAACACCATCGGCCCCGTGTGGGACGGTAACGAGGTGTGGCTGCTCACCGCGGGTGGTGCAACTTTCGCGGCGTTCCCCGAGTGGTACGCCACCTTGTTCTCGGGCTTCTATCTGCCGCTGCTGCTCATCCTCCTCGCGTTGATCGTGCGAGCGGTCGCCATTGAATACCGATCGAAGATCAACGATCAGAAGTGGCGTGACCGCTGGGACATCGCGATCATCGTTTCCGCCTGGATCCCGTCGATCCTGTGGGGCGTGGCCTTCGCCAACATCGTTCGCGGTGTGCCGATTGACGAGACGGGCACGTACACGGGTGGGTTCTTCAACCTTCTCAACCCCTTTGCTCTGCTTGGCGGCGCTGTCACTCTCGCTCTCTTCCTCAGCCACGGCGCCATTTTCTTGTCGCTCAAGACAGGTGGCGATGTCCAACAGCGCGCTGCCCGCTGGGCGCGCGGCGCGTCGGTTGCGGCGCTCCTCGTTGGCGCTGTGTGGGCGCTGTGGTTGCAGCTCGCGTACTCGAACAACGCGTGGACGTGGGGAGCACTTGCGCTCGCCGCTCTTGGTCTCGCTGGCGCGGCGTTCTTCAGCTTCGTGCAGCGCCACGGTTGGGCGTTTGTGGCGAATGCCGTCGCCATCGTGGGTGCGGTGACGCTGATCTTCGGTGCCATGTTCCCCAACGTCATGCCGTCGACCACTGACCCGGCCTACAGTTTGGTAGTCCACGGCGACACGGGACTTGTTGCCGCGTCGTCGCACACGACGCTTGTCGTGATGACGTGGGTTGCCGCGATCTTTACCCCGATCGTTCTCGCGTACCAGGCGTGGACGTACTGGGTGTTCCGCCGCCGCCTCACCGAGGACCACATGCCGGAGCACAATGAACTGACGTTCACCAAGCAATCCGCATAGGGGCCCCATGAAACCCATCGACCCGCGCCTCATCGCGCGGATCGGTCCAGCACGCCGTTACGTCATCGTGACGGCGGTGCTTGGTTTTGTGAGCGCTGGCACGTTGCTCGTCCAGGCGCTGCTCGTCGCACGAATGCTCGCCCCTGTGCTCGCTCCCACACCGCTGAGCGAGGACGGCCTCGCCCACGTGGGCTCGCTCGTGCCGACGAGCACGCGGGCTCTCAGCGTCGGCCTGCCGTTGCTTGCCGCGGTTGTCGCGGTGCGGGTGGGGATTGTGTGGGTGCAGGAGCGGCTCGCGCATCGCGCGGGCACCAAGGTGATCTCCCACCTGCGCGAAGCGGTAGTCGAGCACGCGACCACGCTTGGCCCGCGCTGGATCGCATCCGGCAAAGGCGCCGAGGTGGTGACTACGGTCACGCGCGGGCTCGATGGACTACTCCCCTACTTTGTGCGCTACCTTCCGCAACTCATTCTCGCGTGCACGGTCACTCCACTCATGCTCGTTGTCGTGCTCGGCGTCGACTGGCTTTCCGCTCTCATCGTGGTGCTGACGCTGCCCCTCGTGCCGATCTTCATGGTGCTTGTCGGCCTCCTCACCTCAGCCCGCTCTGCCGCGCATATGGAGGCGATGGAACGCCTTGGCGCACGTGTACTTGATCTCATTGCAGGCGTGCCGACGTTGCGCGCACTGGGTCGCGAGCGCGGCCCAGTTGTGCGCGTACGGGAACTTGGCGACGCTGCGCGCAAAGCGACGATGGGGTCGCTCCGCATCGCATTTCTGTCGGGGCTCGTGCTGGAACTGCTGACGACGCTCTCGGTAGCGATCGTCGCCGTCACCCTGGGGTTTCGTCTCATTGATGGTCATGTGTCAATCGAGACTGCGCTCGCGGTGCTCATCCTCGCTCCGGAGATTTACTTGCCGTTGCGTAACGTCGGCACCCACTTTCACGCATCTGCGGACGGTCTCGCCGCCGCGGAGGGCGCCTTTGCGGTGCTCGCGCTGCGCCCGATGGTGGTGGGCACCCCCGGCGGCGCGCGGCCGGACCTCGACGGATCGACGCTGCGCCTTGACGGCGTGTCGATTGCGACCCCGGATGGCTCGCGGCACGCCCCCAGCAAACTCAGTCTCACAGCGCGCGCTGGCGAACTCACCGTGCTTCACGGCGCCAATGGCGAGGGCAAGTCAACAGCGTTGCTCGCGCTCGGCGGCCTTATTGCGGTGGACGAGGGGTCCGTCACGGCGCACACACGTGCAGGCGACGTTGTTGTCACCGACGCCGACGCCGACGCCTGGGTGAGCCATATTGCGTGGGTTCCCCAACGGCCGGAGTTGGGACCAGCAGGGCGGACTCTCAGTTTGGGACAACGCCACCTCGTTGCGTACGAGCGCGCCCTCACATCGGGACGCCCCGTGCTGCTGTTCGACGAGCCAACGGCACACCTCGATGGTGCGGCACGCGAGGAACTCATCGCCCGAATCGTCGCGGCGGCGCGAGCTGGCGCCACCGTTGTGGCCGCGAGCCACGATCCGCTCCTCATTGACGCCGCACATCGCACCGTCGAAGTGACGGCTGCACCCGTGAGGGAGGTGACCTCATGACCTCCACCCGCACCGCGACGCGCAGTTCCGTGCCGGTACGTGCGCTGTTGCGCGATGCCGACGTCACCGCGGCACGCATCATCGGCTCGATTGCATGGGGCACGTTGGCGCTTGGGTCGGCTGTTGGACTCGCTGCGGTTGCCGCATGGATGATCGCGCGTGCGGCCCAGATGCCCTCCCCTGCTGACCTCGCGATCGCGTCCGTTGCTGTCCGATTCTTTGGAATCGGCCGCGGCTTGTTCCGCTACCTTGAACGGCTTGTCAGTCACGAGACGGCGTTGCGCGGCGTCGTTTCACTGCGAGCGCGGACGTACGAACGCGTCGCCAAAACGGGAGCCGAACAGGTGTTGTCTCTCAAGCGCGGCGATGTGGTCGCTCGCATCGGCGGCGATATCGACGCAATGGGTGACGCGGTGGTGCGGTCAATGGTGCCGCTTGGGGTCGCTGGCACGGTGAGCCTCGCGGCCGTCATCATTACCGGCTTCTTGTTGCCATGGGCGGGACTGTCTTTGGCGGTGTGCCTTGTCGTGGCGGCAGTGTTGTCATCGGTGGGCACGTGGCGTTCGACCCGTGCGGCTGCTGAAAGCGGCACTGAGGCCGCCGCACGCGTGTCGACGGCGACCCTCGAGGCCATTGATGGCGCTGTCGAGCACCGCGTGTGGGGAACGGCGGACGCGGCGTCCGCGGAGCTTCGTGCAGCCAACCGGGAAGCCGAGGCCGCCGCTGAGCATGCCGCACGCCCGTCAGCGTGGGCTGCGGCCGCCTTGCAAGGCGCTCAAGGTCTCGCGCTTTTCACTGCGCTCGCGCTTGCGGTCATCGCGGCCCGGGACCACGGCCTGAGCCCAATGAGCGCCGCCATCATTGCGCTCCTTCCGCTCAGTGCATTTGAAGCGGTCTCCGCGGTGCCGGCAGCCACGATGCAGGCCTTCCGCTCGGCCGCGGCCGCCCGCCGCGTCCTCGCAACGGCTGACACCGGAATCGGCTCACTGGCGCACACCGCTCGCGCCACGGACCACGAGGCCGACGCCGACGCGCCGTTCGCCCCAGCGTCGGCCGCTTCAGCGTCGGCCGTTTTGCGGCTCAACGGCGTTCAAGCGGCATGGCCAGGAATGGTGCCAACCGTGCCAGTGACGGCGACCGTCGAGCCGGGCGGGGCGCTCGGCATCGTTGGCCGCTCCGGCGTCGGCAAGACGACGCTCCTCCTCACGATCGCGGGGGCGCTACCGCCCGCCGCTGGCTCGGTCACAATCAACGGCGACAGCGTCGGCATTCACACCCTTGGCACGCTTGTCGCCGTCACGCCGGAGGATGCCCACATCTTTGGCACCTCGGTGCTCGAGAACCTCCGCGTCGCGCGCGGAGATGTGACGGAGGAGGAGGCGTGGGCAGCGCTTGAGGCGGTGGGGCTCGGCGCATGGCTCCGCGCCCAATCGCTTGGCCTCGACACTGAACTTGGCTCTGGCGGGCTCACCGTGTCGGGGGGCGAGAGGCGACGCCTGCTCCTGGCACGGGCGCTCTTGTGCCCGGCGCCGATTCACCTCATCGATGAGCCGGCCGAGCACCTCGATGCGGACGGAATCGATGCATTGCGGGCGGCACTCGCCGCGATGCGGGAACGCGGCACGAGCGTGATAGTTGTTACACACGACCTCGGCATCCTCGATGTCGTTGAGGAGGTGATTAGTCTCGATGTCACAACGCCCACTCGGTAAGGAGCTCCTGCCCATGTCGGACAAGGTCACCGAGGCGATCCTGTCGCTCAATCGCCAACTCGATCTGCCGTCGGTGCTCAACAAGATGCTCGAGGCTGCCCAGGAAGTGACAGGGGCACCCCTCGCGGCCATCAACGTGCTCGACGAAGAAGGCACGTCGGTTGAGTTCCATTACCTCGGCATGGACGAGTCGGTCATGGCGATGATCGGTCGCGCACCCAACGCGATGGGCACTCTCGGCCAGATACCCGTTGAGGGCGCGCTCGTCATCGACGAGTTGACCGAGCACCCCGCCTTTGTTGGCTTGCCCAAGGGTCACCCGCCGATGGGCTCATTCCTTGGCTGCTCCTTGCGTGCGCGCGGGTCGGTATTCGGCAATCTCTACCTCGCGTCCAAGGAAGGTGGTTTCACCGAGCTCGACGTCGCCGCCGTGTCCGCTCTCGCATCAGCGGCATCAGTGGCGATTGACAATGCCCAGCTGTTTGAGGAGTCCATCGAGCGCGAGAACTGGCTCGCGGCGTCTCAGGCGATCACGATGGCCTTTCTCGCCAACCCCGGTGATGAGGCTGTCATCGCCCGCATTGTTGCCTCCGCACGAGAGTTGTCCGACGCCGCCGCAGCCGCGCTCGTGCTTCCGGGCCTCGATGACGAGTGGATTATGGAGTTCACCGACGGGGTGAACGCCGACGCTCTGCTTGGGTTGGCACTCCCCGAAGACGGTTTCGCGATGTCCGTCATCCGTTCTGGCATGGGCACGATCGCGGACCAGCCTCCCGGCCCCACCATCTTGGAACCGGTGAAGGATTTTGGTCCGACGCTGTACGCGCCGTTGCTTGCAGGCGCCCGCACTCTTGGTCTCCTCATGCTGTGGCGTCGCAAGCAACAGACGACGTTCGACGAGCACGATCTTGCAACGGCTCAGCGCTTCTCCAATCAGGCGGCGCTTGGCTTGCAGTTTGCCGAGTTGGCGCACGTGCGCAACGTGTCAACGCTGCTCGAGGAGCGCGAGCGCATCGCGGACGACCTCCATGACTTCGTCTCACAGGAACTCTTTGCGACGGCAATGCAGATCGAGTCGATTTCGAATGAATCCCCGCCCGATGTGCGTGAGCGCCTCTTGTCAACATTGGAGCATGTGAAGCGTGCGCAGCGTGAAGTGCGGGGGGTGATGGGCCAGCTGCAAGGTGAGCGCACGTCGGAGCCACTTGGTGAGCGCGTGCGCCGTGAGCTCGTGCTCGCACAGGACTCACTCGGCTTTGTCCCATCGCTCACGGTCAACGACTGGGCAGCGGCATCGGAAGCGGTGGAGATCGACCCGACCTTGTCCGACGACATCATCGC
>JAEZXC010000033.1 GCA_023442845.1 Actinomycetes bacterium | reverse complement strand
GCCAAATGGGCGCCGCCCTCGATGAAGCGACCGCCAGCCTGCGCGCCATCATGGCCCGGGTTGCAGCGTCGGCCGAATCTGTCGCGTCCGCCGCAACCAACCTCGCTGCCGGGCGGGAGCAGGTCTCCGCGACGAGCGCCGAAGTCTCGTCGAAGGCCGAGATGGTGGCCATCGCTGCGAGCGAAGTGAGCCGCAACCTCACGGACGTGTCGAGCGGCTCCGAGGAAATGACGGCGTCGATTCGCGAGATCGCCCACTCGACTGCGGAGGCGGCGCGAGTTGCCCAACAAGCGGCCGACGCTGCTGCCGCGGCTAATGGCCAGATCTCACGTTTGGGGATGTCGAGCCAGGAAATCGGCAATGTGGTCAAGGTCATCACGTCGATTGCTGAGCAGACGAACCTGCTTGCTCTCAACGCGACCATCGAGGCCGCGCGTGCCGGTGAGGCAGGCAAGGGATTTGCCGTCGTTGCCGGGGAGGTGGGCGAACTCGCCCGCGAGACCGCCCGTGCCACTGAGGATATTGCGCGCCGTGTCGAGGCGATCCAGGCCGACACCCAAGGTGCGGTGACGGCGATCGGCCAAATCTCCACCATCGTTGAGTCGATTAATGAGTTCCAGTCCACCATCGCGTCGGCCGTCGAGGAGCAGACCGCGACAACCAACGAGATGGGGCGCAACGTCTCCGACGCTGCAACCGGCTCGGAGGACATCGCGGGCGGAATCGGCACGGTTGCGCAGGCCGCTCACACGACCGTCGCCGTGATGTCGACCGTTGGCGAGTCGATTGAGGAACTGAACACGCTGTCGAGCGAGCTGAGCGAGCGCGTTTCGGCGTTCCGCTACTAAGCGCGGCGCGGCGCTGCTGGCTCAACCCAGCGCCGGCCCTGCGTCGCCCCCCTGCGCGTCCGCCCCGCCGCCCCAGCGTCGGCCCCGGCCCCCACTTGATGCTCCTAGCAGGGCGTAATGGTCGATTTGGCTGCGCCGATCGACCCATACGCCCTGCTGGGAGCGGGGTGGGGGTGAAACCGCGGCGGGAGCGGGGTGGGGGTGAAACCGCGGCGGGAGCGGGGCGGGGGTGAAACCGCGGCGGGAGCTGGGTGGGGGCGAATGGCGCAGATGCAGAAAGCCCGGACCCCACGGGGAGTCCGGGCTCTTGCACAATGGCGGTGACGGTGGGATTTGAACCCACGGAGGCTGTTAACCTCACACGCTTTCGAGGCGTGCTCCTTAGGCCGCTCGGACACGTCACCTTGCCCGGACGAGAATACCCGCCGGTGAGGTCCGCTCCAAACCAAAGCGAGCGTCGGCCGGGTGGAGAGGCCAGCCCGAGGCGGCGGCAGGACGACCGTCGACCGGGTGGGGGTGCTAGCGCCGCGCGTCGAAGAAGCCGCGCAATAACGCCGACGCTTCCTCTTCCAACACGCCGGCCACCACTTCTACTTTGGCTCCGAGGCGGGCGTCACGCACCAAATCCCACCGGCTCCCGGTTGCGCCTGCACGCTCGTCCCACGCGCCAATGACGAGTCGCGGAATGCGAGCGGCAAGCACCGCGCCGGCGCACATCGCGCAGGGCTCAAGGGTGACAACGAGGGTGTGGCCATCGAGTCGCCACGCTCCCGCGGCCGACGCTGCCTCACGGAGGGCGAGCACCTCGGCATGGGCGGTGGGATCGGCGGTGAGTTCGCGCTGGTTGTGACCGCGCCCCACAACCTCGCCCTCGGGTGACAGCACGACGGCGCCAACGGGAACGTCGCCGTGCGCGAGCGCGTCACGTGCCTCGTCGAGAGCGAGCCGCATTGCCGCGAGATCGTCCATGCGAGTCAACCTAGTCGACGTGGGACTGGGGAACCTCCCGTAGGCCCCTCGTGCGCTGTACCGTGTCAGTCATGCACCTGCACGTCGCCGATCACCCGCTCATTGACCACAAAGTCACCGTCTTGCGGGACAAGAACACACCATCGCCTACCTTCCGACTGCTGGTCGATGAACTCGTCACCTTGTTGGCCTATGAGGCGACGCGGCACGTGCGTGTGGAGGAGCGGCCGGTTGAGACGCCGCTGACGACCACCGTGGGTACTCGCATTGCGAACCCGACCCCGATCATCGTGCCGATTCTGCGCGCAGGTCTCGGCATGCTCGACGGCATGACACGGTTGCTGCCCAGCGCGGAGGTGGGCTTCCTGGGGCTGCTGCGGGATGAGGAGACGCTTGAGGCCGTCACCTACGCCAACCGCCTACCGGATGACCTGACGGGGCGCCAAGTTTTTGTCCTCGACCCGATGCTCGCCACGGGTGGCTCTCTTGTCGCCGCGATTGAGTATGTGCTTGAGCGCGGGGCGACCGATGTGACGTGCGTGTGTCTGCTTGCCGCGCCCGAGGGCATCGAGCATGTCCGCCAGGCCGTGGGCGATCGCGCCGACGTATCTGTTGTGGTCGCGTGCGTTGACGAGAAGCTGAACGACGTCGGCTACATCGTGCCGGGCCTGGGCGACGCTGGGGACCGCCTCTACGGCATCGTCTAGCGGTTGCGGTAGTTGCGGTCGCGCTCTTGCGCTTCGAGCCGACGCCGTAGCGTGCGGGCTGCCGCCGCTACGATGCCGACGCTTCCTCCAGCGAGGTAGCTGCTCAGTGGCAACGTGCGACCGATCGCCGCAAAGACGAGCGCGAGTGCGACGAGGACGGCAACGACTAACGCCACGTCGCGGAAGAAGAGCTTCATGCCGCGCTACTTATCCGGCGCACTGAGCGAGGTAGGCGTCGTTGATCCGCTTCTGCGCCGCTGGCTGCTCTGCCACGACCGTTGACGTGGTCTCCGCCGTTGCGAGGGCCTGCGTCTGGTCGATGAGCTTGCCGTACGAGTTTGCGTTCGCCGCGATCTGGGCCATGCCGACGGCGTAGAGGGTCCAATAGTCAGACAGGACCCCGAGGTCATCGGCGATGGTGCCGTCGGCGAGTTCTTGTGCGGCGTCGAGGGTGGCGATGTAGGCATTCGACGCTTCTTCCGACGTCGTCCCTGCGTTGTGGAGGTTCTCGATATCGCCTTCGGACGCGCCTTGGGCCATGCCTTCGATCGTGGTGAAAAGGGTGTCGAGGGCGTCGGCTGCGGGCGGGGCGGCCTTCGCTGCGGCTTGCATGGCGTGGCAGAAGTCCTTGGGCTTACCCGGTGCGGCTGAGGCGTCCGATCCACCCGTGTTGGAGCAGGCGGATACAAGGAGGGCCGCGGCAAGCGCGACAGAGGCGACACGTTTCACGCGCCTAGTGTGGCGCGACTGTGGGCGTGAGGCAAAGTCAGAGCCCATGTCAGACCCTCGCGAGACGATAGACGTGTCCTTTCCACCGCAGGAGGAGAAGTGTTAACAGGTCTTCGTGGTTCGTCCACACGACACGCCGAGTTGTCCACACGCTGCTCACAGTTTCCTGCACAGGACCACTACATCTAGTGGTGGGCGGTCGACGCGCCCTCCATATGTAGTGGTTTCGCGTTGCATTGTCATCGGAAAAGTTGTACCGTCGAACCAGCGCTCGGGCAGGTTGCGGGTGACCACGACCCCCGCAACCAGCCCGCGCGGTCAGGACCACAAGAATCCCCAGCAAGAACCCCACGAAAGTGCGGTCCCACCCCTTCCGGCCCCCGGGCCACTGTCCTCGAAGGAGCATCGTGACGATCACGGAGAACAACGCGGTTGATGTCAATGACGACGTTGCCGCAGCTGTCGCCGACGCCAACCCGCAGCGCAGCGGGATTCACGTCACCAAACGTGACGGGACGCGCGAGCCATACAACGCGGACCGAATCAACAAGGCGATTGAGAAGGCCGCTGCGGGCCTTCCCGACCAAATCTCCATCACGACCCAGGTGGCGTCGGAACTTGCCATCACGCTCTTTGATGGCATCACCACCGAGCAGCTCGACGAGGCTGCGATCGGTGTTGCCGTCCAAAACGTGAAGGACGACCCCAACTTCGACAAGGTGGCAGCGCGTCTGCTCCGCAAGGTCATTTACAAGCGCGTCCTCGGTGGCTTCGACACCGACCTTGAGCTGGCACTGCTTCACCAGGCGCGCTTCCCGGGCTACATCCGTGACGCCGTTGAAGAGGGCCTGCTCGACGAGCGCCTCGTCACGCACTTTGACCTCGATGCCCTCGCTGCGGCCATCGACCACCAGCGCGACGACAAGCTGAAGTACATCGGCACCATCACGATGCGTAACCGGTACATGATTACCGACCGTCACGGTAAAGCTCTTGAGGTCCCGCAGTACTTCTGGATGCGCGTGTCGATGGGTCTGTCGCTCAACGAGGCCGACCCCACGGGTGCCGCGCTGCAGTTCTACGACAAGATCTCGAACCTCGACTACCTGCCTGCTGGCTCGACGCTCGTGAACGCGGGAACGTCCTACCCGCAACTGTCCAACTGCTTTGTCATGCAGATGGAAGACGACATGGACCACATCGCCAAGACAGTGGGCGATGTCATGTGGCTCACCAAGGGAACCGGTGGCATCGGCCTGTCCGTCACCAAGCTGCGCTCCGAGGGTTCGCCCATCAAGTCGAACAACACGACGTCCACCGGCCCCATCCCGTTCATGCACACGATCGACTCGACGCTGCGCGCCGTGTCCCGTGGCGGCAAGAAGTTCGGTGCTCTGTGCTTTTACATGGAGAACTGGCACATGGACTTCCCGCAGTTCCTCGACTTGCGTCAGAACTCCGGTGACCCGTACCGCCGTACGCGTACCGCCAACACCGCAGTGTGGATCTCCGATGAGTTCATGAAGCGCGTCCAGAACGATGACGACTGGTACCTCTTCGACCCGGCTGAGGCACCCGACCTCGTCGAGCTCGTCGGCTCGGAGTTCTCCAAGCGCTACGCGGAGTACATTGCGCTGGCCGAAAGCGGCAAGATGCGCACCTTCAAGAAGATGCGTGCTCGCGAGCAGTACAAGTCGATCCTCATCATGCTGCAGACCACGTCGCACCCGTGGCTGACGTGGAAGGACACGATCAACCTGCGTGCCCTCAACACGAACACGGGCACCATTCACTTGTCCAACCTCTGCACCGAGATCTGCTTGCCGCAGGACCGCGAGAACATCGCGGTCTGCAACCTCGCGTCGATCAACCTGTCGGCTCACTACATCGACGGCAAGATCGACTGGGAGCGCATGCGCACGTCGGCTCGCCTTGCCGTTCGTCAGCTCGACAACCTCGTTGACATCACGCTGTCGTCCGTGCCCGAGTCGGAGCACGCGAACCGCGAGAACCGCGCGATTGGCCTTGGTGTCATGGGCTTCACTGACATGACCGAGAAGATGGGGCTTGCGTACGAGTCGGAGGAGGCCTACGACCTCATCGACGAGATCATGGAGTTCATCTCGTACCACGCGATCGACGAGTCGGCCGATCTTGCTCGTGAGCGTGGTTCGTACACGAACTTCGAAGGTTCGGGCTGGTCGCAGGGCCTCGTGCCGTTCGACACCATCGACCGCGTCGAGAAGGACCGCGGCGTGCCCGTGGCCGTCAACCGCACCACGCGCCTTGATTGGGACGCGTTGCGCGAGAAGGTCAAGGGCGGCATGCGTAACGCCACTCTGATGGCAGTCGCGCCCACCGCGTCGATCGGTCTTGTCGCCGGCACGACGCCTGGCTTCGACCCGCAGTTCTCGCAGATCTTCTCGCGCGCAACCTCGTCTGGAAAGTTCCTCGAGGTCAACACCAACCTTGTGCGTGACCTGCAGGAGCTCGGTTTGTGGGAGCAGGTCAAGGATGAGCTTCTCGCGGTGCAAGGTGACCTGTCACTCGTTGACGGGGTGCCGGACCATCTCAAGGAGGTCTACAAGACCTCGTTCCAACTGTCGCCGTACGCCTTCATTGAGGTGGCTGCGCGTGCGCAGAAGTGGATCGACCAGGCGATCAGCCGCAACATCTACCTTGAGGACCGCGACGTCGACAACATGATGGCGCTGTACCAGGCCGCATGGGAGCGAGGCGTGAAGACCACGTACTACCTCCACGTGAAGCCGCGCCACACCGCTGAGCAGTCGACGGTGCGCGTCAACAAGACCGAGCGTCTCACCACCCACGGCACCGCCGCGGGAGCAGGTGTTGCTTCGAAGCCCACGGGTGCAGCGGCTCCGGCCAAGCGTGGCTTCGGCGGCTTCGGAGGCGCCAAGAAGGGATTCGGCGCTGCCGCACCGGTCTCCGCTGAAGTGGCAACGGAATCAACCGAGACCGAAGCCCCTGCAGAGGCGCCGGCTACGACGCGTTCAATTTCCGTGGCTCCAGCAACCGTGATGTCGGCACTGGCGGCACAGGCTCTCGCCCCTGCCCCCATCGAGCAGCCCCAACTGCCTCCGACATCGCTGCCGGAGACCAACCCAGCTCCCGAGGCTCAGGAGGCGGTCGACCAGGCTGTCACGGAGATCTCGGATGAATTAGCGACGGACGCACCCGTGGGTGCAACCGTCCTCGAGGTGATCGGCTCGACCGTGACCTCGCCTGATGGCGACACCGAGATGATCGACGGGGTGGCATGCCCGGTTGACCCGATGGAGCGCCTCCAGTGCGAGTCCTGCCAGTAGTCGCGTCGACCGCGTAACGATTCGACAGAAAGAAGGCAATGATGGCCATTCTCGGCTCTGGTGTTCAGGACGGATTGCTCCTCAAGCCGGTCACGTACAAGTGGGCGATGGACTTGTACGACCAGGCGGTGGCAAACACGTGGTTCCCCAACGAGATTCAGCTCGGTGAGGACCTTGCCGACTTCAAGAAGATGACGGACGACGAGAAGCACGCGCTTGTGCACCTCGTGTCGTACTTCAATCCGAACGAGTTGCTTGTCAACAAGGCGCTTGCGTTCGGCGTCTACCCCTACATCAATGCTCCCGAGTGCCATCTGTACTTGGCCAAGCAGATGTGGGAGGAGGCCAACCACACGATGTCGTTCGAGTACATCCTCGAGACGTTCCCGATCGACCGTGAAGCCGCGTACAACAACCACATTGAGGTGCCCTCGATGGCCGCCAAGGAGGCGTTCGAGGTCAAGTACATCAAGCGGATGACTGAAGACACTCTCGATATCAAGACCACTGAGGGCAAGAAGGACTTCATCCGCAACCTCGTTGCGTACAACATCATCCTTGAGGGCATCTGGTTCTACTCGGGCTTCATGGTGGCGCTTAGCTTCCGCCAGCGGAACCTGCTTCGCAACTTCGGTTCGCTCATGGACTGGATCATCCGCGACGAGTCGCTGCACTTGCAGTTTGGAATCAACCTCATCCTCACGGTGCTCGAGGAAAATGAGGATCTTCAGGAACCAGAGTTCGCCGAAGAGATTCGTCAGATGATCCTCAGCGCCGTCGACATGGAAGAGGCGTACAACCGCGACATGTTCCCCCGCGGCATCCTCGGCCTCAACGCGGATTACGTCAACCAGTACGTCCGCTACCTCACGGACCGCCGCCTCGAGGAGCTCGGCTTCGAGCCGCAGTTCAACGTGTCGAACCCTGCAAAGTGGATGGCGACCGCGAATGACACCCTCCAGTTGGTGAACTTCTTCGAGGCCACAAACACCTCATACGAGGTGAACGCGCAGGCCACAGCCAAGAAGGCCTGACGACCGTTTATTGACGGCGTCTCCCCGCACAACGCGCGGCCGCTTCGCTACCAGGCTCACCTGACGAGCCGGGGCGAGGAGGCCGCGCGTTGGCGCATGTGGGATCACTTTCGCCCGGACAGGCACCCTTGCGCCGCCGTAGTGTGTCCGCATGACTCGACGCGTTGCGATCTTGGTGTTCGACGGCTTCGACCTCATCGATGCCGGTGGGCCGTACGAAGTGTTCCTCACTGCATCTCGCTTGGCGGAGCGTGACGGACTTGCTCCCCAATATGATGTCCGGCTTGTCAGCCCAGGCGGCGCAGACGTCGTTGCGTTTGGCGGAATGGCTCTCACCAAACTGGAGCGGGCCGAGGCCGTCGGTGACGTCGATCTCGTTGTCGTGCCGGGCACGATCGACGTCGATGCGGCGATAGCAGATCCCGCGATCGGCCACGCGGTGCGCGCACTCATCGGAGCGGCCACCGTCGTCACGTCGGTGTGTACCGGCTCATTTCTGCTCGCGCAGGCCGGGGCACTCGAAGGCAAACGGGCGACGACTCACTGGGAGGACCTTGACCTCCTGTCCGCGACCGGTCAGGTGGGCCACATCGAGCGCGACGTGCGATGGGTTGACGAGGGCAGGGTGGTGACGTCGGGTGGCCTGACGTCCGGCATCCATATGGCCTTGCACATGGTGGCCCGTGACTACGGAGTAGAACACGCGGCGCGCACGGCGCGGCAGTTGCAGCAGCCGTGGGACCCCAGCGGGGCAATTACCGTTTAGCCGGCCGACCTTACGGGTAGTCGATCGTGACAGTGAGGGTGCTCAGCAAGAAGTTGTCGCCGTCAGTACCCACGGTGACCTTGTGCACGCCAGCAGGAACGTTTCCCGGCCGGAACAGCTTCGCATCCACACCGAGGGTGTTCGCATAAGCGCCACCGAACGCTGTCGAGTCGGCGGCGTTGCCCGAGTCTCCAACGCTTGTTGAAGTGCCATCCCACCGCAGTGGCGCGAACGTGTCGCCGTCGATGTCGATGCGGTCGCCGACGAGACCACGGTCGCCTTCCCACGCCGTCCAGCCGAGCGTCACCTTGGACGGGCCGGTTGTGGCAAAGGTGAAGTCTGCCTTGTTTGCGGACGAGACCCAGTGAGCGCCATCGAAGATCGCGACACGCGAGTCGTTGAGCGCAGGGTTGCCGTAGATGACCGTCAAGGCGAAGCCGCCAAAGTATGTGCGGTCCGGGTCCTTCGACGTTGCTGCCAAGGCAACGTCGGCAAGTGACCACTCACCGGCGCCCAGATCCTTCACAAGGTCAGTGACGTCAACACGGGCCTGGTAGTAAACGCGGCCGTCCGGGTCCGATGTCTGCGAGACCGTGTCCGCAGTGATCGGTATGTACTCAGATTGGCCGGGGCCTCGTAGCCGAGCAGAATCAAGAGCGCCGCTGAACGCGTCAGAGGTGTGACGGTTTGCCGCCCACTCGAGGCTCGCGTAGGTGACGACTGACCCTTCAGGCAACGTGAGGGTTGTCGACGCGGAGTTGAACTGTCCACCAGCCTCATTGAGCGGCCGCATCGCCCAGCCGTTGTTGTTGTACTGGGAGTTCGTGTTGCTCGCCGTGGACTTCATAACGTTGCGGCATGCCAGTTGGCTGAGGTCGCAACCCATCAGGGTCGCACCTACGTGCGTCGCGGCCAGTTGGCCTTCACCCGTAAAGATGACCTCGACGTCTTCGTCATTCACGTCAACACCCGTGAGCACCGAGTACTCGATCGTCTGGTCGCCGGTTGTCACCACAAAGTGCGTGAGTGCGCCGTCTGCGACCGCACCCGCGATGTCCACCGGCACATCGAAGCCAGTCTGCCCACCGGCAGGGAGGCTCGGCAGGTCGCACGTTGCGAGCGCGGAGTCGAAGGAACAAGACCAGTCGCCGACGGTGAGCGCACCCGTCGAGTGGAACGAGAGATAGTCATGGAGGCGCTGGACCGGTACGGCCATGAGAGAGGACGCCCCACCAGGCGGCGGCGCGAATGTCAGGCCGTCGGGCAAGGTGATCTGAGCGGTCACATCGTCGGCGTCGCCGTCGCCGGTGTTGGCCACTGCCATGCCGACCGACGGGTTCGACTCGGAGATCTCGAGGAAGTCCAGCGGAGCCTTGGCGAGCGTGAGGCGCGGCGAAGTCGAGGGAGGCGGGGTACCGCCATCGCCGCCAGTGCCGCCGTCGCCACCCGACCCGGGAAGGTCCCCGGTCCCACCAGTGCCACCCGTGCCACCCGTACCGCCAGTGCCGCCGTCGCCACCGGAGGCGGGAAGGTTGCCCGTGCCGCCAGTGCCGCCCGTGCCGCCGGTACCACCAGTGCCGGGAAGGTTGCCCGTACCGCCCGTACCTCCGGTGCCACCAGTGCCGCCAGTGCCACCCGTGCCGCCAGCCCCGGGAAGGTTGCCAGTGCCGCCAGTACCACCCGTTCCGCCGGCGACAGAATCGCTCGGAGCGTCGGCGTCGGCAGGTGGCGCCGACTGCTCAGGAACCGAGTCTTCGCCAGCTGAACCAGAACTTCCAGTGCCTCCGGCGCCACCCGGGGGGTCAACGCTCTCGGGAGGAGGCGCCAACTCTTCAGCCTGTGCGGGGCCATCGTCCGTCGGCGAGGCCGAGTCAAAGGCACCGAAGTACCCGGCGCCTGCAAACGCAAGCGAAGCGACGCCTACAACCGCGGCTGCAGGAATCAGGATGCTGCCCGCGCCCGCAAGGATTCCTCCAGTTGCAACGCCGACGCCAGCGGCTCCGGCTCCAGACGTGACCGCGCCCGCACCGGTGCTCACCGCGCCAACACCCGTACCAAATGCACCCGTCGCGGCGGTTCCGGACCCGACCGCAGTTCCAGCGCCAGCGGCTCCTGCACCCGTCGCGGTACCAGGCAGCGCTGCACCTGTGGTGGCAACTGCAGCAGCGCCCACTCCAGCGACACTCGCCGCAGTTCCAAACCCGACCCCACTGGCGGTAGCCGTCGCACCGGCTCCGACGCCTGCGCCGCCGGCGCCCGCGCTCGAAGCGCCCGCACCAACCGACGTGCCCACACCAGTACTTGCGCCCGCACCAGTTCCGGCGCCACCGGCACCAGCACCGCCAGCGCTGCCAGCGCCACCGGCACCAGCACCAACACCACCACCCGCGCCACCGGCACTGCCAGCGCCAGCTCCACCGCCAAGACCACCCGCGGCACCTGCCGTGCTCGCAATCCCGGCAATAGCGCCACCGATCGGGAGCCCACCTTCGAGGGCACCGACACCGAGCACACCCATGACGAGCGGCGCGATGATCGACCGCATGCCCCTATTGACGTCTTGCAGTTCGGCGACGAGCGCGGTGCACTTCTCGCAGATTGCTACGTGGTCGTCGATGCGGGAAGACTCTCGCTTGTTGAGGCCACCGCGCACATACGCGCCAAGTTGAGTGTTGACTTCGAGGCAGTTGACGTCCGTGGCAAGCGACAAGTGCTGCTGGAGGTACGCCTGGCGAAGAGCTTCACGGGCACGGTACGACAGTGCCGCGACGCCATTCGCGGAAAGTCCAAGGAGCGGCGCAATGTCCTTCGGACTCTTCTTCTCGACTTCGGTGTACCAAAGGACTGCTTGCCACCGCTCGGGCAGCGACTTGAAGGCATCGGCAACAAGTCCGTGTTCGAAGCCATCCATCGCGGGCTCGTCAGAGGCCGCTTCGAAACCGAGAGCGGCCTCAAACTGGGACATGTCGTCGCGAGGTTTGGTGCGGATGCCTTTGTTAATGAGATCCATGCCCGTGCGTCGCACGATGGTGAAGAGGTACGCACGGAACGCGAGGTCCGGCCCATCACCTTGTTGCAGCGCGCGGAGGACGCGCGAGAAAGACTCGGAAACAACGTCGTCGATGTCGACGGGAGTGTTTGTGTACTGAGCGGCGACCTTGCGGGCGGCGTCGGCGTGACGTTCGTAGAGCACAGCAAAAGCCGAGGTGTCACCAGCGCGCACGCCGGCAATCAACTCGGGATCACTGGACGTTTCCGTCCAAAACGCGATCTGCTCGTACCCCATATGCCCTCAAGTTAGCCCAAAGCGGACAGTTGTCCCCCTATGGTCCCCCGTTATGTGGGCCTGGCACAAGGCGCAGTTTCAGTGGCTTATGTCACAGACCGCGCGTCGCGAGAAAAAACTCGTGAAAAATGCCGATTTTCGCCGTCATAGCGGCGCGCCTCCCACCTCTCATACGCCATGAGGGGAAACGAACAGCCCACCAAGACGGTCGAAAGCTCGAGCCTGCTGCACAAGTGGCAGTCGACGAGCATCGACTCCGTGTGGTTACGCCCGGGGGACTGGTACACGCCAGCAACCGAGGCCCTAGTCGAAGCGCTCGAGTCGCGCCTCGATACCGCGCCCGCCGCATTCCGCCTGGGTCAGGCGCGCTCCGAGGCTGGCGTCGGCATCACTGAAGCCATTGACGACATGGCCGTGCTCTTTAGAGCTGCGGGTTACGAGTCGGCTCCCATCCGGTCAATCCGTGCCCTGTGCGCCGGATGGACCGAAGGAACCGCGGCGTCACCTTCGGTGCCACAGATGGCCGACGCTGAATCGGGCCTTGGCACAGCGGAGTACCTGACGCAGCGGTTGGCGGAGGTGTACGGCTCGGCGACGCGCAATGGCACGTCCGTGCCCCAAACGCACGCGCTCGTCATGATCGACGTCACTGTGATGGATGCGGATCCGTGGCAGCGGATGGCACGCAACGCCGCCGTTGGGCAAGCCCTCAAGGGCGCCTATGGCGATGGACATCCGATGGCCCGCCTGGGCGACGGACTCTACGCGGTGCTCGTGGAACGCGGGCCGATGCTGGGTCACGGCATCGCGTTGTTGAGGGACCACATTTCTGAGCGAGCGATCACGATGCGGGTGGGCAATCTGGTGCGCCAGCCTCCGCGTGTGTGGATCGAGTCGCTCCCTGAGACCCACCGTTACGCGCAGGAGCTTATCGAGTCACTGCAGCGATAGGACGGGGCGCGAGTGGCGCGTGGCGAGCTGAGGGCGCCACGCGCCATTCGCGTTTTCGGAGTTTCTTAGGAGCGGCGGTTGTATGCCCGGATGGCGAGCGGCGCGAACACGACGACGAAGATCGCACACCAGGCAAGGGTCCACGCCACGGGGGTTTGCCAGTGACCGTTATTCGACATCGCCTCCGGCAAGGAGGGATCGTTCCACAGGGCACGCAGCGCTTGGATGAGGTGCGACAAGGGGTTGCCGTCGGCGAACGCCTTGAGCCACGCGGGCATGGAATCGGTGGGGACAAAGGCGTTGGAGGCGAATGTCAACGGAAAGAGCGTCATGAAGACGATGCCCTGGACCGCGCGCTCACTTCGCGCGAGCAGCCCCACCAGCATGGGTGCCCACGCGAGGCACAATGCGAAGAGCATTGCGAGCGCGACGCCCGCGAGGAACTTCCAGATGTCAGTGCCGAGGCGGTATCCGAGTGCGTAGCCGGTGCCCACCATGATGCCGATGAGCAAGACGTACCGAACAATGTCGCCGAGCGCCGCCCCGAATAGCGGCGCAACTCGAGAAATTGGCAACGACTTAAAGCGATCGAAGATGCCTTTCGAGATGTCCGCATTGAGTTGGATTCCAATGCCGACGGACGCAAAAGCGATGTTCTGTCCGATCAATCCGGTGATGAGCAACGGGAGGTAGTCGGACGTGGAACCCGCAATCGCACCGCCAAAGATATACGTGAACAGCAGCGCGAACATGATGGGCGAGAGGGTGACGTCAATCAGGACCTCTGGTGTTCGCCATGTCTTCACCAACGAGCGCTTCGCAAGCACCCACGAATGCTGGATCAAGTCGAGTGGGCCGTTGGGGCGAGTTTCGACCCTGTGGGTTGCGGTAGCGGTCACGATGCCACCTCCTCAGTCTCCTCGGTGCTTGCAGGTGGCTTCTGGCGCTCGCCCGTCAAGGTAAAGAACACTTCATCGAGGCTCGGCAGCATGAGCGACATCTCGGTCACCTCAATGTCCTGCGCCTCAAGCGCGGCGACGGCGCGCGCAAGAGAGCGGTGATCGGTCACCGGGATGGCGAAGTCCCCTGGACGCGAGGTGTCGACGCTCGTCCCCGGCGTCCCCACGCCCAAGAGGATGTCCCGTACCTGACCCTCGCGGCTCGGATCCGCCGGCCGTACTCGAAGGGTCTGGGTTCCAGTAATGCGCTTGAGGTTCTCGGCTGTGTCATGGGCGATCACTTCGCCGTAGTTGATGACGACGATGTCGTCGGCCAGCTCATCCGCCTCTTCGAGATATTGCGTAGTGAGCAGCACCGAGGTCCCTGTCGACACAATGTCCCGCACCACGTCCCACATGTCCTCACGCTTGGCCGGGTCGAGACCGGTGGTGGGCTCGTCGAGAAAGACGATCTCCGGGTGGCCGGTCAGCGAGGCGGCAAGGTCAAGGCGCCGGCGCATGCCGCCGGAGTACGTCTTCGCCATGCGGTCGGCTGCCTCGGTGAGGTCAAACCACTCGAGCAGTTCCTTGGCTCGCGCCGCCGCGACGGACACTCGCATATTGAGGAGCTCGCCGATCATCCTGAGGTTCTCACGCCCGGTGAGCTCCTCATCGATCGAGGCGTACTGGCCGGTGAGGCCCACGCGCTTGCGCACCTCCGCGGGGTGGCGCGCGACGTCATGGCCGGCAACGATGGCCCGTCCAGCGTCGGCCCGAAGCAGTGTGGCGAGAATCCGCACCGCGGTGGTCTTGCCCGCGCCGTTGGGCCCGAGCACACCAAGCACCTTGCCACGTGGCACTTGGAACGAGACGCCCTGGAGCGCCTTGGTCTTCTTAAACGACTTGACGAGACCCTCTGCCTCGACCGCAATGTCATCAGTCACGTTCATAAAGTACGGAAAAGGTCTGACACGCACAGCGCCAAAGTCGAAAGTTTTCCAAACCGTGACAGCGGCCGAGGCTAGCGTGGGCTCATGAGCAGGCATCGCGTGCAGGCCAAGCCGGGCAGCCGTAAGGGTCCGCTTGTCGAGGTCGGTCCCGACGGCGTCCTCGTGGTCCACGTGCGCGAACGGGCGGTCGACGGCGCGGCAAACGAGGG
>JAEZXC010000073.1 GCA_023442845.1 Actinomycetes bacterium | reverse complement strand
GCGATCGTGTAGACCGTGGACGCAATGTGGTCGCGGCCAATGCGCATGCCCCTGACAAAGAGCGACCACCAGTTGAGGTCAGGTCGAGCCGTTCGCAATTCCCAAACGGCCGACGCTTGGGTCACCGTCACATCGTTGAGCACACCAAGACCGGCGAGGACGATGCCGCACACCACGATGCCTTGAAGTGACACTCCCCGATTGAAGAGCTCAAGATGGGCGCCGTCTTCGCTCCAGAAGCCCAACAACTTGCTTGACGACACCGCCCAGATGGCAAGCGCGGCCGTGACGGCGAGACCGGCGAGGGTACCCAAGTACGCGGTTGTGGTGCGCGCATTGGGTCCATGCGCGAGGTAGAGCAACACAAAAAGCGCACCCGATCCGGTGACCAGGCCAATGACGAGGGCGTTCCCGCCACCAAACAGCGCCGGCACTGTGAAGAACATGACGATGCCAAAGGCGGCGACGAGACCGAGCAGTGCACCTATCCCTCGCCACCACGCGACAGCGATCACCAGGACGACGTAGATGATCGCGAGAACGAGCATCGACGCGCCCCGCTCATAGTCTGCGAAGCCGAGTTGTCCGTCGGGAAGTTCGAGCGCGCGAACCGTGTCCCCCACATCGAGGGGAAGCGTTGGGTCGTCGAGCGTTGCCATCGGGCGTTCGCCCCGCTCTTCCTCACCGTCGATCGTCGCGAGGATGGTGCCGTCGGCCTCCACCGATGTCACCGTGGCGTACACCCAGCGCGAGTCTTCGTCGGCCGATGGAATGGAGCCAAAGAAACTGAAATCTTTGGGCCATACCGACGCCGCCCCGAGCGCCGTGAGGAACACGACCACCCCGACGATCACCGCAAGGATCGTCGTGACTCGCTCGGTGGCACGCGGCCGTTCACCTTCGTGAACGTGACCTCCACCCACGGCGCGTCCTACGCTCCGAGTAGGCGTTCTGCGAGGTAAGACTTCACCTTGTCGAGAGAGACCCGCTCTTGCTGCATGGTGTCGCGATCGCGAATTGTCACCGCCTGGTCGTCCTTCGTTTCAAAGTCGACGGTGATGCAGAACGGCGTACCCACCTCGTCCTGACGGCGGTAACGCTTGCCGATGGACTGCGTGACGTCGATCTCCACGTTCCAGAACTGACGCAACTCCCTAGCAAGAGCGTCGGCCGTTGGGACGAGTTCTTCCGACTTCGACAACGGCAACACGGCGGCCTTCACCGGCGCGAGGCGTGGGTCGAGGTTAAGAACGGTGCGCTTCTCGGTCCCGCCCTTTGCGGTGGGCACCTCCTCCTCGGCGTACGCCTCAACGAGGAATGCCATGAGCGACCGGGACAGGCCTGCCGCGGGCTCGATGACGTAGGGGTAGTAGCGCTCGTTGGTCGCTGGATCGAGGTAGCTGAGGTCCTTGCCGGACTTTTCAGAGTGGGTCTTCAGGTCAAAGTCGGTGCGGTTCGCGATTCCTTCAAGCTCGCCGAATTCGCTGCCCTGGAAACCAAAGCGATACTCGATGTCGACAGTGCGCTTCGAGTAGTGCGAGAGCTTCTCTTTGGGGTGCTCGTAGAGGCGCAGGTTGTCACGGTCGATGCCAAGACCGACGTACCAGTCCATGCGCTCGTCGATCCAGCGCTGGTGCCAGTCCTCGTCCGTGCCGGGCACCACAAAGAACTCCATCTCCATCTGCTCGAACTCTCGCGTGCGGAAGATGAAGTTGCCAGGTGTGATCTCGTTGCGGAAGGACTTACCCACCTGAGCAATTCCAAACGGAGGGCGCATGCGCGCGGAGCGCATCACGTTCTCAAAGTTGACGAAGATGCCTTGGGCCGTCTCGGGGCGCAAGTAGTGCATTCCCGATTCGTCCGACGCTGCGCCCAGGTAGGTGCGGAGCAGCCCGTTGAACATCTTCGGTTCGGTCCACTGCCCACGAGTACCGCAGTTGGCACAGGCGATCTCGGCGAGTCCGCCCTCGGGTGCACGACCCTTCTTCTCTTCGAACTCTTCGAGGAGGTGATCCTCACGGAAGCGCTTGTGGCAACCGAGGCACTCAACGAGCGGGTCCACGAAGGCTTCGACGTGACCGGAGGCTTCCCACACCTGAGTGGGCAGGATGACAGATGAGTCAAGGCCGACGATGTCATCGCGGCTCGTCACCATTGCACGCCACCACTGGCGCTTGATGTTCTCTTTGAGTTCAACGCCGAGCGGTCCGTAGTCCCACGCGGAGCGGGTACCACCGTAAATCTCGCCGCAAGGGAACACGAAGCCGCGCCGTTTGGCGAGGGAAATGACGTCATCGAGGCGCGTGGCCATGGTGAACTCTCCTGGGTTGAAGGTCGCCTGAGTTGGTGGTCAGTCTAGTCCGCGCCGACGGCGAGAACTGCCCGGCGAACCGCGTAATTGACAATGATTCTCATTTGCTTTAGCGTCTGCCGTGTGCAAACGACAAAGCCACTTCATCACGCCACCCGCCGCGTCCTCATTGGCGCCGCCCTGCTGGCGCTCACCACCTCCGCGTGCACGCCGTCACAGGGGAACGACAACGACGGCGCGGCACTGACGGTGGCGGCAGCGTTCTATCCGCTCGAGTACGTCGCCGAGCATGTTGGCGGCGACCTTGTCAGCGTCTCCTCCCTCACCCCTGCCGGCGTGGAGCCGCATGACATTGAGCTCTCCCCCGCGACGGTGCGCGACATGGGCCAAGCAGATCTCGTGCTCTTCATCGACGCGTTCCAGCCCGCCGTCGAAGACGCGATTGCCGCGACCGGAGTCGCGGCGTTCGACGCAACCACGGTCATCGACCTCGATGAGGCACCCGATGCCCACGCAGACGATGACCACGCCGACGATGACCACGCCGACCACGATCACGGCTCCACTGACCCGCACTTCTGGCTCGACCCGGCGATGCTTGGCCGTTATGCAAACGCCGTTGGCGAACAGTTCGCCGCCCTCGACCCCGTGAACGCCGATCGCTACCGCGCGAACGCGGCGGAACTGGTCGTTGAACTCAACGACCTTGACAACACATTCTCGACGGGCCTCGCCCGGTGTGAACGCCGCGACATCGTCACCTCTCACGCAGCATTTGGTTACCTCGCGCACGCCTACGACCTTCACCAGGTGGGGATCGCCGGTATTGAGCCTGACACCGAGCCTTCCCCCGCACGCCTGCGCGAGATCGGACAACTCATCCGGGAAACTGGCGCCACCACCGTCTTTACCGAACAATTGGTGAGTCCGCGTGTGGCAGAGGCCGTCGCGCAGGACGCCGGGGTCTCAACTGCTGTGCTCGATCCACTCGAGACAGCGGCAGACGAAGACGATTATCGCAGCGTCATGCTGCGCAATCTCGACGCATTGCGAAAGGCACTCGATTGTGACTGACGCTCGCCAAGGTTCACCGGATGCCGTGCCCGCTCTCGATGCACGGGACGTGTGCGTGTCATTGCAGGGTACCGAGATACTTCACAACGTAAGCCTCCAGGCTCGGCCAGGCGAAGTTGTCGCGCTCATGGGGGGCAACGGCTCCGGAAAGTCGACCTTTGTGCGAGCACTCGTCGGAGCTCACCCGATCACCCACGGCTCGATCTCGCTTTTTGGTGAGCCAGCGTCGGCCGCATCGCGCGCGCTGCTCGGCTACGCCCCCCAGCGCATGACGGCGGCAGGCGGAGTCGCCGCCACTGCGCTCGAAGTCGTCACCTCCGGGCTCCTCGGAAAGAGCACGTTGCGCCCGCCACGTCACCACCGCGGCGCCGCGATCGACGCACTCACCACGCTTGGCGTCGAGGATCTCGCGAACCGTGACGTGAGCCGCCTTTCAGGGGGTCAGCAGCAGCGGGTGCTCATCGCACGAGCGCTTGTCCGCAAGCCGCGCGTGCTCATTCTCGATGAGCCGATGGCGGGCGTGGACCTCCAGTCGCAGGTGGCCTTCGCTCACGCATTGGGTCATCTCAAGGACGACGGTGTCGCCATCGTTGTCGTGTTGCACGAACTCGGTGCGCTTGCACGACACATCGACACTGCGGTGGTTCTTGAAGACGGCTGCGTCACCTATGCAGGCGAGCCGCCACGCGACCTCGGCGTGCACGCACTGCCTGGGCACGACCACGAGCACCCGCACGAGGACCTCGATATTCAACACTCCCACCCGACGCTCGGTTTGGAGGCACCGTGATGTCACTCCTATCCGAGCCCCTCGTCCAGCGGATGCTCATCGTCGGTGTGCTCGTTGGCCTTGCCACGCCTGTTGTCGGGACGTACCTCGTGCAGCGACGCATGGCGCTACTCGGTGACGGCATAGGCCACGTCGCGCTGGCAGGTGTGGCCGCGGGATGGCTCGCGGGTTCGGCCGCAGACCTCGCCCAGCGTGACGCGCTCGCGGTGCCGGGCGCTGTGGTGTTCGCGATCGCAGGTGCAGTCACCATCGAGAGGATGCGCACGCGGGGTGCGGCAGCAGACGTTGTGATGGCGATTCTCTTTTACGGCGGCATCGCGACCGGTGTGCTTCTCATCGGAGCCGCGGGCGGTTCGAACGCCAATCTCTTGGGCTACCTTTTTGGCTCGATTTCGACAGTGACATGGACTGACGTGTGGGTGACGGTCGCTCTCGCAATCGTCATCTTGATCGTGGGCCTGTACCTGCGCCCCGCATTATTTACCGTGACCCACGACCAAGAGTTCGCCCGCTCAACCGGTTTACCCGTCGGCGTTCTCAACATGGTGGTGGCCGTGCTCGCAGCTGTCACCATTACGGCCGCGATGCGAGTGGTCGGTGTGCTCCTCGTCAGCGCCCTCATGATCTTGCCGGTCGCGATCGCTCAGCAATTGACGCGCTCCTTTTCGCGCACGATGCACCTCGCCATGGCCGTCGGTGCGGTGCTCACGGTGATCGGCATCGCCATCACCTTGGAGTATGACCTGCAGCCGGGGGCCCTCATCGTTGTGCTCGGTGTCGCGGGATATGTGGTGACAAGCGTTGTCAGCGGCGCAAAGGCGCGACTCAGGAGCACTCGATGACGACCCCCAAGCCTCGAATGACGAAACAGCGCGCCGCCGTGCTCGACGTGCTGAACGAAGGTGGCTTCCGATCCGCTCAAGACTGGCATGAGCGGCTGCGCCGTGGAGGCGACTCCGCAGGGCTTGCCACGGTGTACCGCGCGCTTCAGACGCTTGTCGATGCGGGTGAGGTCGACACCGTTGTCACCGAGTCCGGAGAGACCCTCTACCGCCTATGCGAAGCGACTGAAGCACATCACCACCATTTGCGATGCCGCGAATGCGGCGCAGCTGAGGACATCGACTTGCCATCCATCGAAACGCTCGCGGCGCGTGTCGGCGCACAACACGGCTACACCCACATCGAGCACACCGTGGAGCTCACGGGCGTGTGTAGCGACTGCGCGCAAAGGACGGCATAAGTGGCTGGCGTGCCTGACGTTCTTGAAGGGCTCGGATGGTGGGCGGTTGCGCTGTTCTTGCTGTTCGTCGTATTTACGCGGGCTCAGGCGACGTATTGGCTGGGCAGGTGGGCACGGCGTGGGGCCGACGCCGCTGCCGTCTCGGAAAGGCCCCGTGCCGTAGCGCTCGCGAACAAACTCTCTGGCCCACGTGCCGACAGCGCCCGCCGATTTCTTGAGAAGTGGGGGCCGATCGGGCTCCCGTTGTCCTTCCTCACGATCGGCTTTCAGACAATGGTGAACATCACGGCCGGTTACGTTCGCATGCGGTGGGATATCTACACGATTGCAATGATTCCCGGGTGCATCGCGTGGGCCGCCATCTACTCGACGCTTGGGTTCACGCTCTTCGAAGCGTTCGCCGCCTCACCGTGGTTGGGCGCCGGCGTCATTGTCGCGATTGTTGCGCTTGTGTGGGGTGCTACTCGGCTGCGCCAAACCGCCGATTTCGATTCGCGTACTCCTCGATAGCGGCCCACAAATGGCGCCGATCCACATCGGGCCACAGCACGTCCGAGAACACATATTCGGCGTACGCCGCTTGCCACGGCAGGAAGTTGCTCGATCGCTGCTCACCGCTTGAGCGCCAAAAAAGGTCAACGTCAGGCATGTCGGGTTCGTCGAGGTAAGCAGCCAGGGTGCGCTCGGTGATCTTGTCCGGGTCAATCTCGCCCGCGGCGACCTTCAGCGCAATCGCCCGCGCAGCGTCGGCGATCTCGGCGCGACCCCCATAGTTCACGCACATCGTGAGCGTCATCGTCGTGTTGTCGCGCGTCAGTTCCTCTGCCTTCTCGAGCTCCGAAATGACGGACTTCCACAGCCGAGGCCGACGCCCGGCCCACCGCACGCGCACCCCCCACTCGTGCATTTGGTCGCGGCGCCGGCGGATGACGTCGCGGTTGAATCCCATGAGAAAGCGCACCTCATCGGGACTGCGCTTCCAGTTCTCCGTGCTGAAGGCGTAGGCGCTGATGTGGCTGACGCCAATCTCAATCGCGCCTGCCACAACATCAAGCAGGGCCGCCTCTCCCCGTGTGTGGCCCTCTGTGCGCGCCAGTCCGCGCTGTTTGGCCCACCGCCCGTTGCCGTCCATGACAACCGCGACGTGGGCGGGAACCGCCGATGCGGGGATCTGGGGCGGGGTCGCACCTGACGGATGCGGCGGAGGCGGCTGGGGTGTCACGCCCCCAGGTTAGTGGGGATACGGTTCGCCGATGGTTGCCGCGTCGCCACGATCGACGAGACCAAGGCTTCGCACGCGCCGCTCGAGATGGAACTGGGCGTACGCGGCGATGAGCCCGGCGGCTTCACGGCGCTGACGGACGTCCGTGTCATCCGCTCGTGACCAGTCGCCCGCAAGGAGCGCGTTAAGGAGCTCGAATGTTTCCGGGGCGGGAGCGGCGGCGCCAGGTTGACGGCAATCCTCACACGTGGCTCCACCGCCGCCCACCTGGAAGGCGCGGTGCGGCCCGGGAGCGCCACATGAGGCGCATTCATCAAAACTGGGCTCATAGCCGGCGAGCGCAAGTGCCCTCAACAAGAACGAGTCGAGCACGAGGCCGGGCTCATGCTCGCGTCGGCTCAGCGCCCCAAGTGCGCCGTGCAACAGCCGGAAATGCTCCGGGGCAGGCTCTCGTTCATGGTCAACAATCGTGTCGATGGTCTCGACCATTGCCGTTGCTGCGGTAAAGAGCGCGTAGTCCTCAGAGATGCGCCGCGCGTATGGTTCGCGCGTTTCCACTTGGCTCACGATGTCGAGGTTGCGACCCTCGTACAGCTGTACGTCGGCGAGCATGAACGGTTCCATCCGCGCGCCGATGCGGCTCGACGTGCGCCGTACTCCCTTCGCAACGGCCCGAATCTTGCCGTGGCGACGCGTCAGCATCGTGACAATGCGATCCGCCTCACCCAACTTGTGGGTGCGCAGCACAATCGCGTGGTCACGGTAAAGGGGCACACCCCATTGTCAACCCTTGTGCGACCCGTGGGCCCGTGCCACGCATGGTGCACACCTGATGCGCGGCACGGGCGAGGTCCTAGCGGTGGTCTCGCTCGGCGCGGTTGACGGCCGAGATGATCGCCTTGAGCGTGGCTGTCGTAATCGACGGATCGATTCCAACGCCCCACACGATGCGGTCATCAATCTGGCACTCGACGTACGACGCCGCCCTCGCGTCGCCACCTGCGGTCATTGCGTGCTCCGCGTAGTCGAGCACCTCGACCTTGACCCCGCGGGTGCCAAGAGCCGCCACAAATGCGTCAACTGGGCCGTTGCCCGATCCCTCGATCGTCACAGAGTCGCCACCGTCGGCGATGTCGGCAGCGAGAGTGTCGGGACCGGCGTCGGACGATGATGTCCGAGTACCCCGGAGCGCAAAGCGGCCCCACATGTCCGCCTCGTCAGTCGCGGGCAGATACTCGTCGAGGAAGATGTCCCAAATCCGCTCCGCGGTCATCTCCGTTCCCGAGGCGTCGGCCTCCCGCTGCACGACTTGCGAGAACTCGATCTGAAGCCGACGCGGCAAGTCGAGTTGATGCTCCGTCTTCAGCAAGTACGCCACGCCTCCCTTACCGGACTGGGAGTTGACCCGAATGACGGCCTCATAGGTGCGACCAACGTCGCGCGGGTCGATCGGCAGGTATGGAACGCCCCACACGAGGTCGTCGACACCGACTCCCTGTGCAGCCGCCTTCGCGTCCATGTGTTCGAGGCCCTTCTTGATCGCATCCTGGTGCGAGCCGGAGAAAGCGGTGAACACGAGATCCCCACCCCACGGGTGGCGAGCGTGAACGTCGAGTTGGTTGCAGTACTCGACGGTGCGGCGGACCTCGTCGATGTCGCTGAAGTCAATTTCAGGGTCAATTCCCTGGCTAAACAAGTTGATGCCGAGCGTGACGAGATCGACGTTGCCGGTGCGCTCACCATTACCGAACAGGCATCCTTCGATGCGGTCCGCTCCCGCCATGTACCCCAATTCGGCCGCTGCGACGGCTGTGCCGCGGTCATTGTGGGGGTGGAGGCTGAGGACGACGCTGTCGCGGTAGTCGAGGTGGCGGCTCATCCACTCGATCGCATCGGCATAGATGTTGGGTGTCGCCATTTCTACCGTGGCGGGCAGGTTGATGATGACCTTGCGCTCCGGCGTGGGCTTCCACACGTCGAGCACCGCGTTGCACACGTCGACCGCGTACTCGAGCTCGGTGCCCGTGAAGGACTCGGGGCTGTACTCGTAGAAGACCTGCGTCTCGGGGATCAGCTCTTCGAACTTCTGGCACAGCATGGCGCCGTGCGTTGCGATATCGCGCACCTCATCCTTATCCGCACGGAACACCACCTCGCGCTGGAGCACGGAGGTGGAGTTGTAGAGGTGGACGATCGCGTTCTTGGCCCCACGCAGCGACTCGTAGGTGCGCTCGATGAGGTGCTCGCGAGCCTGCGTCAGCACCTGGATCGTCACATCGTCCGGGATTCGGTCTTCTTCGATCAGCTGGCGAACAAAGTCAAAATCCGTCTGGCTGGCGCTCGGGAAGCCAACCTCGATCTCTTTGAAGCCCATCCGCACGAGCAAGTCGAACATGCGCATCTTGCGCTCTGCGTTCATTGGCTCGATGAGGGCCTGGTTACCGTCGCGCAGATCGACGGCGCACCATCGCGGCGCCTTCTCGATGCGCTTGCTCGGCCACGTGCGGTCAGGCAGATCGACAGTGATCAGTTCGTGGAAGGGCCGGTATTTGTGAATTGGCATCATCGATGCTCGCTGGTTTCCGCCGGTGTAGTACTCGCTCATGAGATAAGTCCTTGTCGCTTGCTAGGTGGCTGTGGGCCGACACACCAACCACCGCGACGAGGATCCGGCCTGGTTAGGCCTCGTCGCGGCAGCGAAGGAGCAGCGAGCGTGCACGCATGTCGCCACCTTAGCGCACACCAGTCGTCGACGGGAGAAACGCTAGAACCCGAGCCGCCCGAGCTGCTTCGGGTCCCGCTGCCAGTCCTTTGCCACTTTCACGTGCAGATCGAGGAACACCTTGCGGCCCAGCAGCCTCTCGATATCTTTGCGCGCAGTGGCGCCCACCTCCTTGAGGCGCGCCCCGCCCTTGCCGATGATGATGCCCTTCTGACTATCCCGCTCGACAAACACGTGTGCCCTGATTTCGAGGATTGGCAGCTTGCCTGCGGGGGCCGGCTGATCAGATTCCACGACCTCCTCGACGATCACTGCGAGCGAGTGCGGTAGTTCGTCCCGGACCCCCTCGAGAGCTGCTTCGCGCACAAACTCGGCGATGCGCACCTCTTCGGGTTCGTCGGTGACCGCTCCCGTCGGGTACAGCGGCGGGCCTTCAGGAAGGTGATCGACAAGAACATCAAGAAGCACATCCACCTGGATGCCCTTCACGGAGGACACGGGGACAATCGCGGCCCAATCCCCCAGTTCAGACACCGCCAGCAAATGCTCGGCAACGCGCTCGCGCGCCACCTTGTCCACCTTGGTGACAATCGCCACGACGGGAGCACGCGCTTCTGACAGCTCCCGAGCAATCCATTGGTCGCCCGGCCCCACCTTCTCGTCGGCCGGGAGGCAAAAGCCAATGACATCGACTTCAGCAAAGGTCTCGCGAACCAGGTCGTTGAGACGCTCGCCAAGCAGTGTCCGAGGCCGATGCAGGCCGGGCGTATCGACAACAACCAGCTGGGCGTCGTCGCGAGTGACGATGCCACGAATGGCGCGCCTCGTGGTTTGGGGACGAGACGACATGATCGCGACCTTTTCCCCGACGATTGCGTTCATCAGGGTCGACTTTCCCGCGTTTGGCCTGCCGACAAAGCAGGCAAATCCCGAACGGTGGCCCGCAGATGCATCACTCATTGTCTTGTCCTTTGCGGCCCCGTCGCTTTGACTCCGAGCCTTCATCGTCGGCCGGCTCTGGTTGCTCTTGCTCGACGACCAGCCAGGTGAGGCGTCGGCGCCGTCCCTCAGCCCTTTCTGCGGTGAGAATCACCCCGTGGGTCGTTGCCGATGAACCTGGTAGCGGCACCTTGCCCAATGCTTTGGCAAGGATTCCGGCGGCCGTATCGACGTCATCGTCTTCAATCGTGAGGTCAAACAGGTCGCCGAGATCGCCCAGCGAGAGCCGTGCAGGCACGCGGAAGCGCCCGTCACCGAGGTCCTCGATTTGTGGCTCCGCCCGATCATGCTCGTCGACGAGTTCACCCACAATCTCTTCGAGGACATCCTCGATCGTGACAAGGCCTGCAACGCCGCCGTACTCATCAATCACGATCGCCATGTGAAACGCCTCTGACTGCATGCGGCGCAAGAGGTCGTCTGCGGGCACAGACTCGGGCACGAATACCGGCTCGCGCATGACCTCGTCGACAGCCAGCTCCGCGCCACCCGCGTTCGCCCAGGTCACCCTCACGACGTCTTTCAAATAGGCGATGCCGAGAACGTCATCGGTGCCGTCACCGATAACGGGAACCCGTGAAAAGCCCGAGCGCATGAACAGCACCATCGCTTTACTCAGCGGCGTGCCCGTCGCGATCGTCACCATGTCGGTTCGCGGCACCATCACCTCGCGAGTCAGGGTGTCGCCGAGGTTGACGACACCACGCAAGAGCTCGGCGTCCTCATCTTCGAGGGCATCCTGGGCCCGCTCCACGAGGTCTTCAGCCTCAGACAACTCAGGCTTGTTGAGCACGGGAACGATGAACCGAACAGGTGTCGACAGCGCGATCAACGTGGCGGCTAGCGGCGCGAGAACACGCACCGTTGACTCCGGGTGAGTGCGTCCCATGTGGCGAGGCGACGCGCGGACCACGAGGATTGAGTACGCCATCGCGGCGGCCATCGTGACGAGCGCCACCGCCCATACGGGCCAGGACAACTCGTGCCCCCACGTCCACGCCAGAATGCTCCAGCACACCAAGGCGACAGCTTCGAGGGAGGCGTAGACCACCGACGCCGCGTTCGCAGTCTCGTCGGTGTCGCGTGCAAGCCGTGCCGCGCGTGTGGGTTTGCCATCGGGCCGCACTGCCTCAGCGATCGCACGTTCGCGCACATGTGGCAGTTGCTCGAAGGCCGCAACGATCGCGTGCATGACGGCTGCACCAATGAGGCTCGCGAGCCCGATCGATACGAGCAGGGCAATTGCGTTGGCGTTCACGCGAGCTCCACTACGACTCGCGCGAAGCGAGGAAGGTGAGGAGCAGCTGACGCTGAAGAGCGAACATTTCCTTCTCTTCTTCCGGTTCCGCGTGATCGAAGCCAAGCAAATGCAAAATGCCGTGCGTCGTGAGAAGGAGCATCTCTTCTTCGGCAGAGTGTCCGGCCGTCTGCGCCTGCCGCGCAGCGACCGTGGGGCACACGACAATGTCACCGAGCAAGCCAGCGGGAGTGGGGCGCTCCGGAGTCCCCGGCCGCAACTCATCCATCGGGAAACTCAGCACGTCGGTGGGCCCGGGCTCGTCCATCCACTTGACGTGAAGCTCTTCCATCGCTGCCTCGTCCACAAAGAGGATGGCAAGTTCGGCGTCGGGCGCCACGTGCATCTTCTCGAGGACAAACGCACCGAGGTGAGCGAACTCCGCCTCGTCGATCGCGGCGTCGGTCTCGTTATTGACCTCGATCATGTGCGGTCCTCTCGATCGGACGGCTTGGCGAAGCGCCGTTGCTGGCCCTCATGACGTGGCCAAGAGCGTGTCGCCTCGTCCTTCGCATAAGCGACGATGATGTCGCTGACAAGGCGGTGGCGCACCACATCGTTCGCGCCCAATTCGCAGAACCCAATGTCGTCAACGCCGCGCAGAATGTCCCGCGCGGCGCGCAGCCCAGAGTCGGTGCCTCCCGGGAGGTCGACCTGCGTGATATCGCCCGTCACGACCATCGTGGAGCCGAATCCCAAGCGGGTGAGGAACATCTTCATTTGTTCGCGGGTGGTGTTTTGCGCCTCATCGAGAATGATGAAGGCGTCGTTGAGAGTGCGTCCGCGCATGTAGGCCAGGGGTGCCACCTCGATGGTGCCAGCCTCGATGAGCCGAGGGATCGACTCGGGGTCCACCATGTCGTGCAACGCGTCGTACAGCGGGCGCAGGTAGGGGTCGATCTTTTCGCTCAGGGTGCCGGGCAAGAAGCCAAGCCGTTCGCCAGCCTCGACCGCGGGTCGCGTCAAGATGATGCGGCTCACCTGCTTGCTTTGCAGCGCGGCAACCGCCTGCGCCATGGCGAGATACGTCTTGCCGGTACCGGCAGGGCCGATGCCGAACGTGATGGTGTGATGCTCGATCGCGGCTACGTACTCGGCTTGACCCTCCGTTTTTGGACGAATGGTGCGGCCGCGTGAGCTCAAGATCGAGCGAGCAAGGACGGCCGCCGGGCGAGAATCCGGCGTGGATACGTCCGACGCTGCGCTCACCGCCTCCCGGGCGTCACGGAGCATGCGGGTCGCCTCACGAGCGACCTGCGGGGTGAGGGTCACGCCTGCGGCAAGCATCGACCGCAGCTCCTCGATTGCGGCCGCGCACGCGGAAACCTCCGCGTCATCACCCGTGAGCGAGATGTGATTGCCGCGCACCAGCACATCGACGCCGGGAAACGCCCGCTCCACCTCCTTGATGACGGAATCCGCCGTGCCCAAGAGATCCGGCATCACCGCCGCATCGTCAACGATGACGACTCGGGAAGCACTCACACGTTCTCCCATTCCAGCGCCTTGCCACCGAGCACGTGACCGTGCACGTGGAACACGCTCTGGCCCGCATTCTCACCCGTGTTGAAGACCAAACGGTACGTGCCATCGGATTCGGCGTCGGCAACCTCTTGCGCGAGTACGACCATCTCCGCCAGTACCTCAGGCATCTGCGCGGCCGCCTCCGTCACGTTAGCGACATGCTGACGCGGGACCACGAGCACGTGAAGCGGCGCCTTGGGAGCGATGTCCCGGAAGGCGATCACGTTCGCAGACTCGGCCACCAACGTCGCTGGGATGTCTCCGGCAACGATCTTGCAGAAAAGGCAATCGCTCATGTGCCTAGCGTAGGACGCGCCTGCGCCCAGGTCCCGCGCGCCACCGCGAGCCCCGCAATCGCGGCCGGTCCCGCGCTCGATGCGCGCAGCACGTGAGGACCGAGGAGCACGAGTTCCGCGCCGGCTGCCGTGAAGCGCTCCACCTCATCGTCGGAGATCCCGCCTTCGGGCCCCACGATCAACCACACCGGTTGACGCAGATCAGCCCACGTGAGCGACGACAACGGGGTGGCCGCCGCTTCATGAAGAACAAGCACGCGCTCGCCGCGCGAGACCGCGTCGCGGATCGCGGCGTCGATCTCTTTGCTTGAGTGCACTGCTTCGACAACTGGAATGAGTGCCCGGCGGCTTTGTTTTGTTGCCGCAGTCGCAAGGGACGACCACTGCGCGCGGCCCTTATCCGCCTTGGGCCCTCTCCATTGGACAATCGACCGTTCCGCGGCCCAGGGAATGATGCGCGTGACGCCGAGCTCCGTGGCAGACTCAACTGCTTGCTCATCGCGGCCCGCCTTGGCAAGAGCTTGGACGAGGGTGATCGGTGGGTCGTCATCACAGGCAGCGTCGTCGACTCGGACATCGAGTTCGCCGTCTCTCACCGCAACGATCGGCCCTCTCACTCGCCGCCCTCCACCGTCGACGAGGTCGAGGCGCTCCCCTTCGCGGCGCCGCTGCACCGTGCCGGCATGGCGGGCTTCCGCCCCCGTGAGCGTGACGACATCGCCCACCACAGCGTCGGCCGCTGCCGGACAAATAAAGACGGGGGCGCTCACCGCGTCGGCTCCTTACGCCCGGCCCATGAAGGCATCGCGCAAGCGGGCAAACACGCCGCCACCCAGCGGCGCAAGGCGCGCCTCGGGGCGCTCTTCGCCGCGCATCGTGGCGAGTTGGCGGAGCAGTTCGGCCTGTTCGTCTGTGAGGTCCGTTGGCGTCTGAATATCGAGATGGACGTAGAGGTTGCCACGTCCTTGGCGTTGCAGACGCCCAACGCCGAGGCCCTTGAGCGTGATGGTCGATCCCGCGTGCGTGCCGGGCCGCACATCGACATCTTGGGGCCCATCGAAGGTCTCGACCTGTGCGACAGTGCCAAGTGCCGCCGCTGTCATCGGCAGTTCGATCGTGCAGTGCAGGTCATCACCGCGCCGCTCAAAACTCTTATGGGGCTTTTCTCGAATCTCGATGTAGAGGTCGCCCCGAGGGCCGCCACCAGGCCCGGCGTCGCCCGCGCCAGCCATCCGAATGCGGGTTCCCGACTCGACGCCAGCGGGAATGTCGACGTCAATCGCGCGGCGCTCCCGCGTGCGGCCTTGGCCCGAGCATTCCGTGCAGGGCGTCTCGATGATCGAGCCGTAACCCCCGCACCTCGGGCACGGCGATGTCGTCATAATTTGGCCGAGCAACGACCGCGCGACGCGTTGGACAACTCCCGCACCATTGCACTGCGTACACGTGGTGGGCTGGGTCCCCGGAGCACAGCAGGTGCCAGAACATGCCCCACACACCTCGGCGATGTCGACGGGGATTTCCTTGTGAACCCCGAACACCGCCTCTTCGAGCGTGACGTCGACTTCCACCAATGTGTCGCCGCCGCGTTGCGTGCGTGACGTGGGCCCCCGGCGCGGCGACGATCCCGTTGCGGCACCAAAGAACGTCTCAAAGATGTCCTCGAAACCAAAGCCGCCGCCCATGCCTCCACCCGAGGAACGGGGGTCGACGCCGCGGTCATACGAGGCGCGCTTGTCGGCGTTACCCAATACTTCGTAGGCGGCTGCCACTTCCTTGAAGCGATCCTCCGCCTCAGGCCCCGCCACATCGGGGTGCAACTCGCGGGCGAGCTTGCGGTAGGCCTTCTTGATCTCGGCCTCGCTTGCATCGCGGTTCACGCCCAAAACGGCGTAGTAGTCCTTCACGTCTCCACCACTTTCGACAGGTAGCGCGCCACGGCGCGAACCGCGGCCATCGTTCCTGGGTAGTCCATACGGGTAGGGCCAAGCGCGCCGAGCAAAGCGGGCTGAGTGAGTGAGCCGTAGCCCGCCGCCACAATCGATGTCCCCGCAAGCGCCTCATGACCCGTCTCGGAACCAATGCGCACCGCAACAGGGCCCTCGGCGGCCATTTCATGCAACAGTCGCAAGAGGACAACTTGTTCCTCGAGCGCATCAAGAACGGATGCGACAGCGTCGGCGTCGAGGTCAGTGCTCGCGCGCGTGAGATTGCCCGTGCCAGCAAAGACCACCCGCTCCACGGTGCCGCCCCGCGCCGCCCCGACAACCGCGTCGGCGAGATCTTGCACCCACGCGCTGTTGGCGTAGCGCTGCGACCATTCATTGAGTTCACGCTCAAGGGGCGCAGGGGTGTGTCCGGTCGCGGCTTCATTGAGTTCCCGAGCCACCTGCTCGAACTCGTCATCGGACAGCGTGTCCGGCACCGGCACCGTCGCTTGCTCCACGCGAGCGTCGGCGCTGACAACCACCGCGAGCGCGCGCGAAGGCGCCATGCGCACCAACTCGACACGGCGCACGGCGCTTTCCCGCAGTGAGGGGTACTGCACAACGGCAACCTGGCGGGTCAACTGGCTGAGCAGACGTACGGAACGCTCGACAACGTCATTGAGGTCGACGGCGTCGGACAGGAATGTTGAGATAGCGCGCTTGTGGCTGTCCT